>NZ_JBPCEP010000002.1:0-396136 GCF_050971705.1 Niallia sp. M35
GACTCAATAGAGTATATAGCAGCTTTTTTTTATGAAACTCAATATACATCAGGTTCTATTCCACTCAAGTTTTAATTATTTCTTATTTCCTACAGATAATAGTAATATCCATTGAAACCTTTTACCGTTCTATTCGTATTAAAGAGTGAGGAGGGGATTTTGTGTCATTAGAGCTAAGAAACGTGACAAAAAAATTTGGTTCGTTCACAGCAGTAGATGATTTATCTATTTCGATTCCTGAAAATGAAATGTTCGGCTTTCTTGGAGGCAATGGAGCAGGAAAGACGACAACTTTTCGCATGATTTTAGGAATATTAGAAAGTACAGCAGGACAAATAACCTGGGATGGTAAGCCGATTAATTACTCAACAAGTCCATATATTGGATATCTGCCGGAAGAGCGAGGTCTATATCCTAAACTAAAAGTACGGGATCAGCTTATCTATCTAGCGAGACTTAGAGGCATGGAAAAAAAAGCAGCATTAAATGAGCTAGAATATTGGCTAAACCGCTTTAAGGTTCCTGAATACATGGATAAAAAAGTAGAGGAGCTCTCCAAAGGAAACCAACAAAAAATTCAATTTATTAGTGCTGTTTTACATAAGCCTAAATTATTAATTTTAGATGAGCCATTCAGTGGGTTAGATCCAGTAAATGTGGAGCAGTTAAAAAGTGCAGTAGTAGATTTGAAAAATAATGGAACAAGTATTGTATTCTCTAGTCACCGGATGGAGCATGTCGAGGAATTATGCCAGCATCTCTGTATTATGCATAAAGGAAAGCCTGTTGTTCATGGCTCTCTTAAGGATATTAAGAGAAGCTTTGGGAAGAAGAATGTAACCATACACGCTGATTTTGATTTGACACATTTAATTCGCTATCCAGGCGTATTAAAATTAAAAGAAACAGCAGAAGGTGTTTCTTTGCAAATTGAAGGAGAAGAAGTTGCGGAGCGAATTCTAAATGATATAGTTGGAAAGGGCTTTATTCGCAAATTTGCATTAGAAGAGCCTTCTTTAAATGATATTTTTATCGAAAAGGTAGGTGCTTCTCTTGAATAGTTTTTGGGTTATCTTATTTCATACCTTTTTAAGTAAGTTCAAAACGAAATCATTTCTAATTACAACGGCTATTACCTTAATATTTGTGGTTGCACTAACAAATATTACTACGATTATCGATACTTTTTCTAGTGATGAAGGAAAGACGGAAGTAGCCGTAATTGATCAAAGCAACTCTTTATTACCAGCAATTCAAGAGGCAACAGAGACGTTAAATGAAGATTTAAAATTAGTTGCTTATAAGGACAGTGAAGAAGCAGCAAAACAAGAAGTGGAAGAAGGAAATTATAGTGGTTTACTAATAGTGAATATGGATGAAAGTAAATTACCTATAGCGACTTATTATACCATGGATATTGCAGAAACAACTGTTTCCGATAATATTACCAATAGTATTCAAATGGTTAAAAGTCAATTAGCAGCGAATCAACTCAATTTAACGAATGAGCAGCTTACGAAATTGAATGAACCCGTTGCATTTGAAAAAATTGCTCTTGAGAAAGATGCAAAGACAGAAGAAGAATTAAACCAGGCTAGAGGGTTAGTTTATGTTCTCTTATTCTTAATATACTTTGCCGTTATCCTATATGCCAATATGATAGCGACAGAAGTGGCGACTGAAAAATCCTCACGAGTAATGGAAATTTTAATTTCAAGTGTATCTCCAATTAAGCATATGTTTGCCAAAATTCTGGGAATCGGCTTATTAAGCTTAACTCAGCTGGCGATTTTGATGCTTGTAGGTTATTTTTCATTAACTAACAATGATAGCCTAGGTTCGATGGAAGGATTCTTCGGATTTAGCGAAGTGCCTGTAAGTACCATTATCTATGCGGCGATCTTCTTTATTTTAGGTTATTTCCTATATGCTACTCTGGCTGCATTGCTAGGTTCGCTTGTAAGTAGAATTGAAGATGTGCAGCAAATGATTACGCCAATGACATTATTAATTGTGGCCGGATTTATGATTGCGATGTTCGGATTAAGCGCACCTGATACCACTTTTGTAACAATTACATCTTATATCCCATTCTTTACACCTATGCTTATGTTTATGAGAGTAGGAATGCTGAATTTGCCAGTTTGGGAACCTATTTTAGGAATTGTTGTTTTAGTGGCAACCATTATGATTCTCGCTATTTTTGGTGCAAGAGTATATAAAGGCGGCGTCCTTATGTACGGAAAATCTAACTCTTATAAAGATATTAAAAAAGCCCTGCAGCTAACGAAAAAAGAATAATTCGGAAAATGCCTCATAATAAGTGAGGCATTTTTTATGTTCCAAAACAAGCTGCAAAAGGATAAGAACGTGCATTCGTATTTTTTGCATGGTAGAATAGAAGCAAATAGTTTTAGGACGTGAGAGTATGGAAATATCCTTTATACATTGTGCAGATTTACATTTAGACAGTCCGATGGTTGGGTTGAAGAATTTGCCCGTAACAATACATAACAAACTAAAAGAAAGCACGTTTACTGCATTTAAAAAGGTTATTGATGCAGCCATCAGCAAAAAGGTAGACTTTATAATTATTGCTGGAGATATATACGATGGGGAAGATAGAAGTATAAAAGCGCAAATTCGCTTCCGAAATGAAATGCTGCGCTTAGAGGAAAATCAAATTGAAGTGTATCTGATACATGGAAATCATGATCATTTAAATGGAAGCTGGGTACAAATAGAACTTCCTCCTAATGTTCATGTTTTTCCATCGATGGTAACAGTAAAAAAATATGTGAAAAATAATTTATCGGTGAATCTTTATGGATTTAGTTATGAAACAAGACATATTAAAGAGCGAAGAATTGTTGAATACGAACGAAGCGGTGAGGCAAATTTTCATGTTGGAATTCTGCATGGCAATTTAGAGGGCTCGACTGAACATAGCGCCTATGCTCCTTTTCAAGTAAAGGATTTACTTGCTAAGAAAATGGATTATTGGGCCCTAGGACATATCCATAAACGGGAAATTTTAGAGTCTGTGCCTCCGATTGTCTATCCAGGAAACATTCAAGGACGACATAAAAAGGAAACAGAAGTAAAGGGATGCTATTATGTGGAACTAAGGGATGAGGATGCCAGTTTAGAATTTATTCCAACCTCTGAAGTAATTTGGGAAACAGTGAAAATAGATGCCAGTTTTGTCCATACATTTGATGATTTATACAAGCTCTGTCGAAAAGAAATGGATGCAGTTGGAGATAGGAAATATTCTTACCTTATATCACTAGAGATAGAGAAATTGCGTTTACAAGACTCTTTTCTAGCTTCTGATTTATTGGAGATCCTTCAGCAAGATGAGGTAGATGAGGACTCCTTTGTCTGGGTTAATTCGATAAAAGTACAGGAAAATACAGAATGGTTAAAAGAGAATTTGTTAAGGGAATCGGCATTTTATGAAGAACTATTTGCTGTAACAAAGGATTTCGAACTAGTGAATGAAGCAGTTGCACCTTTATTTCAGCATCCAAAGGCCCATCGCTTTTTAGAAGAGCTTACAGCTGAAGAAAAACAAGAATTAGCGGAAGAGGCAGAAGATTTACTGCTGACAATGCTGGTGAAGAGGGGAGGCAACTAATATGGAATTAAAGAAAATAACGATTTACGGATATGGAAAGCTAGAAAATATAACGTTTTCCATTCACTCCCCTGTTCATGTGTTTTATGGCGAAAATGAGGCAGGAAAATCGACAATTATGAGTTTTATTCATAGCATCTTATTCGGATTCCCCACAAAACAGCAGACGGAATTACGCTATGAGCCAAAGCTGCAGCATAAATATGGCGGGAAATTAGACATCTATTTTCCAAAATTCGGATTAACAACAATCGAACGCGTAAAAGGAAAAGCTACAGGGGATGTGACAGTTACTTTAGCGGATGGAAGAAGAGGACAAGAGGAGCTTCTAGATGAACTATTAGCAGGAATCGATAAAGCTCTCTATCAATCAATCTTTTCTTTTAATTTACATGGATTGCAAAATGTCCAGCAATTAAGAGGAGAAGAGCTGGGGCGCTTTTTATTTTCCACTGGCGCTGTCGGATCTGACCGCTTATTGAAAGTAGAAAATGAGCTGCAGAAGGAACTAGATGTACGCTACAAGCCTAGCGGGAAGAAGCCTGTCCTTAATGAAAAACTGCAAGTTTTACGAGATAAGCATAGCCAATTAAAAAGTGCAGAGAAGGATAATAATCAATATGAACAATTACTTGCAAAGAAAAGAAAGATTGAACAAGAGAGACAGCTGACAGAAGCAGAGTTAAAAAAAGAAGAGCATGAAAAATGGTTATTGGAAGAATGGATTAAAATTAGAGGGATGGTACGTGAGCAGGAATTGTTAGAGCAAAAATTAGCTACCTGCAAAGACTTCAATTTTCCTCAAAATGGATTAATGAGATGGGAAGCCTTGAAGGAGAAATTGCTTTCTGTAGAAGCTGAAATTCGGCATATAGAAGCACGGATGGAAGAAATGGAACAAGAAATAGCAAGCATTCCTATACAGGAAGAACTTCTTATCGCTGAAAATAATATCTTACTTGCTGTTGAAAAGTTCCCCGTATATGAACAATTACAAAATCGGCAGACGCAAGTTGAAAATCAAGTTAAAAAGATAGAAGAAGATATTGATAGTTTAAAGAGTAAATTGCATTTACCGATTGAAGAGAAAATGTTATTGAAGGAAAGTAATACAAGCATCTTTTTAAAAGAGCAATGTGCACAAGCTGCTTCTAAGCAACGGAGATTAAAAGAGCAGAAAGAAGAGCTTGACGAGCGGCTAAAGGCTGAGCAAACAGCTTTAGAATCCTTAGAAGAGGCAGTGAAGGAGAATAAGCAGAGGCTCTTGCCAAAAGAAGAAAGAGCTAGATTAGAAGAACGTATAAATGCAGATCATCAATATAGCTGGAACAAGGAAAAAGCAGATTTACTTTCTAGAGAAATAAATCAACTGGAAGATCAGAGGAAGTTAGAAGAGAAACGCATGAAGCATAATACAATGATAACTAGTGTTTTAACGGTGTTTCTTCTACTGGCTGGAGCGGGAGCTTTGTTTTTTGAGCAATGGTTCATAACCCTTATTTGCTTTGTTGTATGTGTTGTTTATGTGTTGTTTTTCCTGTCTGGAAGAAAACTAGCTAAAAATGAAATCAGCAAAAAAGAGAAGAGATTAGTACTTATTAAGGAAGAACGTACTCAGTTAGTCGAAAGCTTTGAAAAGGGACAAGGCATTTCTCGTTATGAAGCTCAGAAGTTTGAAGAGGATACGACGAGAAGAGAGAAATTCACACAACTCCAATTTAAATTGGAGCAGCAAAATGAAAGCTATGAGAGGGTATTAGAGGCATTTGAAAAGTGGGAAGGGGATTTTCTTTCCCATCAGAAGTTGTTAAGACAATTGGCTAATGAACTGAACATTCCATATGAACTAGCGACACAACAAATATATGATGCCTTTTTATTAATTGAAGAATGGAAAGGAAAAGATAGAGAAAGAAATTCCTATCATCAAGAATTGGAGGAGATTCATCGAGAGAGTGAGGAAATTATTAGCAAAATCAGCTATTTCTTCAGAACTTTTATAGGAGATGAGAAAGATACAATTGCTAATATGTGCTACCGTTTAAAAACGACACTAAAGGAAGAAAAAAAGAAAACGGATCGAAAAGAAGCATTACGGACAAAGCAAACAGAACTATCAGAGGATCTGGATAAATACCAAACAGAATATAATCGCTATGCAGAAGAAAAGGCTGCGCTATTTTCCTTTGCAGATGTTACGGATGAAGAGGCATTTCGTGAAAAGGCCACCTTGGAAATGGAGAGAGCTAAATATAAAGAAAGACTTGCTGCGATTAACGTTCAATTAGAAATGACTAATATAGCAAAAGAGCATATTTCATTGTATCAACAAATTCTAAATCCTGAGCTGCAATTAGAGGAAAAGAAAAAGCGGATGGATAAATTAGCTTCTCGCTTACAGGAACTCGTAGAAGAGGCAGCGGCAACTAACTTTACCATTTCTAGAATTGAAGGCGGAGGGACATATACAGATTTATTACATTCCTTTAAACAAGCTCAGTCGGAATTTAAGGAAGATGTGAAAGAATGGGCAAAGTTTGCTATAGCAAAACAGCTGTTAGCGAAAACCGTTGAACAATATAAACAAAAACAGCTGCCCGCTATGCTGCAAAAGGCAGAGGAAAATCTCGCTTTTCTAACGGAAGGGAAATATATTCGGATTGTTCCCAAGGAGGAAGGAGCTGGGTTTTTAGTAGAGAGTCAGCATCATCTTTTTTATGAAGCGAAGGAATTAAGCCAGGGAACGACTGAACAGCTTTACTTATCCATTCGCATTGCTTTGGCACAAACATTTTATAAAAGCTTTTGTTTTCCGTTTATTATTGATGACAGCTTCGTTAATTTTGATGAAAAACGTACAGAAAAAGTGATCCAATTACTAAAGAATTGTAAGCAAAATCAGCTGATTTTCTTTACTTGTCACCGTCATCTACTAAAATATTTTCCCGATGAAAGCTTGCATGTATTACCAGCA
Organism: Niallia sp. M35; assembly: GCF_050971705.1. NCBI lineage: Bacteria > Bacillati > Bacillota > Bacilli > Caryophanales > Bacillaceae > Niallia > Niallia sp. M35. Next base: position 6,615 of record NZ_JBPCEP010000002.1, read on the forward strand.
GAGGAAAGAGAAACAAGCTTATAAAGTTGGAATGACTTCGTGCTATACTAAATAAAGAGAAAGATAAAGGAGAGAGTGAGTTGGAGAAAAAAGGAGTACTTCAATATGAAGTTGGGGAGCAATTTGAATCTTATTTATTAATAAAGAATGCAACAAAGGCTATTGCAAGTAACGGAAAACCGTTTATGACGCTTATTTTTCAAGATAAAAGTGGAGAAATTGAAGCAAAGCTTTGGGATGCTACAGAAATGGATGAGCAGAGCTATCGTCCGGAAACGATTGTAAAAGTGAATGGAGATATTCAAAGTTATCGTGGAAAACTGCAATTAAGAATTCGCCAAATAAAGGTGGCAACAGGAGAAGAGGGCATTCGATTGGCTGATTTCCTTGAAACAGCGCCCCTAACTACAGATGAAATGTTAAGTAAAATCACACATTACATTTTTGAAATGCAGAATCCTAATATACAAAGAATTACAAGACATTTAGTAAAGAAACATCAAGAGGCATTTTTACAATATCCAGCAGCAACGAAAAATCATCATGAATTTGTTTCTGGATTAGCGTATCATGTTGTTAGTATGCTTGATTTGGCAAAGGCGATTGCCTCTCTTTATCCGAGCTTGGATAAAGATTTGCTATATGGAGGAATCATTCTTCACGATCTTGGCAAAGTAATTGAATTATCTGGACCGATTTCTACTTCTTATACTTTGGAAGGGAATTTGCTTGGACATATTTCTATTATGATTAATGAAATAGGAAAAGCTGCAGATGAGTTAGGGATAAGAGGAGAAGAAGTAGTAATACTTCAACACTTAGTATTATCCCATCATGGGAAACCTGAATGGGGAAGCCCGAAAGCGCCGTTAATTAAAGAAGCGGAAATTTTACACTATATTGATAATTTAGATGCCAAAATGAATATGCTAGATCGTGTGTTAGATAGAGTGAAACCAGGTGAATTTACGGAAAGAGTATTTCCGTTGGAAAATCGTTCTTTCTATAAGCCGACATTCCATAAATAAAACTAAGGAGGAGTTCCCATGGGGTTCTCTTCCTTTTTGTGTTTTGAGGGGCTAATATACTTAACTTCCAGCTAGATAATTACGTTCAAGGGAATAATCTAGTTTTTCTAGCATAGGATGAAATAAAAGATAGAAATTACTAGAAAGGGGAAGTTTTCAATGTTAGGAATTCCACTTTGGGTTATTTTTGTATTAGGAGGAATTGCGATTAGTGCCTTTATGGCTGTTAAAACCGGGAAAGAGGATAGAGCGGCAGAAAATGAAATAATTGAACGAGAAGGAGAGGTTTATATGAAAAGGCTGGAAGAAGAGAAAAAACGTAGAGATGGGGAAGAAAGAGTGTATGAGAATTAAATAGGTGCTTAGATATTTCAGAAGTGTAGAAATAGAGAAGATTAGTGCAGGCTTTTAGAGAAAGCGGCTTGAATGCTCCAAAAAACTTCAAATAGCGTTTAGAAAACTCGGCCACTATTATGTGACTTGTTTTATCTAATTTTCAATGTCAGGAAACAGGACATCAGCCTTATGGAAATTGAAAGAAGATAGGCGAGCATATAACAGTCTGAAAAGGCCAGAAGAGGTATTTTTTAATATCACAAAGGATGAAATGTATAAGATTCCTTCCTAACTAGTGTTTCGTGTAGGGGAGTGAATTTTATAGATAAGATCCTTTGTTTTTTTTGCTAATCTAGCCCCTATCTTTTTGCTCTTACTATCCCTATAAAAAAATGGGTATATGTCCTGTTCCGAAATTAGGGCAAATACATATGATAAATTGAGCTTGAAAAAGAGCTCTAAAGAATTCGCTCTTAGCAAATTCAGAGGGTTGTTACGGTTTATAGAGAAAAAAAGACAATAAGAATGATGGACTATTCATAATAATGCTCCTAACAGCAATGTCTTTTATTTAGATCTAGCTTCTTAATATGTGACCAATAGGGCTTAGTGTGATTTTATATGTGCAAACATTATTGGGCATGAAAGGATATTAGCTATCAAATAAAAGAAAGAAAAAGAACCGAAACACCATGAAATGAATGAACAAATGGTAGCAACCTTAAAGGAGGTGTTACTATGGGTAACGTTTACGGCGGAGGTTTTGCTTTAATCGTTGTATTGTTTATCTTATTAGTTATCGTTGGCGCTGCATGGCTGTAAGCTATAAGCGTATTAACGGCAATCTTACTAGGGAGGTTGCCTAATATGCGCCAAAACACAACTGGAACGATAAAGAGAGGAGGAATCTTCATGTCTGGTGGAGGAGTTTACGGTGGAGGCTTTGCTTTATTAGTAGTACTATTCATCTTATTAGTAATCATCGGAGCAGCTTGGCTATAAGTTGATCTGAAGAAATATAAAAAAGAAGCAGTGCGATAGTGGTTGCTTACCAACTATCACACTGCTTCTTTTCTACATAGCTTGTTAAAAAAGAATATCTACATAGGAAGAAATCAACAAAATTGTAATAAGAACATTTATTGTTCGAAAAACTTTTGGCTGCTTTTCTTCAGGAATTTCTTTTTGTAAGCATAAAGCATTTGTAAGTCTATTAATATTATATAAAATAAAAATAGCTAAAATAATAAAAATGGAGATCATCATTGATTCCCTCCTTATAAGCGGAATTTATTGTATGTTATTTACATTATCAAATAAAAGGATAAAAAGATAGTATTATAAACTTTTTTAGATGTAAACTTGGAGATTTTGTTCTGGAAAGAACTTAGATGACTCCTTATAATCTATCAATAAGAAAGAATGATTAACATTCAATCTAGTTTTATATCATTATATGTGTGACGAAACAATAATAGAATCCTTTTACGATAATTCACTTACATTATTTATTAATATCTCAAATCCATCCTCATTTTCTTCTACATAACAAGAGCGCGGAGAATGCCATAGATTTTTTATGCGAATAAAATCAGGAACACAAATCCCTGTATGATAAGCGAAAAGCATTAAAAAATAATGAACATAACTTGTAAAAAGGAAACAAGATAGAAATAATACTCCACTAATGATCACAAATGGAATAATTAAAGCAAAGAGAAACTGCATTTTACCAATCGGCTCTTTAACTTGAATATGAAGAATCGGTAAAAATTGTAAATGCTTAGTCCATGTTTTTTTAATTTTATCGCCTAAATGAAGCATTGGTAATAAATGTAGTAGCTTGTGTAATGGATACATAAGTAAAAACATTGCCATAAATAGTAAAAAGTAATCGTCAGAAAGTTTGTTATGTGCAAAATAGCTTATAATTGGTACATATAGAAACAGAAAACAACCAATCATTGTCATAGTGGACAAAATAAATAGGCGCTGAGCTCCATATTTTTTATGGAAGTTGACAGTCTTCCAACAGTTCATGGTAATACCCTCCATAGGGAGAAATTTTTAGTTACTTGTGATGATACGTTCTTGCTTGAATAACTAATAATTGGAAGAATATCTTTTCCTTGTCTTATCTTGCGTTTTAGTCAAGCGAACTCACCTTGCTACTTTACGATGAATAGAGTAAAAAATCAATAGTCTCTTTATACAAATTTATGACATTTTTTATATTTAGTAATTATAAGAAGAAGAAAACCTATTCTCTATGTATTTTTTGTTTGAATTTTCCGAAAAAAAGATAAGAAAGCAATCTGCCTTCTTATCTTTTTTACCACCGGTCTAGATTGTCCCAAACCTGGAGTCCTATTCCCCAATTTAATATTATCTCTATTTAGTAAATACTGGTTCTTTTTGCTTTAAATGCCCTTCATCTTCTTCCAAAATATCGTCAAGATTAGTAAAGGATTTCTCAAAAATTTCAATGAAATTGTCCCCATAAATATGTTTAACAATAGTCATTATGTCTAAAAGCTCCGGAAACTTTCCATATAAATTCTTGATTGGTAAGGAGGCGGATAGAGCTGAACTGTTGCTTGGATTGTATTCTTCCATAATTTGAACAAACACTTTTTTACCTTTGTCAGTAAGGCAAATATACGTGTTTCTCTTATCATTTTCTTTTTTCGAGAATTCTAGTAGTCCTCTTTCTTCTAATTTCTTCGAAAAATTAAATGCAGTTGAGACATGCATTACACCGAAATTTGCTACATCTGAAATAGAAGCGCCATTTAGCTGATAAGCAATCCAGAGTATATGGTGTTCATTAATATTTAAATCATATGGTTTAATCCAATTTTGCCAGTCCTTCTCAATCGCCTTCCATAATGCTTTACTAAGTTGTCCAATTCTTTGTGTGAAGAGTAAAGCGTCCTTCATTGAAATCTGACTTTCATCCATCCAAAATTCACCTACTTTTCTGTTATCTATAAACATTATGCCAATAAAACAAAAATTAATAAAGATAAAAATTAACAAAATTTTTAGAAATAAGAATTTTTCTTTTAAGTAAGCGCTTTATTGTATAAAAATGTAATGTAAGAAATAAAAATTCAGTAGTTGTCTATACATTTACTCAGAAGAATGAAGGATAAAATAAGAATTAGTGATAAATAGTAAAAAAATGGAGAAGCAAAAGGGCCAAAAAGAATGAATAAAAAATTAAATTAGAATGAAAGAGATGTAAAGGTGGGAAAAGAAAAAACAAAATAAATAGGAGATAAAAAATTATACGGGAATAAGATTTAACATGTTATGTTAAAAAAAATAACATAGAAAGATAGTCTTTAAGAGGGTAGAAAAAAGGAGGAAGTCCATGTTAGAACTCCTCCTTTTTTCTTAGCTTTTATGTATAAGTAAAAGCGATTAAATTATTTTAAATCATTTTCTAACTCATTAATCGTGGATTGTAACCCATCTAGCTCTTTTTGAAGTATTTCTTGATGTGGTTTTACTTCTTCCCGCCATGCTTCCAATGAAAGCTTAAGATCTTCTATAAAAGTACTAAATACCGTTTTACCTTCTACTGTAGCTGTTTTAATAGAGTCTTTTATCTCATTTAAATCTAACTTTAATTCTTGGATATGTTGAAGAAAAGCTTTTCCATTATCACTGCAGGCTTTTCTTACTTCTTTCCCTGAGTAAGGAGTAGTTAATAAGGTAGTGATTCCGGCTGCAATTCCTCCAATTAAAAATCCTGATAAGAATGATTTTGCGCTCATTTTTCTTACACCTCGCTCTTTTTCACCATTATAACGTATTCAAGCCATCATTACTATTGTTAAGGGTATTCTATAGATAAAGTCTTCTTATTGATGATACTTGAGCTGAAAATCCCTCATAAATGTACTTAATGCTACTACATGTTCGAGGGGAACGGCATTATAAATTGAAGCTCGGCAGCCGCCTACAGAGCGATGGCCGTTTAGACCAACAAATCCTGCTTCCTTAGCTTCTCTTAAGAAATCTTTTGTAAGATCTTCTGTCTGCAAAGTAAAAGTAACATTCATTTTAGAACGACTTGTTTTTTCTGCATGACCGCGATAAAAACCATTGCTTTGATCGATTACTTCATATAAATGCTTAGCTTTTTCATTATTGATGTTAGCAATACCTTCCACTCCACCTTGTTTTTCTACCCATTTTAGAACAAGGGATAAAAGGTAAATCCCTAAAGTTGGCGGAGTATTGAATAAAGAATTATTTTTAGCGTGTGTATGATAACTTAACATTGTTGGCAAAGTAGAATCTTCTTTGATTAAATCTTTTCGAATGATGACTACAGTTACTCCAGAGGGGCCAAGGTTTTTCTGGGCGCCGGCATAAATAATTCCAAATTGTGAAACATCAATTGGTGTGCTTAAAATATCACTAGACATGTCCGCAATTAAAGGGACAGATAAATTGCTTGGATAGCTGCTCCATTGGGTGCCAAAAATTGTATTGTTGCTAGTGATATGGAGATATGCCGCGTCATCTGGTATGTTCATCTGTTCATGGGCAGGGATATAGGTATAGTTATCGTTTTTACTTGAAGTTGAAATGGCTGTATTACCAAGCTTGGAGGCTTCCTTCATGGCCTTTTCTGACCATACTCCAGTGAGAGCGTAATAAGCTGTTTGACTTTTAGGAAGCAAGTTCATTGGGATCATTGTAAATTGAAGACTTGCTCCACCTTGTAAAAAAAGAATTTCGTAATTATCTGGTATAGAAAGCAGAGATTTAAGGAGTTCCTTTGCTTCATTATGTACAGCTTCATAATCTTTGCTACGGTGACTTAATTCCATTAAAGACATGCCTGTATCATTAAAATTTAACCAATGCTCCTTTGCCTCGTGTAAAACCCATTCTGGTAAAGCTGCAGGACCTGCATTAAAGTTATATGCTCTTTTCAACGTTCTTTCCTCCTAAATTAACTTTTCAAAATAATAAAGCGTTAAAGACAAAAAGATTACCCTTATACTAACAAATTCAGCTGATTTGTACAGATGAAAAAAACACCTTTTTGAAAAAGTGAGAATTTTTCAAAAAGATGCTTTGTTTTTTCATACTATTAGAAAAATATTTCCTTCCAGATACTAGAATCTCCTTAGTCGTTGTTTAAGGAAGAGAGCGGTAATCTAATAAAAATGAAACTATTATTAAATAGCTTTTGAAAATATGAATTTTTTTAGAAAATTTTTTGAAGAGAATAAGCTAATGGACTTATCTTACTTTAGAATTAATTTTTTCTGCAATCTCTGTCAGCTCTTCATTTGAATATCCATCAAAATTTGTTTTCCAAACAGCTCCAAAACCATCTCCTTTTCCATAACGTGGAATAAGGTGCATATGATAATGGAAAACAGATTGTCCGGCTTTTTCACCATTGTTGTTAAGGAGATTTAAACCAATTGGTTCATAAACTTCTTTAATGGCAGAAGCAATACTTGGCACAACTTCAAATAGATTGCTTGCAATTTCAGGAGTTAATTCATAGACATCCTTTACATGTCTTTTTGGTATCACCAATGTATGTCCTTTAGTAACTTGGCTAATATCTAAGAACGCCATTACATGTTCATTTTCAAAAACCTTTTTTGACGGAATTTCTCCAGCAATTATTTTGCAAAAAATACAATCACTCATAAAAATACCTTCCTTCATTATGTATTATCAATATTTTAACACAGGAACTATTTTATTGAACAACAAAAGGAAGAGGGTGCCTTGTAAAGGATCCTCTTATATGGATTGTCCAAGCGAGAAGTTTGAATAAACCTCTTTACTATGGATATACATAATAAGAAAACCTTTTAAGGACACCCTCTATTGAAGGAGAGAACTTCTATTTAACGTTATTTAGGGTTCTTCTCTTTGATAAACACCTCATTTAAAAAATGAATTGTGTTAAGCTTTAGAGAAATCGATCATTGTTCAAACGAACCATCCCCTTAAAATGTCTTTATATGTCAAAAACGTATAAAGAATGGATGACTGTCTGCGACAAACACCTCATTTCAAAGTGGAAATGAATTAGGCTGTTTTCTTAATGAAGCAGCTTGGTGTTACTGATCTTCTGTTCCTATCTTGCTTATGCAAGGCAAACATCCCCTTTTATAAACGAATGGAAGCTTTTTTTTAAAGAATCTGTATAGAATCTTTTGCAAACACCTCATTTAATATTGGAGTTATACTGCAATATTTCTTTGGTGCTCCCCTTCAATAAATAGAATGTCCCGAACAAAATTTTATATACGAAAGAAATAAAAATTTTTCTGTGCAATCATTTTTATTTAAGCAAGAATGTTGTTAAACTATAGATAATACATATTGGAGGTACAATAGATGGCGTTGTTAGAAATAAAGAATGTTACCGGAGGATATACGCGCAATCCTGTCTTAAAGGATATTTCCTTTTCCATTCATGCGAATGAAATGGTTGGCTTAATCGGATTAAACGGTGCTGGAAAAAGTACAACTATTCGTCATATCATTGGATTGATGGAGCCGCATAAAGGAGAAATCCTTATAAATGGCAAGACGTTTGAAGGCGATAAAGAGGCATATCGAAAGGAATTTACCTTTGTACCTGAAACGCCTATTTTATATGATGAATTGACATTAGAAGAACATTTAAGAATAACTGCTATGGCTTATGGATTGTCAGAGTCTGACTATCAAAAGAGAATGGAAATATTATTAAAAGAATTTCGGATGGAAAAAAGACTAAAATGGTTTCCTGCTCATTTTTCGAAAGGAATGAAGCAGAAGGTAATGATTATGTGTGCTTTTCTAGTGGAACCTTCTCTCTATATAGTGGATGAACCGTTTGTCGGATTAGATCCTCTTGGAATTCAATCGTTATTAGATCAACTAAAAATAATGAAGGATAGGGGAGCAGGGATTCTAATGTCTACACACATTCTTGCTACAGCCGAAAGATATTGTGATCGGATTATTATTATTCATGAAGGCCAAATAAAGAGTCAAGGAACCATGGAGGAATTAAGGACAGCCTTTAACATGCCAAATGCAACATTGGATGATATTTATATCTATCTTACAAAGGAAGAAGAACATGTTTGAATTTAATGAGAAGCAGTTATGGAGAGAGAGAGCTGGGCAGACAGCAAAAGAATATAGTCAATATTTAAAGTACATTTTTAATGGCCATGTTGTCATCGTTTTAGTTTTTTTACTAGGGACTGGAGCCTTCTATTATCAAGCATGGTTAAAAACGATTTCGAATGACTTCCCTGTTGCGCTTATTATGAGCATTATCCTTACTCTTTTTATGACAAATAGTCCAACCTATACTTTTTTAAAGGATGCTGACCGGATATTTTTAATTGCGGTTGAAACCAAAATGAAAAGATATTTTCTCCAATCTCTGTTGGTTAGCTTTGTCCTTCAAGGTTACTTGCTTGTCATCATTCTTGCTGCCTTGATGCCACTATATGCGCAAGTACACGGTGGTGATTTTAGTCGTTTTTGGTATTTACTTATTGTGTTATTGATAAGTAAAGGAGCTAATTTACTGATTCGCTGGCATATACAATACTATGTAAATGTGCGTTATCATCATATAGATAGTGTTGTGAGATTCTTGATTAATTTAGCTATTTTGTATTTATTGTTTGCTGACTCTTCTCCGTTATTTATTCTTGCCCTTCTTCTAATTATGGCTTTCTTGCTTATTTATTTTCAGAAGGCGACAAGCAATAAAGGCGTAAAATGGGAATATTTAATTGAGCAAGATGAAAAAAGACTAGCCTCTTTCTATCGCTTTGCCAATATGTTTACAGAGGTACCGAAGTTAAGAAATCGTATAAAACGAAGACGTTTTCTAGATGTATTATTTAGTCGTGTTTCATTTGCAAGAGAAAACGTATTTACGCATTTATACTGGAGAACCTATGTCCGTGCAGGGGATTATTTGGGCTTAACGGTTCGGTTAACATTGATAAGTGGAATTTTTATTTTTTTCTTATCTTTTGGACCTGGACAAGTGTTCATAAGTGTATTATTTGTTTTCTTAACAGGCCTGCAGCTGTTACCGCTTTGGAATGCCTATGATAATAAATTGTGGATTACTATTTATCCGGTGGCATCCTCTCTTAGAGAAAAATCATTTAAACAAATCTTAGCAGCAATTTTAAGTTGTCAAGGTATCATTTTGTCTCTAATTATTGCCTTAAAAGGAGATTGGATGTATGCATTGATTTCTTTAGTAGTTAATATTGTTTTTATTATCTTTTTTACTCTGTTTTATATTAATAAAAAATTGAAAAAGGGATAATAGAAGAGGAGGAGCTTAAACCTTAGTGTGTATAGAAGGGAAGCTCCTTTTTTAATAATTAACTTCAAAAATAAGGAACCATTTTTTAGATGGAACGTAAGCATAAGCAAGGAGGAAGATAAATGAATGAATATGAACAAAGAGCATTAAAAGAAGTAGAAGAGTGGAAATGGAAAATCCAAAAACGGTCTTCTATTTTAAATAGAGTATCCAAAAAGGCGCAAAATAAAATAAATTCTTATATACCGGCTAAAGTTCATCAAACCCTTACGGAAGCAATTAAACAGATGATTCAAGCAACACTTGCTGGCAGCAATATTATCAAGAAAAAAAATCCATCTATCTTCCGTTCTTTGCAAGGAAAAGATGAAGAGTTAACGAAAAAAATAAGTCAATTTCAAAAGATTGCTGTTGTAGAAGGTGCCGGAACGGGGGCTGGTGGGATATTGCTTGGATTGGCTGATTTTCCATTATTGCTTTCGATCAAAATGAACTTTTTAATGGAAGCCGCAGCCACATATGGTTACGATACGGATCAAGTGGAAGAAAGAATCTATTTGCTCTATATCTTTCAGTTAGCTTTTTCAAGTGAAGAAAAACGAAGAGAAGTTTTAGAGATAATAGAGAATTGGGAAGAAGAAAAGCACAGAGTTGCTACCCTTAATTGGCAGGATTTACAGCAGGAATATCGAGATTTTATTGATTTTGTAAAAATGCTGCAATTGGTGCCAGGAATTGGGGCAGCTGTGGGTGCCTACGCTAATTATAATTTAATGGATCAATTGGGAGAAGCAGCTAAAAATGTTTATCGCTGGCGTTACTTTCAGGAACAAAACAAATGAAAAAGGAAGGATTCGGTGTTTAGAATCTCTTCCTTTTTTTATAAATTTTATGAATTTAAGTTAGTCCTAGCCTTTGCTGGGCTTAAGGAAATATTATAAGTAATAGCAGTAGAACCTAATGTTTTTGCGGCAATAAGCATAGCTTCTTCATTAATATCAAATTTAGGATGGTGGTGCGGATAAGTCGGACCATTTGTATCGGGCATTGCTCCTGTAAAGAAAAAGGTACCTTTTACATGCTGCAGATAATAAGAGAAGTCCTCGCCAGTTAATTCCGGTTCTCCTTCTAGGACGATCACTCCCGGAACTTTTTCCGCACAATGAGCTAAAAGGGAGGTTTCCTCAGGATGATTAACGACTGCTGGATAGCCGTCATCGTAATCATATTCATACGTACTATTTGCTGTATAGCACGTGCCTTTTATTACTCTCTCCAGCTCTTCCTTGATAAGTAATTGCGTTTCTTCATCAAACGTCCGGACTGTTCCCCCTAGGATCGCTGTGTCAGCAATTACATTAAAAGCATTACCAGATTCAAGGTAGCCTACTGTTAAAACGGCATGGTGGATAGGATTTACTTTTCTGCTGACAATTTGTTGAAGGTTAAGGACCAGTTGAGATGCGGTAACAAGAGAATCCTTCGTTTTGTGCGGCTGTGCTCCATGTCCCCCTTGACCTTGGATTTTAATTTTAAATTCATCTGCTGCTGCCATCATGGGTCCTGCTTTATAGGAAATAGTCCCTGTGGGAAGTGTAGCCCATAAATGAGTGCCAAATATAGCCTCCACATTTTCCAGGCAGCCTGCTTCAATCATCGCTTTTGCTCCACCTGGATTTGATTCTTCAGCATGCTGGTGAATAAAAACAAAATTCCCTGCTAATTCTTCTTTAAACTCATTTATTACTTTAGCAAGTATTAATAAGGTTGCAGTATGCCCATCATGACCACAGGCGTGCATGACACCTGAAACCTTTGACTTATAAGCAACATTCTTTTCATCATGGATTGGAAGAGCGTCAAAATCAGCACGGAGCGCAACTGTTTTGCCAGGTTTCCCCCCTGATATTTTTGCGACTACTCCATTACCTCCGACGTTTCCTGTAACTTGAATTCCTAATTTTTCATAGAAAGAGATGATATATTGAGCTGTTTTAACCTCTTTGAATGATAATTCAGGGTATTGATGAAGGTATCTCCGTATTTTAACCATTTCATTATAATAGTTATCTAGTTGTTCCCATATAATTTGTAACATCTCTTCCACCTCGTTTGACTATTTAGAATATTTTTATTATAGCATGTAGTAATAAAGAAGAGAGGTGGAAAGCGAATAAACTATTACGTTTCGTAAAGATTATGCCTATCCTTATAAGAGGGATGTTGTTAAAATAAGGTTAAAATGAAATTCATTTAGGAGGAATTATGGATATTAGAAAATCAAAAATGGCCTGGGTATTAATTATCGTGTCATTCTTATTGTTTATCCTGCTAATCCTAGCTGTAAATGGACAAGCAATATTAGCATTTGATACAGAACTAGCCCATTTTATACATACATTATTTCCAGCTAGTTTTCTTCTTTTTTGGGAAGGCATGTCATCCATTGCAGATAAAATAGGCATTGGAATTATCGCTTTCCTATTTATTCTTTTTCTTTGGTGGAAAAAGAAAGATTTTGTAGGAATTGCAGCATTTGTCTTTTGTGTTGGACTAGGAAATGAACTGAATAAGTGGGTGAAAGATTTAGTGGCAAGACCTAGACCTATAGCTGCTGCAGCATTAGAGACAGACAGCTATAGTTTTCCTAGTGGGCATGCAATGGTAGGTTTACTCCTGTATCTATTTATTGCACATATTCTAGCGAAAGAAATAAAAGGGAATGCAGGAAAGCTGATTTTGGCAGCTATTGCTTTTATGGTCATTTTGCTAATTGGTATAAGCAGAATTGTTTTAGAGGCCCACTATCCAACAGATGTTATTGGCGGTTATTTATTAGGAGGGATCTGGCTGTTTGTATGGGTAGGTCTTTATGAAACATTTTATGATCGATTTCATAAACAAAAAGGAGCAGGAACAAAACTAAGTAGCTAATGGATAAAGAAGTGATAGAAAATTACATGGAACTTCTTTTAAAAAAGTTTAAAAACCCAAATAATTATACGAACTAATCTTAACATCTTCGTATAATCATTTGGGTTTGCCAGTAAAAATAATTTTTAACTGATTATCGTTTTGTTAGATGAGGAACATGGCAAAAATAGTAGTCACTACTAAGCCGATACAGACTGGAAGAAGATTTCTCCTTGCTAATTCGAATGGATCGACATTACAGATTGCAGCAGCAGGGATTAATGCCCAAGGGACTAAAGTTCCGCCTCCAACCCATATGGCAGCAATTTGCCCTAAAGCAGTTAATGTGCTTATTCCACTACCAATTGCATGGGCAAACAGACCGGCAATAGAACCCGCTAATGAAATGCCGGAGAAGCCAGAACCATCTAAGCCGGTAATAACTCCTACAGCTGTAAGCGTAACGGCGCCAATTTCTTTCGTTAATGGAACAGTGGAAGCAAGAGCAACACCGAGATCATTGACGATTCCGTGGGATTCTTTTGGTAGAAAGTCTCCGATAATTGTGCTAAAACCAGAGTCACCTAAATAGAAGAAGGCAGCGATTGGAATAACCGGTCCAAATACTTTAAAACCAAATTGGAATCCTTCGATCAAATAAGTCGTTGTTTTTTCCAAGCCTTTATTTTTATAGCTTACTAATGTTATTAAAAGAAGAATAAAAATGGACGTTCCACCAACCAGCGCGGTAGCATCTCCCCCTTGTAAATCTAATAAAAACATGGCTGCAACGTCAAGAATATAGAGAATGGGAATTAGGATGGCGAACAGTTTCTTTTGTGTATTACTCAGTAGTAATTTATTTACTTGGGGAAGAATATCTGATTTATTAATAGAGGTGACTCCAGTTGCAAAAGTCAGTGTTCCTCTTTTCATATCGCGTTTAATAAAATAGAACGCAGTAATAGTTGTCACAACCCCCATAACAATCACAAGGGGAATACTTGCATGCATGACGTCTTCGACAGGTATGCCGGCAGCATCTGCTGTAAGTTTCGGTGCAGCTTGGATGATAAAATCTCCTGATAAGGCAATTCCATGGCCGAACAAATTCATCGCCATTGCAACGGCAATTCCTGGCAGACCAACCCGTAAAGCTACTGGTAAGAGAACAGCACCAATCAATGCTACTGCGGGGGATGGCCAGAAAAAGAAAGAAATGAGCATCATTACTATTCCGATCGTCCAATAAGCGAGTCCAGGTGAACGAATAAGTTTGGAAAAGGGAGAAATCATTACATCGTTAATACCAGTTTTCGTCAAAATTCTACTCATTGCCACAATAATAGAGATGACAGCAATAGTAGGTAACAATTCTGTAATGGCAAAGATGAAACTATTGAAAATACTGCTAATCGAGGTACTTAAGGATCCGGTCGCTGTTATCGCTAATAGAAAGATTCCAACGATACAAATAAAGGTAGTATCTCTTCTGATTACCATAAAGCCGATGATAAAGACAATAAAAAGTACATATATCCAATGAAGTGCCGTTAATTCGATCCCCAAATAAATCCAGCTCCTTTCCCGATTTGAAATCAATGATGCTATAGGCATCTATCACTATTCGGTTAATACAGATTATGTGGTTATAGGTAAAAGGTGATTGGTTCCTTTTTAAAATATAGTGTGTTTCACTTCATAGCCTTGGAATGGGAGGAAGGAGCTGATCTAAAACTCATGGAAGAAAAATTGGCCAAAGACTCCTTCTTAAGATGGAGAAAAAAACATCGAAAGAAGGAACAAAAAATTACATAATGGTAGTACAATAGATTTGTAGTTGAAAGAGCACTATTTTTTAGAATTACACAAAAATTCTATATTTAGATGTCTAGGAAAGAAGGGGAGTTTTTGAGAAAATCAATCTCCAAAATAATGTTTTCAATTAGTTTACTTATTGTAGGAGTAATTTTATTACTTGTTAATATTGGTGTCATTTCCTTGGAAATAAAAAAATTATTTGTCATAATATATCCGTTTTTGCTGCTTGTTTATGGGCTGCTTTCTCTCTATCAAATAACATTAAAGCAAAAAAGTAATTTATTTTTCACTTTATTTATTCTTACTTTCGCTACTCTTCTCCTTTTGGATCGTTTTCAAGTATTAGAATTTAGATTTATTGACTTTTGGAAGTTATGGCCATTAATTCTTATTTTAATGGCACTTGGACTCATCAAACCTAAGTTCACTTTTGAGGATGACAGTGGTGGAAAAAGTTATACAAAGAAATCCAACCTCATGGGAGATGTTAAATATAATACAGATAATTGGGCTGTCGAACCGATGGAGATTTCTCATGGGTTAGGGGATGTCTATATTGATTTTAGCAAAGCTTTTATTCCTGAAGGAGAAACCGAGCTGTTTATCCATGCGAGGATTGGTGATGTGAAAATTATTGTTCCAGATGATCTAGCCATTTATGTTCATGCCGAAGTGAAAATTGGAGAAGTACGAATTCTTCAGTCGGTTAAGGAAGGAATTGGAAATACTTTAGAGCATAAATCTGCCTATTATGAAGAGGCAATAAAAAAAATAAAGCTAAATATTTTGCTTGATATAGGCGATATTACAGTGCAAAAGGTATAAGGGGGAAACATGAGACAGACAATTAGTCGTTATGGATATTATCGAAATATCGTTTTAACAAGTTTGAGTATTTCTTTGCTGCTATTTATTAGTATCTATTTATTTCCGAATTTTGTAACGTCTAGGATAGGGAATATTATTTTTGCTGTCAACTGTTTTTTTCTGATAACATTGGTGGGTTTTTATTTTGCCTTTAAATGGAGCGGCAAAATAAAGAAACAATTAGATGAAATATTTTGGTTTATATCGTCTTTAAGGAGAGGAAAAATACCGCAAAAAATGCTGCTTGCATCAAGTGAGTATGTTTATGATGTAAAAGAAGAACTTAATCAACTTGCTGATTATCAACAAGAGCAAATTCATTCTTTGCAGAGATTAGCAAATGAAAAAACAACGCTTGGACAAACAGCCCACAATGCTGCAGTAATAGAAGAAAGACAACGACTGGCAAGAGATTTACATGATGTTGTTAGTCAGCAATTATTTGCATTAAATATGATGTCTTCTGCTGCATATAAAATTTTTGACCAGGATCCTGCTTTAGCAAAGCAACAGTTACAGGAGATTGTTTCGATTGCAGGCAAGGCGCAAGGGGAAATGCGTGCATTATTGCTTCATCTAAGACCAATTGAATTAAGCAATGATACGTTGTGTGATGGCATAATCAAACTTATTCAAGAGCTGAAAGGAAAAACAATGCTTCATTTTTCTGCAAGCATCGATGAAATAGATGGTCTATCTACGGCTGGGCAGGAACATCTTTTTCGCATTGTTCAAGAGGCTTTATCCAATGTGCTTCGTCATTCCCATGCAGATAAAGTAAGAATCATTTTGGAAGAGCGAGGTGAATATGCTTCTCTACATATAAGTGATAATGGCAAAGGCTTTGATCCGACGATAGAGAGGATTGCATCATATGGGTTAAAGACAATGAGAGAGCGCTGTGAGGAAATTGGTGGTGTGATGGAACTTCGATCAAAAATTGGGGAAGGTACCTATATTGATATTAGAGTGCCAACAAAGGGGTGGGAAAATGATTAGAGTGGTAGTGGTAGATGATCATGAAATGGTGAGAAAAGGAATTATTTCTTATTTAATGACAGAACCAAATATTCATATTGTAGGAGAGGCAAATAGTGGTCAGACGGCAGTTCAGCTTGTACTCAAGGAGAAGCCGGATATTGTGTTAATGGATTTATTAATGGACAATGGGAATGGTATCGAAGCGACAAAGGATATTTTAAAGGGGTATCCTAGCTGCAAAGTTATCATTATCACAAGCTTCTATGATGAAGCACAAGTTATTCCGGCAATAGAAGCAGGCGCATTTAGTTATTTATTAAAAACAGCAAGTGCTACAGAGGTTGTACGGGCAATTAATAAAGCTTATAGTGGCGAAGCAGTGATTGAGCCAAAGGTTGCTAACGTGATGGTGAAAAAATTGCGAGCAACAGAAAGAAAACCACATGATGATTTAACAGAAAGAGAATTAGAAGTATTAATGTGCATTGGAGAAGGAATGACTAATCAGGCCATTAGTGAAGAACTATATATTGGAATCAAAACAGTAAAAACACATGTAAGCAATATTTTATCGAAATTAGCAGTAGCCGACCGAACCCAAGCTGCTGTATATGCCAATAGAAATGGCATTATTAAAACAAGATAGTCATAAGTTCAGGTGGCTACTGGATTAATTACGCTTTTTCTTCATCTGGAATTGTTAATTGTACGAAATACGGTTTTCCATTAAAGATAGAATGCTGGGAACTATTCCAGCTTTTTTCATTACTTTTACCAATAGGAGCTTCTGCATTTGCTTCTTGCTGTTTCCATTTTATATAATTCGCTTTTTCTTCCCATAGACAAAAGAGGATATATGTGTCTCCTTTGGCAGGGCGAAGGAAGCGAATAGCTGTCATTGCTTTGTTTGCGATAGATGTGAAGTATTTCATCATCTTATGTTCGAAAACAGGTTTATTTTCTTCACTTACTGGAATATGATTCATGGTAATAAATCCTTTATTTTCTAACATTCCATAACTGAATAAAATGTCATAGCTTCTTGGTTCTTGGAAGAAAGAAGGAGCTTGACTTTCGTGTAGTAGTATCGCCCGATCGCTGGCTTCTTCCTGCATTAATAACATGGTTTCAGTCGAAAATTTATTTTCGTATTTCTTCCCTAAATAATCATAGGTTCCGCTAGTAAGATAAATATTCACTAATCTCCCTCCAAGTTATAAGGATATATAAAGCATACAATAGAAAGGGGAAAGTTACGATAGATCCTCTTAAATTACCCATAACTAATGAAAAACTCTTATTTGTTTATATTAACATTAACAAACCATGTTATTCGAGATAGCTGGTTTCATTCAAAGCTTTTCCCTTATGTTCTTATGATTTAACTTTTTGTGTGCGCTACCACATAATTCATAAGAGGTGTAATCTCCTTTATTTTTGGGTAAAAAATGTCTAAATTGTGACAAAGTGATAAGTTATCTATGCAAAGATAGTAAAAAAGATATATTATTGAAATATATGCATGATTGAGAATGAATATTTTTACATATAGTAAGGAAAAAAGAATGGAATGTCTAGGACAGGCATTCCTTTTTATTGGGATGGTAATAACTTGGAAAGAAACATAAAAAATTAGTTTAAAAACTTTTTACTTGCATATTATTTATAAATATTATAACTTAATAATTATTATAAATAACATTGATCACTATATAGAATGAAATACATACCTTTGAAAGGTGGACATCAAAAGGATGAATAAACAGATGAAAGATACATTTATTAAAGCGGCAACAGGACAGCCCACTGAATATGTTCCGGTATGGTATATGCGACAGGCAGGTCGTTCGCAGCCTGAATACCGAGCAATTAAAGAGAAATATTCTTTATTTGAAATAACGCATCAGCCAGAGCTATGTGCTTATGTTACGAAATTACCGGTTGATCAGTATGATGTCGATGCTGCAGTATTATATAAAGATATTATGACACCACTGCCTGCCATTGGGGTAGATGTGGAAATAAAATCAGGAATCGGACCTGTGATAGAGAATCCTATTCGGTCAATGGAGGATATTACAAGACTTGGTATGTTACATCCTGAGCAAGATATTAAATATGTCCTTGACACGATAAGCCTGCTTACAACCGAGCAATTAAATGTTCCGTTGATAGGCTTTTCCGGTGCTCCTTTTACTCTTGCTAGTTACATGATTGAAGGTGGACCATCCAAAAACTATCATAAGACAAAAGCGTTTATGTATGCTAAACCAGACGCTTGGCATGCTTTAATGGAAAAGCTTGGTGATATGGTGGTTACTTATGTGAAGGCGCAAATTAATGCAGGTGCTAGTGCGATTCAAATTTTCGATTCATGGGTAGGCGCATTAAATGTGGAGGACTACCGCTTATTTATAAAGCCTGTTATGCATAGAATTTTTTCTGAGCTGGAGAGTGAAAATGTTCCCTTCATTATGCACGGAGTCGGGGCGAGTCATTTGGCACTTGAATGGAATGAGCTTTCCTTGGAT
Organism: Niallia sp. M35; assembly: GCF_050971705.1. Lineage (NCBI taxonomy): Bacteria > Bacillati > Bacillota > Bacilli > Caryophanales > Bacillaceae > Niallia > Niallia sp. M35. The sequence continues at coordinate 25,433 of NZ_JBPCEP010000002.1, forward strand.
GTAGTTGGCTTAGATTGGCGCTTACCTATATCAGATGCAAGGAAAATGGGAATAACTAAAGCTGTCCAAGGAAATCTAGATCCCGCAGTCCTTCTTGCACCATGGAGTGTTATTGAGGAAAGAGCGAAACAAATCATTGAACAGGGAATAGAACAGCCAGGCTTTATCTTTAATTTAGGACATGGTGTGTTCCCAGATGTAGATCCAGCTGTGTTAAAAAAATTGACTGGTTTTATTCATGAATATTCCGGTGACTTACTAAGTAAGCGTGCGCGCAAATAAAAGATATATTAAGGATAGCTAAAGTTAAAAAAATACAAAATAATACAATGAAATGAGGTAATGAAAAATGAGTCGAAAAAAAATGGGCCTTCTTGTTATGGCATATGGAACACCATATAAGGAAGAAGATATTGAAAGATATTATACAGATATTAGACATGGAAGAAAGCCGACAGATGAAATGCTTCATGATTTAAAGAGTCGCTATGAAGCAATTGGAGGAATCTCTCCATTAGCAAAAATTACGATGGAACAAGCAAAGGGACTAGAAGCGCATCTTAATGAAATACAAGACGATATTGAATTTAAAATGTATATAGGATTAAAGCATATTGAACCATTTGTAGAAGATGCAGTAAAGATGATGCATGAAGATGGAATCAAAGAGGCAGTGAGTATTGTGTTAGCCCCTCATTACTCTACCTTCAGTATTAAGGCATATAATAATCGTGCAAAAGAAGAAGCAAAAAAATTAGGCGGCTTAACCATTCATAGTATTGAAAGCTGGTATAAGGAGCCTAAATTTATTAGCTATTGGGTTAATCAATTAAAAGAGACCTACGCTAAAATGTCGCAAGAAGAACGAGAGAATGCAGCGTTAATTGTCTCTGCACATAGTTTACCAGAAAAAATCCTTCAATATGGAGATCCATATCCAGACCAATTAAAGGATACAGCAGAGTTAATTGCAAAGGGAGCAGGTATTTCTACTTATTATCTAGGCTGGCAAAGTGCGGGGAATACACCAGATCCTTGGCTTGGTCCAGATGTTCAGGATTTAACAAGAGATTTACATGCGAAATATGGATATAAAGCATTTGTATATGTGCCAGTAGGATTTGTAGCGGAACATTTAGAAGTCTTATATGACAATGATTATGAGTGCCTTGTTGTGACAGAAGAAGTTGGAGCAAGCTATTATCGACCAAAAATGCCAAATGCTCAGCCGGAATTTATTGATGCATTAGCGACAGTGGTTTTAAAAGAAATTGCAGTGCCAATTAAAGGATAAAATGCCGCAAAATTATTTTTTGTTGATGCTATTATGTTGTAAACGGAACCAAGTGATTTTTTCGAAAATCACTTGGTTTCTTTTGTTGCAACGAGTTTAACTCTGTGATATATTCTTTTTTGTACTAACTGACTGAAATGTTATTTTAGTCAGTTTTTTGATAAATCAATAATTAAGCTGTAATGGCGAATAAATGGATGGAGATAAAATTTATTCTACATAACTGGAGAGACTATCTTTATTCGCATGGAAAGAAAGAGGTGGAATATTTGGCTGTTGACCGTAGGAAGCTTATTTTAGAAGCGGCGACTAAATCATTTTCTATGTTTGGTTATAAAGCAACAACTATGGATCATGTTGCTAAAATTGCAAATGTAGGTAAAGGAACGATTTATACTTTTTTTAAGAATAAGGAGGAGCTCTTTTTTGAAATAGTTAATGATTTAATTACAGAAATGAAGGAAAGAGCTGATGAGTCATTTGATTCTTCTTCTACGTTTATGGAAAATGCCCATCGTGCAGTGATGAATATGCTTGAATACCGCAAAGAGCATCATCTGACGGTTAAGCTTTTTCAAGAACAGCGTGAAATTGGTACGCTGGAAGTAAAAGAAGTAATTAGCCATTTAGAAAATGCGATCTTAAATTATATGAAAACACGTGTACAAGAAGCAGTAGATAAAGGAGAAATTCACACACAGAATCCAGAGCTGACATCCTTTATTATTATTAAAGTATACTTAGCGCTCATTTTTGAGTGGGAGAAACATCATCCACCGCTTACTACAGAGGAAATCGCATCGAGTTTTGAATTACATCTATTTCATGGAATAGCAAATCCGCTTAATAAATGAGAAAATAGTCCGTTAGTTATTAACGTTAATAACGAGGATTTTTTTCTTTTAACAAGCTACTAGAATTGTTTTTTAAAGGATAAATGATTGATTAAAAATGGAGGGAATTATATGAAACAAAGTTTACTAAAGGCAGAGCTGTCCTCTATTTTTAAAAATAAAATGGTGCTGATCTCTGTTATCGCTATTGTGTTTGTTCCAATACTATATGCAGGTATTTATTTATGGGCCTTCTGGGATCCTTATGGAAACTTAGACAAATTGCCTGTTGCTGTTGTAAATGAAGATACAGGGACAGAGATGAATGGAAAATCATTAGATATCGGAAAAGATTTAGTAGAAAATTTAAAGGATAGCGAAGACTTTAATTTTAAATTTGTCGATAAAGAAACTGGTTATAAAAATTTAGAAAATCAGAAGTATTATATGCTGATAGAAATTCCAAAAGATTTTTCAAATAATGCGACAACATTGCTTGAAGATAATCCACAAAAATTGGACCTGAAATATGTTTCTAATCCAGGATATAATTTTATTTCTTCTCAAATAGGCAATTCCGCAATTGAAAAAATAAAGCAAGGTGTTAGTAAAGAAGTGACAGAAACTTATGCGGAATCTATTTTTGAAAATATTACGAAAATGTCAGACGGCTTAAAAACAGCAAGTAATGGTGCAAAAGATTTAAAAGATGGAACAGATAAAGTAAAGTCGGGTACCGAAGAAGTGTATAAAAATCTAGAAACACTTGCTGAAAAGTCTATACAATTTTCTGATGGTGTTAATAGTGCTAATAATGGAGTGAAAGAGCTCGCCAATGGAGCAGATGATTTAAATCAAGGATTAACGCAATTGCAATCAGCCCAAGGGAAATTAAATGATGCTGCACAGAAATTGCAAGGGGGAGACCAGGCAATTCTTGATGGTGTTTCGCAAGCGAAAGATGGAATCAACACAGTTAAAGCCAATATTCCTTCGTTAATTGAAGGGACAAATAAGCTGCAAACAGGCTCCAATACTTTAACGCAAGGCTTAACAGACTGGAGCGATAAATCAGCACAATTAGCTGCTGGAGCTAATCAGTTGCATGAAGGTGCAACAACCTTACAGGAAACAGTTAATGCGATAATGCCTATGCTGCAAGGGTTACCAGAAGAAAATAAGCAACAGCTTGTAGCAGCACTTAAAGGGTTGGTGGATGGCAGTTCTTCCATTGCCACCAATACAAAAGCGTTAAGTCAAGCAGCAGACCAGCTGGCAGCCGGCGGAACAAGCTTGTCTAATGGCATAACAGACTTAAATAAAGGGCAAAAACAATTGCAAACAGGCATTAATCAGCTGAGTGATGGAAGCAGCCAGCTAGAAAATGGGGTAAAACAGCAGGTAGCTGGTCAGGAACAATTTGTAGCTGGTATGAATAAGTATGCTTCTGAATTCGCAAAAGCTGTTAATGGTTCTACTAAATTATCCACTGGTGCAAACACCTTAGTATCAGGAATGAATACACTTGCAACAGGATCGAATGCTTTATCAGATGGAACCGATTTGCTAAAAGACGGATCAAAAAAATTGGTAAATGGAACATCTTCTTTATTAGATGGAAGCAAGGAGCTTTCGTCTAAATTATCAGACGGAGCTGAGGAAGCAAGTTCCATCCATTCTGATGAAAAAACATATGACATGATAGCAGAACCAATCTTAGTTGACCAAGATAAAGTATCGGATGTGCCAAACTATGGAACAGGCTTAGCGCCATATTTCATTTCGCTAGGACTATTTGTTGGTGCATTAATGCTCTCTATTGTGTTCTCTTTTGCAGAACCAGAAGAACAGCCGAAAAGTGGAATTCGTTGGTTCTTAAGCAAAACGATTATTTTGATTGGGGTAGGAATCTTACAGGCTTTAGTTGCCTGCTTTGTGTTGCTAGTCATCTTAGGAATGGAAGTGGAAAGTGTACCATTATTTATCCTATTTACTATTCTAACTAGTTTAGTATTTTTCTCGATTATTCAATTTTTGGTTACTTTATTTGGAAATCCAGGACGATTTATTATTGTCATCATCATGATTTTCCAATTAACAACTAGTGCGGGTACTTTCCCGTTAGAGTTAATACCAAATGTTTTACAACATATTCACAATCTCTTGCCAATGTCTTATTCAGTAGCTGGATTAAAAGCTGTTATCTCTACTGGGGATATGGACTTTATGTGGCATAATGCAGAGATTCTTGGTATTTATCCACTTATATTCTTTGCGGGTACAGCTGCTTACTTTATTTTTAAATACAAACGGTATTATACAAATAAGGAAGTAGAAGTAACGGTAGAATAATTTGAAAAAGCTGCTAACTTTACTCTTCTTAAGTCACATCTATTGTGCGAAGCCTTGATAGAGTGTGGGGAAGATACATAGTTGCAGCTTTTTTGTGCTTAAAATATCACTCCATTTCTTAAACTTTGCCAATTCTATGAAAAAAGTACAAATGAAGTGATTATTTCCCGTTTTTTCGTTATAGTATAAAAGGGTAATTAAATTCGGGAAAATTGGATATAATTCTACAAAATTATAAGGGGTGTCTTTTTATGCTGTTTATAGATAATAAAGGGATAACAGATCCACGCATTAATCTAGCAATTGAAGAGTATGCTTTGAAAAACTTAGACATAAATGAAACGTATCTTTTATTTTATATAAATGAACCTTCTATCATTATTGGGAAAAACCAGAATACGATAGAAGAAATTAATACTGATTATGTAGAATCAAATGACATACATGTTGTTAGAAGATTATCTGGTGGCGGTGCCGTCTATCATGACTTAGGTAATTTAAGTTATAGCTTTATTACAAAAGATGACGGGAATAGCTTCCATAACTTTAGAAAGTTCACTGAGCCTGTTGTTCAAGCACTTAAAAGCATGGGAGTAAATGCTGAATTAAGTGGTCGTAATGATCTTCTTGCTGAAGGTAGAAAAATTTCTGGCAATGCACAATTTTCTACAAGAGGAAGAATGTTTACGCATGGAACATTATTATTTGATTCTGAAATGGATCATATTGTGTCAGCATTAAAAGTGAAAAAAGACAAAATTGAATCTAAAGGGATCAAATCAGTAAGAAGCAGAGTAGCGAATATTACTGAATTTCTTCCAGAAAAAATATCTATTCAAGAATTTCGCAGCCTATTATTAAGCTATCTCTTCGATGGGGAAGAGAATATTCAAGAATATGTCTTAACAGCAGAGGATTGGGAAAAAATTCATCAATTATCTAAAGAAAGATATCAAAACTGGGATTGGAATTATGGTAAATCTCCTAAATTCAATTTACAGCATTCTCATCGTTTCCCAGTCGGTCAAATCGATGTAAGATTTGATGTAGTAAAAGGAATTGTGAAAAACTGCAAAATTTATGGTGATTTCTTTGGAGTTGGCGATGTAGAAGATATTGAAAAACGACTGATTGGGGTCCGCTATGATCGCTCCGAATTAGAAAAGGCATTAGACGACATTTCCATTAAGCATTATTTTGGAAATGTGACAAAAGAAGATTTTCTGCAATTGATTTATTGATGAGATAGAAGAATAAAAAAAAGCATCTTAAATGATAGGAGGTATCTTATTATTTTAGATGCTTTTTTTGTTCTTTTTAGAAAGTGGAAGTGAAATGGAGTCGCTGGACACGCTTTTGCCAAAGGTAAAATAAATAGCAAAAATATCTCCTTTTAGTTCTAAAACAATCCTTTTTGGACTACTTATTAATAATAGGTTGTACTAGGCAGGCAGGAGGGAGATTATGACTAGAAAAATTGGCTTTTATGCAGTAGTTGCCTATGTGTTATATGGTTTGTTTTTTTATTGGTATTTATTTCAATATACTAGTCCAGCTTTGCCCTTTGAATATCAAGGTTCTCAAGCAGATCCAAGTACTTTTTTAAATAGCAGAGAATTGGTATTAAGTGAAGAATATTCACGGGTAAGGAACTTCTTGTTTTTTATTTCTACACCATTTGAATGGCTTTTTTACTTATTTGTTTTGTTATTTGGCTTTTCCAAAGTATTTAAAAAATGGGGAGAGGCTTCTGCGAAATATAAGTCGATGCAAACGGCTATTTACTTATTCTGGCTGAATATTACTGCCTTTATCATCACCTTTCCACTTAGTTATATTAGTTACTCTGTATCAAAAACCTATCATATTTCTACTCAAAGCTTTCCTTCTTGGATGAAGGATCAATTTATTGATTTTTGGGTGAATTATGTCATTCTGTTTCTTATTGTTTCCGTTTTATACTGGCTAATGAACAAGAGTCAAAAGAGATGGTGGCTTTATGCCTGGGTTCTATCCATTCCTTTTACCTTATTTCTCACGTTTATTCAGCCTGTCGTCATTGATCCGCTATACAATGATTTCACTCCTTTAAAGGATAAAGAATTAGAGGCAGAGATATTGAAGCTTGCGAGTGCTTCTGACATTCCAGCCGATCATGTTTTTGAAGTAAATATGTCAGATAAAACGAGTGCATTAAATGCTTATGTTACTGGAATAGGGAGCAATGCAAGAATTGTGCTGTGGGATACTAGTTTAAAGGAATTAGAGAATGACGAAATTTTATTTGTAATGGCACATGAAATGGCTCATTATGTAGAAAAACATATTTATATAGGAATAGGTATCTCCTTATTTACATCTTTATTTGGTTTATATTTTATTTATAAATTGCTGCACTGGATTGTAAATAGATGGGGGGCAGCACTTAAAATTGCAAAAGTAGAGGATATACAATCCTTTCCTTTAATTCTTTTATTAACATCCATGCTGCTATTTACTGTAAACCCATTAACTAATGTCATTTCAAGATATGAGGAAAAAAGAGCTGATCACTATGCGGTCGAATTAACAGAAAATCCAGAGGCTGGTATTGTGACATTTCAAAAGCTAGCAAAAACGGGACTGAGTGAAGTAAATCCACCTTTATTGGTGAAAATATTCCGCTATAGCCACCCGACGATGCTGGAGAGAATTAGTAAATTGGAAGAAGAAAGCATTCGATTACAAAATCAGAAAAAATAATAATACAAAAATAAAGGATGACTCAAAGAGTTTAATCATCGTAGTGATTAGGCTCTTTGGGACATCCTTTGGCTTTATTTATTGGTATTATCAAGTTCCGAAGCGCTTACATAATAAGTTAAATTCGTTGCTCAGTTCGTTAAATGTTTTTCTGTCATGTTCATCAATGGCTTTATCAATCAAGGACATCAAATTTGCTTTTTCATTTTTTAATTGAATTTCAGAAAGCAACATTTCAATATAGAGGTCTTTTACATAAGTATTTGTGTTTTTTTTCTGGCCACTTAACTTTGTAAACTCAGTATAGGACTTATCATTCATTGTCTTTCCCTCCTGATGCCTTTTTAATATTATATGGGAAAAATTGATAATTATCAATTTGTTTTTTTAAAATTATGAAATTTGATTATAAAGTATGTCTATATTCTGAAAAATTATTTTGTCTTAAGATTCATTAGGTAAAAAGTGCTATTATAGGGGAAGATTACTAAAAAAGGAGGATTTATAGTTGGAAGAAAATTATTTAATAGTCGAAAAGTATTATATTAATTATCATACGCTTGCAGTCTTGCCATACATTGTAGCTAATGGCGATATCTATTCAAAGGTATATGAACATAATAATGTTTTTTTATGCAAACGTAGTCCATTAATGATTGTGAAAGCAACATGTGGTTATCTGGGAAGTTCTTACGAAGGAAGAAGGGAGGGAACTCGCCAACTAATGACCTATTATCATAAGCTGCCAATTGTAATTGATGATTTTAATTCCGTTTATTTTTTTCCCACTCATTCTCCTAGAAATAACAATTGTGCATGGATTTCTCTTCATCATATTCTTGATACAAAAAAAATAGAAGCCTCTAAAGTGAGAATAACATTTCAAAATTTGCAAAGTGTAGAAATAGGGGTTTCGCTCTATACCCTAAGAAATCAAATAATGCGGACGAACTCTCTTAAAACATTACAGCGTTATAATCATGAAGCAAGTATTAATCCTAAGTTAACATATAAAAGTTTACTGGTGGATAAACAAAAAAAATTAGCAGAAGCTCAAGGGATGTATAAAAAAAAGTAGGATAGCAATTTAATCTTTTTTTATTTGTTTTTGTTAGCTAATAGTAAACCTTTTGTATAAATAATGCTCTAATAATTCTTGAACTTTATTGCGAAGGCGGGGGTTAAAGTAGTTATGATATTCTTCATAGCCGTTATAAATAAATAAAAACATGGTAAATGCTTCATCACGATTTACTTCTTGAATCTTCATTGTATGCTTATACATATAACTCTTCGTTTTTTTTAACTCCGATTGTACTACTTTCATTGCATTTTCGAGTAGATCTATATAAGGTTGTTTTAATTTTAAATTACTTATTTTGATGACCTGCAGATCTCGATTAAGTATTGTTAAAAGCATAGGAAGATAAATAGCTTTTTCCATAACATCTCTTTCTATTTCAGGAATTCTTGTCATACTCGTTACCCCTTTCCTTTAACATAAACAGAACGTTTGTTCTCTGTTTATGATAATACCTTTTTTATTTCCTATTTTCAAGTGAATAATGATAATTTTAGAGTGGCTTACAGAATTGCTTCAATAATTGTACAAAGCTCCCTTGCTATCTTTGATAAAATATAAAAGAAAAAAGACAGCTTAAGAAGGGAAAAGTATTTCAGTTGTCGAAATATATAACTACTTTAATTAAGAAAGGAAGATGGAAGTGAAAGAAAGTAAAAGAATAAATGCAGAAGATTTGTATGAATTAAATTCTGTGGTGGATCCTCAAGTAAAAGGGGAAGAGTGTTTGTATGTAGTCACTTCCATTTGCCAAGAGACTGATAAGTATTATTCCAATATTTATTATAAAGATCTAAACACACTTGAAACAATGCAATGGACGTTTGGAAAACATCAAAATCATTCTCCAAGATGGTCACCGACTGGAGAAGAAATTGTCTTTATTTCTAATCGTTCTGGAAAAAATCAATTATTTTTATTAAGTAAAAAAGGTGGCGAAGCAGAGCAGCTTACTTATTTAGTGAATGGAGTGAGTAATCCTGTATGGTCACCTGATGGCACAGAAATAGCTTTTCAATGCCATTTTAAAAAAGGAGAGACAGTAGAAGATAAAGAGATGAAAACAGATGAGAAGGAAGAAAAGCTCTCTGCTCTAGAGGTGACAAATATGAAATATAAATCAGATGGAAAGGGTTTTTGGGATGGCAGCTATGATCATATCGCTGTCTTAAATATTAAGAATAAAACAATCAAACAACTTACTTCTGGAGAAAATAATTATTATTTGCAAAGCTGGTCACCTAATGGTCAATACATAGCAATTAGTGCAGATGAAAGCAAAGAAAAGGACTTCAGCTTTATCTCTGATATTTATCTCTACAATAGAAAAGAAGAAAGTTGGAAGAAGATAACGGAAGGCAACGGAAATTATGGAAAAGCTACATGGACTCCTGATAGTAGAAGATTAGGATTAATAGGGAGTGACAGAGAGTATGAAAATGCCACTCTATCACAGCTATGGGTGTATGAGGTAGAAGCTGACTTTCTCCAATGTTTAACACCAGAATGGGATGTGAATGTTGGGGATTATGCAATCGGTGATTTTCAACAGGGAACTGTAACACCTGGTATGCTGTGGGGAGAGGACAATGAAAGCTTTACCTTTTTAGCAACAGATCATGGAAATACAGTTGTTTATTTTGGAAATACTTCTGGAGCGATCTATCCATCTCTTATTGATAACCAGCATGTATATGGCTTATCTACAGGAGGCAGTCTAAAAAAAGCGGTGGTGGCCATTAGTACACCTACACATCCCGGAGATTTATATACATTAAATTTAGAGACTGGAGAAACTAAGCAAATAACCAATGTAAATAAAGTGTTTGTGGAAACACGAGCATTTTCTGAAGCAGAACCGCTACAATTTACGTCTCGGGATGGTTGGGATCTTCATGGGTGGTTAATGAAGCCACAAGGTTTTAAAGAGGGTGAAAAATATCCGATGGTAGTAGAGATTCATGGAGGACCGCATGCAATGTATGCTAATTCTTATTTTCATGAATTTCAAACATTAACATCCAATGGTTTTGCTGTACTATTTATTAATCCGAGAGGAAGCCATGGATATGGACAGCAATTTGTAGATGCTGTCCGTGGAGACTATGGTGGAAAGGATTATGAAGACATTATGGATGCCATTGATTATGCAATAGAAACATTTGATTTTATTGATGCTTCTCGTCTAGCTGTTACAGGAGGAAGCTATGGCGGCTTTATGACAAACTGGATTGTTGGACATACAGACCGTTTCAAGGCAGCTGTTACACAGCGCTCCATCTCTAATTGGATTAGTTTTTATGGAGTAAGTGATATAGGGTATTACTTCACTGATTGGCAAATAAAAGCAGATTTAAATGATATAGAAACACTGTGGAAGCATTCTCCATTAGCCTATGTAAATAACATACAAACACCTTTACTAATATTACATAGTGAAAAAGATTATCGTTGTCCAATTGAACAGGCAGAACAGTTGTTTATTGCCTTGAAGGTACAAAAGAAAAAAACAAAATTTGTCCGTTTTCCAGAATCAAATCATGAACTTTCCAGAAGTGGCAAACCTGCACTTCGAATAGAGCGATTAAACTATATTAACAATTGGTTTTTAGAGTACGTATAATTAATCAATAAAAGAGGGTGCCGTTGGGTGCCCTCTTTTATTGATATGGGATTTTGGAATAAATACTTTGATATTAAGAGGAGCGTATATGGAGACAGAGAGAAAAAAGGACAATGTTACCTTGTAATGTAATTTTAAGCAGAAAAAAATGTAGAATGGAACATTTTTTGATATGATAGTAAAAAGAAAGATAATGACGAAGAAATTAAGGGGCTAGATAAAGCATAGGAATTTACATGGAAAAGAAGGTCTATAAATTTTTTACAAAGGCTACAATTAATAATGAAATAATTAAAAAATGAGATTGATATAGAAAGGATTAAAAGAAATGGGGAGAGAAGAATATAGAAAAGGAAAGAAAAGAAGGAGATTACGAAAAGGAAGAGTTTTCTTTCTAGTCCTTATTCTATTTATATTAGCTGTAACTATATATAGTATTTTTCAATATAAGCAAGGTGAGAAGCAATCGTTAGGGAAGATAGGAATAGACGAGGTTAAATATGAATTTAATGGGGAAAAAGATAGTAACGGAGGTACAAATATTCTTTTACTGGGAAGTGACCAGCGTAAAGGGGAAAAGCAATCTAGAACCGATACGATTATGATTGCCCAATACCATCCGGATAAAGGTACATATAAAATCATATCGTTAATGAGAGACATGTATGTAGATATACCAGGATATGGACAAGGTAGAATAAATACAGCTTATACGGTAGATGGTCCTGAATTACTAAGACAAACCATTAAACAAAATTTCGATATAGATTTACAATATTATGCAATTGTCAATTTTGAAGGATTTGAAGCAGTAATTGATGAAGCATTCCCAAATGGTGTAGAAATCGATGTAGAGAAGCAAATGTCTAAAAATATTGGTGTGACATTAGAGCCGGGACTACAGCATTTAAATGGAAAGCAGTTACTGGGATATGTACGTTTCCGACATGATGCAGAATCGGACTTTGGAAGAGTAGCAAGACAACAAAAGACATTACAAGCGATCGCTGATCAGGTTTCCGCTGTTCAAACATTTGCTAAATTGCCTAAATTGGCAGGGGTTATTATGCCATATATTAATACGAGCATGGATACTGGCGATATGCTATTTATCGGCAAAGATTTACTGACTTCCAAAAGTCATGAGGTAGAATCGTTAAGAGTTCCAGTAGACGGAACTTTCCAAGATATGAAAGTGAATGGGGCTGCTGTATTATCTGTCGATTTAGAAGCAAATAAAGCAGCGATAAAAGAATTTTTAGCGCAATAAATGGAGTTTTTTTAACATATTCTTTATATTTAATTAGCGATGTACGAATTAAAATGGTATAGGCAGAGGGATTTTGGGGCTGCCAATGTTAAAGCGAAAATGTCTATATAAGGAGCGGAAAGATCCTTGTATTTTATTAGATTAATTAAAAAATCAACACTATTAAAAGAATACACATACGAAAAGATGCGTAAGTTATACAAGGGGTTTTGTGCTCATGGATATGAACTTAATTAAAGAATGGTTTACGCTTGAAAGAATAATGGATTTAATTGATAGTTATCGTTCATTTGGACCGTTGCCAGGGGTCTTACTTCCGCTGATAGAAGCGTTCTTTCCTTTCTTGCCGCTGTTTGTTTTTATTATGGCTAATGTGAACGCATTTGGGTTTTGGCTGGGATTTCTCTATTCATGGGTTGGAACAATTTTAGGAGCATTGCTTGTATTCTCTATCATTAGGAAATATGGAAAGAAAAGAATGCTGAGATTTTTAAGTAATCATAAAAAAGTGCAGAAGCCAATGATCTGGATTGAAAGACATGGATTTGGCCCATTGTTCTTGCTTTTATGTTTTCCATTTACACCATCTGCACTTGTAAATATAGTAGCTGGTTTATCGAGAATTAGTACGAGCCAATATATTCTGGCAGTAATTGCGGGTAAGCTCGTTATGATTAGCACGATTAGCTTTATCGGTTATGATTTACGCTCCATGATTGCCCAGCCATTACGTACGATACCTGTCGCGATTGCTATCTTTATTCTTTGGTTTATTGGAAAAAGGATCGAAATTAAAATGAATAATGTTGGGATTGATGAGAAAGAGAGAAGCCATTAATAAAATGGTTTGTAAATATTGTTTGGAGGAGATAGAGGTTGAAAGAAGCAATAAAGAAAGAAAGCATAGAATGGTTAAAGGCATTTGCTATCGGAATTATCATCTTTATTATAATTCGTGCTTTTTTCTTCTCCAATTATGTAGTGGAAGGTGAATCGATGATGCCTACCCTGCAGGACGGAAATAAATTAGTTGTTAATAAAGTTGGTTATAAAATGACTGACTTTAATCACTTTGATATTATTGTTTTTCATGCAAATAAAAATGATGATTATGTGAAACGAGTAATTGGCATCCCTGGAGATAAAGTAGAGTATAGAGATGACCACCTATTTATAAATGGGAAAAAGTATGAGGAGCCTTTCTTAGATGATTACCGAAAACAAGTATCTTCTGGAAGGCTGACAGGGAATTTTACATTAAAAGAGATTACTGGTGAAGCTACAGTTCCAAAGGGGAAATTATTTGTATTAGGGGATAATCGATTAGGAAGCTGGGATAGCCGACATTTCGGATTTATTTCTATTGACCAAGTAGTTGGGAAAGTAAGCTTGCGCTATTGGCCATTTAATGAAATACAATTTTCTTTTTAGGGAAGGGTGGACGTAAGCATCTTTTTTTAAATAAATAAATTGCCAAAAATTATATGAATCTTTTTTTATAATTGTTTGGGTCTATCTTAAGCTGGGATAATTATGTCCCAGCATCTTTTTTTTGTTAAAACTAGCTCTTCGAAAAAGAGAAAAATTATCCAGCAGCACTTTTCTATAGAAACATGTGTTTCTATGTTATGATGATAATTACATAAAAGGAATAATGGAGATAGAAAAAAAGGGGGTTATTGGATGACTGTTCGCTTATTAACAGGTCGGTCTGGAACCGGGAAAACAACGTTCTGTATAGAAGAAATTCAAGCGAAACTTGCTGAAAATCCAGAAGGGAATCCGATTATTTATATCGTTCCAGATCAGATGACCTTTATGTCAGATCAACGTTTATTGTCTGGCTCGAATGTTCAGGGAATGTTTCGTTCGCAAGTATATAGTTTTACCCGCCTTGCATGGAGAGTACTGCAAGAAACAGGCGGAATCAGCCGCTACCACATTAATAGTATGGGTGTAAGCATGCTGATTCGAAAAATAATAGAAGAGAATAAAAATGAACTAACTCTATTTAAAAAAGTTGCCGATAAGAACGGATTTATTGATCAGGTAGAACAATTAGTCACGGAATTTAGACGATATACTGTTACTCCAGAGGAACTGTTAGCAACGAAAGCGCAATTAGCAGGAACAAAAGAATCAACCAAGGCTTTACAGGATAAAATCAGTGACCTTGAATTAATCTATGAAAAGTTCGAAGAAAGAATTATTGGGAATTACATTGATGGGGAGGATTATTTCCGTTTGCTTGCGGAAAAGATTAGCGAGTCCTCTTATTTGCAAAAAGCTGAAATTTATATTGATGGTTTTTATAGCTTTACACCTCAAGAGTATTTAATCATTCAGCAGTTAATGCATACATGTGAAAAGGTGACGATTACGAATACACTCGATCCTTTTTCTTCCCAAAATGATGACTTAAGTTTATTCCGAATGACTACAGAATCCTTCCAAACTATTCAAGCGATGGCTAAGCAATTAGGAGTAGAAGTCGAGGTTGTCAAACTCGCAAAATTCAAAAAAAGTAGCCATCCATCGTTAGTTCATATAGAAAGTCATTTTGATAGCAGACCAGCTAGAGCTTTTACTGAAGATGCAACTATTAAATTTGCTGAAAGCGTAAATCCGCGTGCAGAAATAGAAGGGATTGCACGGGAAATCGTAAAACTCGTTAGACATAAGAATTACCGCTATCGAGAGATTAGTTTACTGTCTCGAAATTTGTCAGCCTATCAAAATATTATAGAAACTGTATTTAGAGATTATCATATCCCTTTTTTTATTGATCAGAAAAGTAGAATGCATGATCATCCTTTGGTGGAGCTGATCCGTTCCTCTTTAGAAATTTTCGATACAAATTGGCGCTATGAGCCGGTGTTTCGTTCGATAAAAACGGAGTTACTATTTCCACTTCATGAACGTAAAAATAAGATTAGAGAAAAAGTAGACAGGCTTGAAAACTATTGTCTTGCATATGGAATAAAGGGAAATAAGTGGACTTCAAAAGAACGCTGGAAGTATCGAAGAATTAAGGGGCTGGAATTTGAACAAGGTGTACAGACGGATGCAGAAAAGGAATTCGAACAAGAATTAAATGAACTGCGTCTCTCTTTAACTGCTCCTCTAATCCGTCTTCAAAACCGTTTGAAAAGAGGAAAAACTGGTAGAGCGAAATGTGAAGCACTATATTTATTTTTAGAAGAGCTTGAAGTGCCGGTGAAGATGGAGTATTGGAAGAATGAGTTAGAGAGCAAAGGGGAGCTAGTAAAAGCTGGAGAGCATGATCAAGCATGGAACAGTATAGTAGATCTATTAGATCAATTTGTGGAGATACTCGGGGAAGAGGAATTTTCAACAAAGCAATTTGCAACGGTGATTAGTGCAGGGCTAGATACATTAAAGTTTTCTCTTGTTCCTCCAGCACTGGATCAAGTATTGATTGCTGACTTAGAACAGTCTCGTTTAAATGATATAAAGGTTGCGTTTGTTATCGGTCTAAATGAGGGTGTTTTTCCATCGAGATTTCAGGATGAGGGAATACTTGCAGACACAGATAGAGAATCATTACAACAAAAAGGGATGAAGCTTGCTCCTACAAGCAAAACAAGGTTATTAGACGAGGAGTTTCTTGCATACAAAGCATTTACAACGCCAACGGATTATCTTTATTTAACCTATCCACTAGCAAATGATGAAGGAAAGTCTATCTTGCCATCTACTTATATCAAAAGAATGCAGGATCTATTTCCAAAAGCTGAAACTGTCTATTATATGTCTGATCCGAAAGAATTGTCAGAAGAAGGCCAGCTTGATTATGTGGTTCATTTACAAACAACTTTGTCTTACCTTACTGGCCAGCTTTATTTGAAGAAAAGAGAGTATCCTATCTATGATTTCTGGTGGGATGTTTACAATGAGTATATCGAACACCCAAATTGGAGAGAACCAGCCAAAAAGGTTTTTTCTAGTTTAACTTATCAAAATAAAACCGAGAAATTATCGGAACAAACAAGCAGTGAATTGTATGGAGATACTATTTCAGCAAGTGTTTCGAGAATGGAGTTATTTCATGCTTGTCCATTTTCGCATTTTGCTACCCATGGATTAAAGCTCCGCGAACGGCAAGTATATCGTTTAGAAGCACCTGCTATTGGTGATTTATTTCATGCAGCCTTAAAATATATTGCGGAAACAGTTATGCATCAAGAGTTAATGTGGTCTAGTTTAACAAGAGAGCAATGTGAAAGTTTAGCAAGAGATGCGGTAGAAATGCTCGCACCTAAATTGCAGAATGAGATATTGCTTAGTACTAATAGACATCATTATATAAAAAGAAAGCTAGAACAAATCATTAGCAGAGCTTCTCTTATTTTAAGCGAACATGCCAAACATAGCGGTTTCTCGCCAATTGATTTAGAACTTGAATTTGGACCAAAAGGTAAGCTGCCATCGATTTCTTTTCCGCTGAAAAATGGCACAAATATGAATCTGATTGGTAGAATTGACCGTGTTGATAAGGCTGAAGTTGGGGATGAAGTATATTTACGTGTAATTGACTATAAATCAAGTGGTCAAGAATTAAATATGAATGAAGTTTACTATGGCTTGTCCTTACAGATGCTTACTTATTTGGACTTAATTATTACAAACAGCACAATTTTGGTGGATAAGAAAGCGAGCCCGGCTGGAGTATTATATTTTCATGTTCATAATCCGATGATTTCCAGTAAAAAAATCCTTACATTAGATGAAATTGAAGAAGAGCTATTAAAGAAGTTTAAAATGAATGGGTTAATGCTGGGAGAAGAACGAGTCATTCAGTTAATGGATGAAACATTGGAAAAAGGGAATTCGCCAATTGTCCCGGCAGGTTTTAAAACTGATGGCACCCTTACGAAGGCATCGAAGGTAGCTACAAGAGACGACTTTAGCAAAATGCAAAAATTTGTACGTCACAAATATAAAGATTCAGGAAATAAGATTATTAGTGGAGAAGTAGGTATAGAACCTTATCGATTAAATGACAAGAAGCCTTGTACTTTCTGCTCGTTTAAGTCTGTCTGTCAATTTGATGAAGCATTAGAAACAAATCAATATAGACAATTGCCAGCCTACTCAAAAGACGAGGTACTGCAATTAATTAGAGAGGAGGCTAATACAAGTGAAAGAGATTAATATACCGGACAAGCCAGCAGATGTTACCTGGACAGATGATCAGTGGAAAGCGATTATGTCTAGTGGACAGGATATCTTAGTCGCAGCGGCAGCTGGCTCAGGTAAAACAGCCGTATTAGTTGAAAGAATGATTCGAAAAATCGTTTCCGATCAGCCAATCAATGTGGATGAATTGCTCGTTGTTACGTTTACGAACGCATCAGCAGCAGAAATGAAGCACCGGATCGGCGAAGTGCTGGAAAAAGAAATCAATGCAAATCCAGCCTCCCAGCATTTAAAAAGACAGCTGGTACTTTTAAATAAAGCCCATATCTCCACCATACATTCTTTCTGTTTAGAAGTTATTCGAAAATATTATTATCTAATTGATTTAGATCCAGGCTTTAGAATTGCTGATGAAACAGAAGGACAATTATTAAGAGATGAATGCTTAGAAGATCTTTTTGAAGAGGAATACGGGAAGGAAAATAATCTCGCCTTTTTTGATCTAGTAGATGCTTTTACAAATGACCGCAGTGATGATGCTTTGCAGCGAATGATTCAAGAAATATATGATTTTTCCCGCTCTAATCCATTTCCGTCTGCTTATTTACAGTCTTTAATCGAGATGTATGATAGGAAAGAAGATGCAGATATTACTGAATTGCCATTTATGAAGCATTTAATTGATGATGTGGAGCTGCAGCTAGAAGGTGTGAGGAAGCTGCTTGAGTATGGCTACGAATTGACAAAGCTTCCAGGAGGTCCCGCCCCGAGAGCGAGCAACTTCTTGGACGATTTAGAATTAGTCTCTATTTTAGAAAAGGCAAAGGCACATTCCTGGGAAACTTTATATGAGGCCATGCAGTCATTGAAATTTTCACGGGCAAAACCTTGCAAAGGAGACGAATATGATCCAGCGCTAGTGGAAGAGGGACAAAGAATCAGAGATCGCGCAAAAAAAATATTGCAAGAAATGCAAAGCGATCTTTTTACAAGAAAACCACAGAATTTCTTAAAGGATATGGCGGCGATGAAGCCACATGTAGAGACACTTGTTTATTTAGTGGAGGCCTTTGGGCAAAGATTCCAACAAATAAAAATGGATAAAGGGTTAGTGGACTTTGCTGATTTAGAGCACTTTTGTCTAGCTATCTTAAGTCAGCCAGAAGAAAACAACACGGAGCTTATTCCATCAGAAGCAGCATGGTTTTATCGAAATCAGTTTAAAGAAGTGCTTATCGATGAGTATCAGGATGTAAACTTAGTGCAGGAATCTATTTTAAAGCTAGTAACAAAGGATAGTGAGTCGGAAGGAAATCTATTTATGGTTGGCGATGTAAAACAAAGTATTTATCGCTTCCGATTAGCAGAGCCTAATCTATTCTTAGCGAAATATCTTCGGTTTCAAGAACGGGAAGATGCTGGTTATAAAATCGATTTAGCGAAAAATTTTCGCAGTAGAAAAGAAGTATTAGAAGGAACTAACTTTCTCTTCAAACAAATTATGGGTGTAAAAGTAGGCGAAATCGAATACGATGAAAGTGCAGAATTAAAGCTAGGTGCAAGTTATCCAGAAGAAACTCCTTATCCGATTGAAGTTGCATTAGTAAATCAGCGTGATTCAAGCGAAGACATGGAGATGGACGGAGAATCAACGGGACTTGATGCAGCAGAACTGGAACAATCCCAATTAGAAGCAAGAGTAATTGCTGAAAAGGTAAAAGAATTATTTGAAACAAACCAAGAGGTATATGACGCAAAACAAAAAGCATATCGACCAATTCGTTATAAGGATATGGTCATCTTATTGCGATCCATGACATGGGCTCCGCAAATAATGGAAGAATTAAAGCAGTATAATATCCCGACCTATGCGAATTTAACAACTGGCTATTTTGAATCCACAGAAGTGGATATCATGATGTCTTTACTAAAGATTATCGATAATCCATATCAAGATATTCCGCTTGCTTCGGTTCTTCGCTCTCCCATCGTGGGATTAACCGAAGAGGAATTAAGTAAGCTGAGGATTGCCAAGAAACAAGGAGCTTTTTATGAAGCTATCCAAGCTTTTATTCAATCCAATAATCAGAAAGAAGAAGCTTTGTATGCAAAAATAAGACCATTCTTTGATAAATTTGCAGATTGGCGCTCTGAGGCAAGAAGAGGGGCGTTATCTGAACTAATTTGGAGGCTTTATCGAGAAACATATTTTTATGATTTTGTGGGGGGATTACCAGCAGGAAATCAGCGTCAGGCGAATTTGCGTGCACTTTATGACAGGGCTCGGCAATATGAAGAAACATCGTTTCGCGGGTTATTTCGCTTCCTGCGATTTGTAGAGAGAATGAGGGATCGCGGCAATGATTTAGGTGCTGCAAGAGCTTTAACCGAACAAGAAGATGTTATTCGAATTATGACAATTCACAGCAGTAAAGGTTTAGAGTTCCCATTTGTATTTATGGCAGGGTTGGGCCGGAATTTCAATACAATGGATTTAAGAAAGAACTTTTTATTGGATAAGGATTTAGGTTTTGCTACGAAATATATTGATGCCAAAAAGCGAATATCTTATCCGTCTCTCCCGCAAATTGCATTTGCTAAAAAGAAAAAAATGGAGTTGCTGGCAGAGGAGATGCGCGTCTTATATGTTGCATTAACTAGAGCAAAGGAAAAGCTGATTTTAATAGGTGCGGTGAAGGATATCGAAAAGGCAAAGCAGAAATGGTCCCAAATCGCAGGGCATTCAAACTGGCTTTTAAATGAATTTGATCGTGCCCAAGCGAAGTCATACTTAGATTGGATCGGTCCTGCATTAGTAAGACATCGTGACAACAAATGGATTCATTTAGAAAGTTGGAGTGAGAAAGAGGAAATTTCTTTCCATCCATCTAATTGGGAAGTGAAAATTCTTCAAAAAGAGGAGCTTCTAAACCGATCGGTGGAGGAAGAAAATAAAGAAAACGAATGGCTAGAAAAAGTATCGGAAGGAAAGCGAATGGATCGTTCCTCTGTATATAAAGATGACATTAAGGAAACTTTCGGATGGTCCTATTTTTCCAAGGAAAGCACCTCTCATCGCTCTAAGCAGTCTGTATCCGAATTGAAGCGTCAAGGAGAACTGCGGGATGCTCAAAGTGGGACAGATCTTGCTAAGAAATGGAAGCAAACGGTCTGGAATCGACCGAAGTTTATGCAGGAAAAAAAATTAAGCCCCGCAGAAATCGGAACTGCTATGCATATGGTTATGCAGCATGTAGATGTAAAAGCGATAGTTACAGAAGCTAGTCTGACGCAATTATTAGAAGATATGGTCAAAAAAGAACTATTATCGTCTGAGCAGGCAGAAGTTATTGATATTGCTTCTATTTTATCCTTTTTCCAATCACCTTTAGGAAAAAGAATGCAGCAGGCACCAAAGCTTGTAAGAGAAATTCCTTTTAATATTGCTTATCCAGCAAGCCGAGTATATGCAGACTGGCAGGGAGAAGAAGAGCCAGTTCTCGTTCAAGGAATTATTGATGTATTCTTTGAAGATGACTTAGGTACTGTATTGCTTGATTATAAAACAGACACAATATCTGGTCGTTATAAGAGTGGATATGAAGAAGCAAAACCAATATTAGAATCACGCTATAAAGTGCAAATAGAGCTTTATACAGAAGCATTGGAAAAAATCTTAAAGCGAAAAATAGAAGAGAAATACTTATTCTTTTTTGATGGTGCACATGTGTTGAAGTTGTAAAAATTCTCGTGTCCTATTCGTATAAAATGGCCTCCTGCAAAGCTTGTAGGAGGCCGAATTAATGTAGAAAGCGGAGTGGGATATTTATTAATTATTACCGGAAATAGGCTGATCAACCCCGCTGCTATCTGTATAATTGCTGGAATTGACTGCATTATTAGTGATTACAAATGCACCATTATTTCCAGTACCTGAACCTACTGTTGATTTTGCGTTATCCTTAGGAGAAATAAATAGAGAATCTCCAAATTGCACAATTCCCTCTCCCGTGTTAACAATTTGAATCGGACCTATTATAGTAGGCATAATTATTTCCTCCTTGAAAAATATAATGGAACCTTAAGGGGCTTAGCAGCTAGTTATTTGCAACAACTGGTTGATCAAGTAAACTTGTATCTATATAGTTACTAGCGTTTAATCCATTATTTGTTATAATAAATGCTCCCGTATTGGAGGTACCAGAGCCTAAGGTTGCCTTTGAATTTCCTTTTGGAGAAATAAATAATGAATCCCCAAATTGTACAATTCCTTCCCCTACGTTAACAATTTGTACTGGTCCTACAATTGCAGGCATTTTTTTACCTCCTTGTTTCTATAACATGTTATTAGTTTATCTTTAGCCAGTATGGCCTATTAACATGGAAGATTTGGCTTTATAAAAGAAAGTGTAATTCCGAATGCATACACAATGGCATCTTTTTGATTATTCCGGTGCTGATGTTTCCACGTCTGAAATAGGCGAACCAGAGAGAGCCGTGCCAGTAACAGAGACAGAACTTTCACTTGCTGACATATCTAATTGGCCAGGTTCATTTAATGGAATTAAGTTATTTCCAGCTTCTGTCGCCATATCTTGCTCGAATTGACGAATGTGTTTAATTCTTGCTTCGGTATATATATGACGGCAATTCCCTATTTGAAGCAAGGAAGCAGAAGATATTCCTGTAATATTTATATGATGAACTTTAATAATCGGTTTAAGATTTTCAAAATGACATTCTACATTTTCCATAATCGGAATTAACGGGATAGGCTCCTTAAAAACATCATAGTCTTTATAATCACTTTCCGATCCATAAAAGAGTTCCTTTTGTCTTTGAACAGCTATAGCACGTGAAAGGGCTTGATGGTAAGTGGCGTCACCAAGCTCCACAATGGAAGAAAAGGACACAGTACTAATATTAATCGAATCGACAACAGAAGTACGTTGAAACATCATTAAATTTTGGGATGCAGTGGAACAAAGGGACCGATGATGAGAGATTCAGCAGGTGTATCAAAGGTGGAAGCTAATTGAATAGTTTGGGCATCACCCACTAAGCAGATAGAGGAGCTTGCAACCCCAATAATATTTATATTTCCTACTTGAAGCTCTCGATTGTATACTTGAAAATTCATTCTTTTCCACTTCCCTTCATATTATCCGGTATATTGCTTAAAAATAAATGCACGCCATTTTCCATTTCTTCCTTTAACGCTTTGATAATCGCTTCATTTGTTAAAATACTTCCATTTTGTTTACGGTTAGCACCTTGTTGTAAGTAATATTGAATTCTAGTGGGCAATTGTTTAGAAATATCATCTTGAATAAAGGTGACATATGATTCTTCTTCAGACATATTCAACTCTAATTGTTTCTTTCGAATGATATCTGGTAGTTCTAATTGAATAAATTGATTCATTTCCTCTTCTATATCCATAGATCGATTCATCATTTGCTTTGGATCAATAGGCGGATAGAAAGGGGCATGTGGTTGACTAATTGGTGAACTTGGATTAATAGCCAGCTCTTCGATGTTGCTTAAATCCTCCGGGTTTAGCCCAATATTTAATGTTCCTTCTAATGTCTCTACTTTTAGCTGATCGAAGCTGTAATCAATTCGTTCAATATGAACAGTAGGTTTTTCTTTTATCGCTGTAAGATCGCTGGTTAAAGCAGCCACTTGCTTTTCTAAATCGATTATTCTCTTTTCAAGCTGCTGTAAATAATGACGCATTTTTTCGCTGTATTCATAAAAATCATATGACAATTCTATCCCCCCTTTCCTTCGTGAAAATTAGTCCTATTTACGAGGAGACTGCAAGGGAACTGCTGGCGTAAAAACTGTTTCTTCTTCTGCAATGTTTAGTCCCGGCTCACTTGGAGAAAGCTCAGGAGCCGATTCTGTGAATCCACCTGTATTATATAAATAAGAAGCGGGTTTAATAATACCTGCACTTCCTATTTGTAATACGGAAGAGTTAGAGATACCTCCAATTTTAAGTGTATTTATTACGATAGATTGTTGAATAAAGTAATTCATGTTCACACACCTTTTAGTCTACTTACGCTACGCATTTGCTGCAATTGGCTGATCTATGCCATCATTATCATACGTATTAGTAGAACTACGATAGTTAGTAACATTTAATCCATCACCCGTATTAAAAGAGCCAGATCCAGAAAAAGTTTTCGCGCTAGAGATAGGCATCATTTTGTATACATCACCAATATTAAAAATAGAGCTACCTCCAACTGATATAACTTGAGCTACTCCAACAATAGCTGGCATATACAACATCCTTTATCCAATATTCTTATACATACTATGGAACTCAACGGAATAGGTGATACATTTACCTAGATAGATAACTTCACCAGTGAGTTTCCTTATCGATATTGATGGGTTAGTTGAACCATTCGGCCCATTACTAAGGCAATTCTTTCACCCGTCCTAAAGTCTTACTGTTCGTTATGAGTGGAGATTATCTTCTCTTAATTAGCCTATTCTTATGAATGGTTGTACTATGACAAGAAAACTGTCCATATGGATTGGCAAAAAATACTTATGACAGGACTATATTTTTTGTTAGGTTTTTTCTATTTGGAAAAAACATTTAGAAAGTTTATAATTTTCTTAAATGAGATAGCATGAAAAATGGAGGAGAAGCGAATTGAAATTTGCGACAGTTGCTATAGAGGAAAGAGTTTTGGTGGGGATAGTGGAGAAGAAGGGAATATTATCTTTAAATGATGTAGAGGAAAAACGTTCAGGAAGACGTCCTTATGCAGATGATCTTGTGATATGCCTAGAACAAGAAGATTTTTTAGAGAATGTGAAAGGTTTAATCGAATGGGTGGAAAATCAAAATAATAAAGATAATCTTTTTATACCAATCGAGAAGGCGAAGTTTCTAGCACCTATTCCTAGACCGCGAAAAAATATCTTTTGTGTTGGCAAAAATTATGAAGAACACGCAATAGAAATGGGAAGTAAAGCGGACATTCCTGAGCATGTGATGATTTTTACGAAAGCTCCAACAACGGTTATTGGTCATATGGGGGACATTATGGAACACAAACAAGTAACGGAGCAGCTTGATTATGAAGGGGAACTAGCTGTTATTATTGGGAAAAAAGGAAAAGGAATTGAGAAAGAGAAGGCATTGGATTACATATTTGGCTATACGATCTTAAATGATATCACCGCTAGAGATCTACAGAAGAAGCATAAGCAATTTTTCATTGGAAAAAGCTTAGACACGACGGCGCCAATTGGACCATGGATTGTAACAAAGGATAAAATTCCTAATCCGAATGAATTAAATATTATTACTAAAGTAAATGGAGAAATAAGACAACAATCTAATACAAAGCATTTTATTTTTCCGATCGAGGAAATAATAAGTGTATTATCTAAAGGGATGACATTAGAACCTGGAGATATTATTGCCACAGGAACGCCTGCTGGAGTTGGGAAAGGATTTAACCCGCCACGCTTCTTAAAGGCTGGGGATAGCATTGAAATATCAGTGGAAGGCATTGGTACATTGATAAATCAAGTGGTAGCTGAGGAATAATGAGTCGAAAATAGAGCGATTAAAGCGATCTATGTTAAAATAATGGAGAAAAGGAGGGGATATATATGAGTTCAACAGATGCTCATGTACTGACATGGATTATCGGGCTAATTCTATTTGCCTTGTCATTCGGTTTACATAAAGCAGGAAAAGAAAAAGGAAGTAAAATCGTACATATGGTGTTACGGGTAGTGTATATTCTGATTATTGGTTCTGGAATTGGCCTACTTGCCAAAACAGGGATGGATTTCATGCATACAATTAAGATGCTTGTAGGCATTTGGGTTATCGGTATGCTTGAAATGGTACTTATTCGCACTAAAAAATCCGAAAATACAAAAACACTATGGATTTTATTGGTAGTTTCTTTTGCGCTTGTGTTAGTGATTGGATACAGCATTTAATAGAAACGAGCTTGTAGAAGAGATATCTTTTACAAGCTTTTTTATAAAAGAAGATCAAGGAGAAAAGGGAGAAACAATGAAGGACTTTTCGATAAAAATAGTGGTTCTGATTTTTTTATGTTTGGGCGCTTTATATCAGGCATATAACATTGATGCTTGGCATTTTGCTATGCACTTATTTCTATTTTCAATTATTATAGGATTCTATTTTCTCGTTCCTGTATTTAAAAGAAAAAGCATACCGTTTCTTGCTATCGTTGTTATGCTTGAATTAATCCTGTTTACAGTAGGAAGAGAGTTATATAGCTATCTATTACTAATGCTTTTGTATTTTATGATAGTAATGAGTAGGTATATATCAACCAATTTATTTCGGATTGTTATTAGCTTGTTTCTTATAATAAATGCTGCAACAGTTATTATAATTTCTCCCTATTTAGCTTTGATTTGGATAAGTTTTCTCCTGTTAATCTCCTATTTACTTATACATGCAAATGAACTGGAGGAGGATTATCGTCAAATAAGAAATACATATGAATCTTTACTAAATGATTATCGTATACAGAAAAGACAATCTTACTATAATGAGCATGCAGCAAGAGTGGAGGAGAGAAATTTAATTGCCAGACAGATGCATGATTCCGTCGGTCATAAATTGACTGCTTTAATGATGCAAATCGAACAATTTTGGATTAAGGAGAAAAAGGATCAATATTTAACTTTGAAAAATATGACAGCTGACAGCTTAGAAGAAACAAGAAAAGCAGTACGTCTTTTACAAGTAGAAGAGCCAAGAGGAATTGCTTCTATTATTACGCTGATAAAAAAATTGGAAAGTGAAAACAATATTCACGTCCATTTTACAACAAAGCAGGGGGTACTCCAAGCAAACCTGAGTAATAAACAAAGTGCTGTTCTCTATCGATCCGTACAGGAAGGTATCACCAATGCAATGAAGTATGGAAGTTCGAAAGCTGTCCATATTACACTAGGTGTTTCCCCGATTGGGCATTTGACATTTGAAATCAGAAATCCTTATATTCATAAGCATCCCTTTCATTATGGTTTTGGTTTAGAAAATATGAAAAAAAGAATAGAAGAAAGACATGGGAAATTAGAGGTTCTTCAATCAAATGGAGAATTTATCCTGCAAGGAAATATTCCTGTTGGGGAGGAATGAAGATGATTCGCGTGTTAATTGCGGAGGATCAAGCAATTGTTAGAAATGGCTTAAAGATGATTATTGAACAAGAAGAAGACATCAAGGTGGTTGCTGAAGCGGAAAATGGAAAAGAAGTGTTGCTTTTATTAGAAAAAACAATCGTTGATATTGTTTTAATGGATATTCGTATGCCAATTATGGATGGAATGGAAGCAACGAAACAAATTCGTCAGCAATTTCCACATATAAAAATACTTATCCTCACTACTTTTAATGATGAGGACTACGCAATAAAAGCATTCCAAGAAGGAGCAAATGGTTTTCTGCTAAAAACGACAGATAATACTACTTTAGTAAATAGTATCAAAAGTTGTTTGTCGGGTGGCATGTCGATACATGATCAAGTTGCCGCAAAATTAATGCCAAAGCTGTTAAAAAAAGAGAACATGCCTGAGAAAGAACGGGATCAGACGGTTGTGTTAACAACACGGGAAATTGAAATCCTCAAAAAAATAGGCCAAGGGAAAACAAATAAAGAAATTTCCCGTGAGTTATTATTATCTGTTGGAACGATTAAAAATCACATCACTCAAATTCTAGCAAAATTAGAATTAAGAGATCGAACGCAATTGGCTATATATGCGGTGCGGAATGATTATATTTGATCTCCTTGCCTGCTAAGTAATAGGAAAGCGAAGTGGAGTCATTTGCGGCTGCTTTCTTTTAACCTTCTTTTTTGAAATCAAAACCCAAACGATTATACAAGAGGTTTATTAACATTTCTGTATAATGGTTCGGGTTTATATGCTGACTGAAATAGCCTCATTATGCTTTAGAAAGGTGAATAAACCCTTCGCCAAAGACGTCTCTTACATCATGAATGGTAATAAAAGCATCCTCATCTGTTTGTTTTACTATTTTCTTTAGTTTTACAACTTCTTGTTTATTAATAATAATATAGAGTATTTCCTTGTTCTCTTTTGTATAGTAGCCATGACCTGATAGTACAGTAACGCCACGGTTTAATTGTTCGTTTACTTGATCCGCAATTTCAGCAGGATGATTGGAAATAATCGTGACTGCCTTCTTCGGATTAACTCCTTCTATCACAAATTCCATCACCTTTGTTCCCACATAGAGCATAATAATTGTCAGCATCACACCTTCTGCCTTTATTAGGAAGAAGGAGGCGAAAACAACAAGGAGATCAAAAAACAGTAAGCCATAACTAATACTCCAGCCGAGATATTTATTGGTTAGTCTTGCTAGAATAGTCGAGCCAGCTGTTGTCCCGCCTACTCTTATAATTAATCCAATTCCAACTCCGGCAAATACACCGCCGAAAATAACATTAACAAATAATTCGTCAGAATGGATCGACCATGTCTCTGTTAGATGCAAAAATAAAGAGTTGAAAAAAACAGCAATAATGGTATAAATAATCATTTGTTTATTTAAGAATTTATAACCGATTATAAGCAGAATGGTGTTTAAAGCAAAGTTGACGATACCTGGAGACCATTGAAATAAGTAATAAGCTATAATGGCTAACCCGGTTACTCCTCCTTCTCCCAAATCATTAGGAATAACAAATAAATTGACAGCTAATGCAAAAAGGAAGGCTCCAAAAATAATCACTAGGATATCCTTTCCGTATTTTTTCATGAAAAAAACCTCCAATAATAACAGAAACTTAATGCAAACTATTACCAGTATAATAAAGAGAGAGCCTAATTCAAAGGAAAAGTTTTAGAAGTGATTAGATTTAGTTACTCAATTGGATAAATGTTGGTATAAAAGGGATAGCTGCGGAACATATGGAGAAGGGAGTTTAAATGGCGCTGTAATCTTTGTAAAAGACACCATGAAATAGAGAGTAGGCGAAAGACAGGGGTTTTCATGTAGTCTAATAGAAAGAGAAGTATATTCAGCCTGTGGGGATAATCACAGATATTTATATTTATGGCTGGGAAACTTATGTCCCAGCCAAAACATAAATTTAAGTCAGTTCATTGGAAAACTTATGTTTCTAAAGAAGTATTTGATGGGAACTGCTCTTCGATTATTTTTGTAACCTTCACTTGGCTGATTCTGCGGTCCACAATTTCCTTGACTTGAAATTCGAAATTGTTAAAGAGGATGGTTGGTTTTTCATTCTCGTTAGGAATATAGCCAATCTTGCTGATGAGAAAACCACTCAATGTATCATAAATTTCTATCGGCAAGGTAATTTTCAATAATTCTTGCACATCATCTAGACTGATAGTCCCTTGCAATAAATAGGTATGTTCCCCGATAATCTTAATCTCAGGAGGGTTTGGTTCATCATATTCATCAAAAATATTGCCGACGATTTCTTCCACTAAATCCTCCATTGTCACAATACCGTCTGTTCCACCGTATTCATCAACGACAATTGCGAAAAGGACATTATTTTTTTGCATCTGGATAAATAGTTCATCAATTCTTTTTGATTCTAATACAAAATATGGTTCGCGAATAATCTTACTTAGTTGAAAAGAGGTCTCTTCTTTCCCCATATATGCTAAAAGATCTTTAGAATGGAGGATACCGATAATATTATCCATATTTCCCTCATATACGGGATAGCGAGTATACATTTCACGATTCACAAGAGTAGCTATCTCTTTTAACGTATAATGGGAAGGAATAGCTACCATATTAGAGCGATGGGTCATAATATCTGTGACATCTTTATTATCCAATTCAAAAATATTATGTATCATCATTCGCTCATCTTCATCAATACTTCCTCTTTCATTTCCTACATCTATCATCATTTTTATATCTTCTTCTGTTACTTCCTCCTCTTCATCATCTGGACGAACGCCGAAAAGCCGTGCAACTAAATTAGTAGAGAAAGTTAAGAACGCGACAAATGGTGCTGTTATTTTAGAAAGCATTGTTAGAGGACTTGCAGCGAACATCGCAATTCCCTCTGCTTTCTTCAAAGCAACTCGTTTAGGAACTAACTCACCAAAAACAAGCGTGAAATAAGATAATAACAGTGTAATAATAATGACGGAAATAGAATCAAGCAAACCTTTAGAGAGAGGAATCCCCATCCTTAAAAATAACTCTGTTAAGTGACCAGAAAAGCTGTCCGCGGCAAAGGCACTGGCTAGAAATCCTGCTAAAGTAATTCCAATTTGGATTGTCGCCAGAAATTTACTCGGCTCTGACAGCAATTTATGGACTATTATAGCCTTCTTATGACCTGTGTCAGCCATATGTTTAATTTTATTGTCATTTAAGGAAATGAGCGCAATTTCTGCTGCAGCAAAGAAAGCGTTTAAAGCAATTAAGATGACCAGAACTAAAATGCCCAAATCTTTCAGCTCCTTTCCGATGAGTATCTTTTATTTGTTTTACCCTTTTTAAACGAAAGTATGCTTGTTAATAAGCAGCAGCTTATTGCATTAGCATAAAAAGAAATGACTGTAGTAAATGACTATAGTCATTTTATTTTTGGAAAAAAATGACCTTTAGGTATAGGAATGGAAGAGTCTTTTCTTTATTCTGTATATAGAAAGGATGATTGCCTTGTTAGAAATAATGAATTTATCTAAATCATTTAAAGGGAAGCAAGTTGTGAATTCTGTCAATTTATATTTAGAGCGTGGAGAAATTGTAGGCTTACTTGGACCGAATGGTGCAGGTAAATCTACAACAATATCTATGATATCTTCTTTGGTTTCTCCTCAAGAGGGGGACGTACGTTTAAATAATGAAAGTATTTTAAAAACACCGCAGGCTTTACGGAAGGTTCTTGGAGTAGTACCACAAGAACTTGCTGTTTATATGGATTTATCTGCTCGAGAAAACTTACTATTTTTCGGTAAAATGCATCGTATTCCTAAAAAAATTTTACAGAAGAGAGTAGATGAAGTTCTTGAAATAATTGGTTTAAAAGAACGGGAAAAGGATTTGGTCAAAACCTTCTCAGGCGGAATGAAACGAAGATTAAATATTGGTGTTGCTTTAATCCATGAACCAGAAATTATTATTATGGATGAACCAACTGTTGGAATTGATCCACAATCCAGAAATTATATTTTAGAAACAGTAAAAAGACTAAATAAGGAAAAGCAAATGACAGTTCTTTATACAAGTCATTATATGGAAGAAGTAGAGTTTCTTTGTAATCGAATTTATATTATGGACCATGGTGAAATCATTGCTTCGGGAACGAAGGAGGATATTAAAAATATTCTTTCGGCAGAAACAGCCATTAACATTAAGGTGGAAATCGTCAAACATGAATTTACAGAAGCCCTCCGTCATCTTGAAAGCATTAAGAATATCTCGATTCAACAATCAGTGATTACGGTTATTGTACCAAGGGAAGTGAATTTGTTAAAAGATATATTGCGGATTGCCGAAGAACAGAAGACAAATGTACTCTCTGTAAATATTGAGGCGCCTACTTTAGAAGATGTGTTCTTGCATTTAACAGGCCGTCAATTAAGAGATTAGGAGGATTCCAGATGCTTTGGCAAATGATAAAAAAAGAATTATTACTGATTTGGAGAAGACCCCGAGAGCTGGTTGTCTTGTTGTTAATGCCATTTGTGCTTATCACGATTCTTGGCAGCGCATTAGGAGCTTTGGATAATGATAGCGAAGTGGAAGTAAAAGCGAAGCTAGCTGTGGTGGTAGAGGATCAAGAACAGCAAGCCCAACAAGAAATAATAGAAAAAATAAACCAGTCTCCTTTAAGCAATCAAGAGAAAAATGCAAAAATAGCGCATATTCAGGCTCTGCAGCCGATAGCTACATTTATGAAAGCAGTCGGGGGAAGTCCTGATTTGAAGAAATTCCTTTCCGTTACGGAATATAATGACCGGACCAAAGTAAAGGAAAAGGATTTTGACGGTGTATTATTGATTCCCGAAGGATTTACTTCTGACTTTTATACGAATTTTTTAGAGGAAGAAGCCGATCTTCCATCGTGGATAATAAAGACAAAAAACCAAGAGTCCCTTCAGGCAACTATTATTGAGGATATTTTGGCGAATTATCAAAAAGAGTGGACGTATCTAAAGACAGCCCAAGATCTTCAAATTGATTATTCAACATTAGTTAGCGAAAAAGCAAATGGACAAATCAAAAATATCGAAAAGAAAAAGGAAATCAGCGCTTTTGCTTATTATGGAGTGGGCATGTCTGTGATGTTTGTATTCTATATATCTACAACGGTAGCAGGCTTTGCGTATCAGCAAAAAGAAGAGCTTTTGTATGAACGTATCTTACTAGCAAATGTTCCGAAAATCATGTTTTTTGCTGGTATTTTTATCTCAGCCTTTATTCTGTCTTTTTTACAGCAGACCATTCTGTTTAGCTTAATAGCATTAATTTATGGAGTCGTCTTTTCTAGTATGATAAATCAATTAATTGTTATTTTAACGGTAAATCTAATGGCAGCAGCATTTGCTACTATAGCAACTGCAATTTCCTTTGCTGCTAAGTCACGAAATGTGGAAAGTATTTTTTCTTCTTTAATTGTCCCTATTCTTGCGTTTATTGGCGGCAGCTTTTTTAATGTTAGTGCGATTGGTGGATTTATGGAAACATTAGGCGAATATTCTCCAGGAGGAGCAGCACTTACTGCCTATTTAAAAGCATATCAAGGCTACCCATTGGTGGATTTATGGAGCCATCTTAAAGCAATCCTCCTATTTTCTCTTGCTTTGCTGTTGATTAGTGGGATTACCTTGAAAACAAGAGGAGGGGTTCGCCGATGAATGCAATTTTATGGGGGAAATGTAAGAAATTTATCAGACAGCCGGGTGGATTTATTATAACCTCCTTCATTTGTATCGTTTTTGCTTATTTAGTTGGAATCTCCTCTTTCACAAAAGTAGAAGTGCCAGTTTATACAGAACACTCGGAGAAAACAACTGATATTCTAGAATTTTTAAATCAAAGTGAAAGTTATTCGTTTGTTATGTATACAGAAAAAGAAGTAAAGGAACAGTTAGCAAAAGGAAAAACAGATATGGGAGTGGCGATAAATCCAGATACTTATACTATGTTTCGA
Organism: Niallia sp. M35; assembly: GCF_050971705.1. Classification (NCBI taxonomy): domain Bacteria; kingdom Bacillati; phylum Bacillota; class Bacilli; order Caryophanales; family Bacillaceae; genus Niallia; species Niallia sp. M35. The sequence goes on from NZ_JBPCEP010000002.1 coordinate 57,997, forward strand.
GTAGCTGATACGTCCAATGTATTAATGGTTCAAAATTATCTTCAAACCTATTATGCGAATATGCTTAAGGAAAAGGCGCTGATCAATGAAGCAGCGGATAAAGAAGAAGCTAAAAGGGTGCTTGCACATAATAAAGAGACACCAATTATACCTGTTGAAACAGAACAAACATTAACGGAAAAGGAAGCAAGCTATAATCAATCGCTCCAGTCGCTCTTTGGGTTTACTTTATTCTTTTGTATTTTTACCGTTTCCTTTACTGTTATTGAAATTCTAAGAGATAAACAAAATGGAATATGGGATCGATTTATCTTATCCTCTACTTCCAAAGCACAAATATATTTGGGGCATTTATTATTTAGTTTTTTAATAGGTTATGTCCAAATAATCATTATTTTTCTTCTTTTTAAGTATGGATTAAATATTGATTTTAATGGAAATTTCCATCTGGTATTTGTTCTAATCATTCCATATTTGTACGCTATTGTAGCATTGACTATTCTCTTAACAGGTCTTGTGAAAACACCAAGCCAGTTTAATGCCTTCATTCCGTTGGTATCTGTGAGCTTTGCGATGCTAGGCGGAGCCTACTGGCCAATCGAAATTGTTACATCCAAAATAATGATTTTGTTATCTAAAGTTGTTCCTATTACTTATGGAATGGAACTATTAAAAAAAGGTGTTATCGACAGTGCTTCTTGGAATGATATCATGGTTCCAGCAGGGATTCTTTGTTTGATGGGAACAATTATGCTAGGTATTGGTATTCAGCTTATAGAAAAAAGACATGTATAAGAAAATATAAAGTGGAATATTTCGAAAAAATAAAAAATAGTGTATAATAAAGGAAAAAGATTTCCAAGTTTAGGAAGAGGGAGCTGGAACAGTTGATCCGAAAAATAGTGAAAGGCTATTTATATGTTGTAGTTCTTCCTTTGACATTTTTAATCTCTGTTATTTTTGAGCCGAGTGGAAATCTTGTTTGGTTAACAAATGACACCATTAGAGATTTGTAGGGCTTAATGGTAGTTGATAAGCTTCTGATAGTCTTTATAGAGATTAACAGAAGGAATAAAGGAGAAAATATGAGATTATGAAATCGCTGGAACATGAAATATAAAACCATTATTGTAGAGGACCTCCTCCCTATTCTTTATTGAAAAATAAAAAATAGGGAGGAATAAAAAGTGAAAGATATTAATTTTCATAGGTATTTAGAGGAAATAAACGAGAAGTTTTCAGGATGGGACTTTTCTAGCATTTATGATACAGGCAGAATCCAAAACAGCATGATTTCTTGGTCTTACGGGAGCAAAGTGATTTCTGCGATGCAGGAGGCCACAGCTGTATTGGATATGGGAACGGGGGGAGGAGAGTTTCTTTCTTTATTGAAAGGCTATTTTCCAAGTACCATTTATGCGACTGAAGGGTATAAGCCGAACGTACCGATTGCCAAAAAGAAGCTAGAGCCTTTAGGAGTGAGAGTGATGGAAGTGGTTGATGATAATGAATTGCCATTTCCCGATAATCATTTTGATTTAATCATTAATAGACATGAGTCTTACTCCGAGAAAGAAGTGAAAAGAATTTTAAAGCCAAAAGGTATTTTTCTTACCCAGCAAGTTGGAGGTTTAGATTGCAAGGAAATAAATGACTGGTTTGAAGTTCCGCTCAATCCTGAATTTAAAGAGTGGAAACTTTCCATTGCTCTCAACCAGTTTCCTAATGCTGAATGGGAGGTTCTGGAGCACCAGGAGGAGTTTCCTGTCCAGCGTTTCTATGACTTGGGCGCACTTATTTATTATTTGAAGGCGATACCTTGGCAAGTTCCTGATTTTAGTGTGGAAAAGTACCAAAATGAACTCTATCGTTTGCATCAGTACATCGAAAAAAACGGCTTTTTTGATGCCAGCCAATCTCGTTTTTATCTAAAGATGAGAAAGAAATAACATAAGAACTATACGAGAAACTCAGTTAATACCTAAAAGGTTTAGCTGAGTTTTTTTAGTTTTTCTAAAAAAAGGAAAATTTATTACAAGGAGAATGGAGAAATGTTACAATAAAAGAAGGATTAATTCTTTTTTTTGTAAATTGGAACAATTATGAAAAGGGAGGGGAGTTAGTGGCTGTGGAAGAAATCATTACGATAAAAGGACTATGGAAAAACTATGGTGCAAAGGAAGTTTTAAAAGGAATAGATCTTCATGTTTCTCGAGGGGAGATTATTGGATATATTGGACCAAATGGGGCTGGGAAAAGTACCACTGTTAAGATTCTTCTTGGGATTGAAACGTATGTCAAAGGGGAAGTAAAACTTTTTGGTAAGGAGATTAACCAAAATTCTATCGAATATAAACGGAGAATTGGTTATGTGCCAGAGATAGCAGAGGTTTATGATAATTTAACTGCATATGAGTATTTAACCTTTATTGGTCAATTGTATGGGATGAAGGTTGAATTTGTTGATCAAAAAGCCCAAAAGTTAATGGAACTCTTTGGAATTGGGGAGGTCTATCATTCAAGAATATCTTCTTATTCAAAAGGAATGCGGCAAAAACTACTAATTATTTCTAGCGTTTTGCATAATCCGGATATTTTATTTCTAGATGAACCCATCAATGGGCTTGATGCCAATAGTGTGATGATATTTAAAGAAATTCTTGCACAGCTGGCATCCTCTGGCAAAACAATCTTTTATTCTTCGCATATTATGGATGTGGTAGAAAAGATAAGCAGTCGGATTATTTTATTAAATGACGGAAAGGTTGTAGTAGATGGAAGCTTTAAAGAGCTGCAGGCACAAAATCAACAAGGTAGTTTAGAAGGTATCTTTAACCAACTTACAGGCTTTTATAATCATAGAGAAATAGGTGAATCCTTTGTGTCTGTTGTGCAAGAGGTGCAGACATGACAGATTATAAGGTATTAAAACTTCTTGATCACTTTAAAGCTTTTTTTCTGAAAATAGGCATCGATTATGAGGTGTTAAGAGCCATTTTGCAAGTAAAGCTTATAATGGATCAACGGAAGCTGCCAACTATCTTTTCACAATCCATTCAAAAGAAAGAAAAAAAAGAGGATAAATACGCCTATATCAAATCTTTGTGGTTATATGCCTTAATGGGATTAATTCTTATTCCCTTTATGGCTTTCGGGGATAATTATCTTTTTCAAATGAGTATCTCTTTTGGAATCATTTTATTTCTTGTTATGACCTCTATGATTTCCGATTTTTCTGCTGTCTTATTAGATGTTCGCGATAAGCATGTTGTCCATTCGAAGCCAGTTAATAGAAAAACCATTAATGCAGCGAAAGTGTTGCATATAATGATTTATTTGTCACAACTAACGATTGCCATAACGCTTGTTCCGCTAATGGTAAGTTTGATCAAACAAGGAATCGTCTTTTTTCTATTAACCATTCTTCTTCTTGTGTTAGCCAATTTATTTATTGTTGTTATGACAGCATTATTATATTTGGCTATTTTGCGTTTTTTTGATGGGGAAAAGTTAAAAGATGTTATTAACTATGTGCAGATCGGTCTATCTATCATGATTATGATAGGGTATCAGATTGTAATTCGAAGCTTTGAATTTGTTGATTTAAATATTATTTATGAAGTGCATTGGTGGCATCTATTCATTGTTCCTATGTGGTTTGCAGGACCGTATGAATGGGTTTTGAACGGAAATACGGAAATGATGATGATCCTTCTTGCGACAATCGCCTTTGTTTTACCGATCCTCGCTATTATTATTTATGGAAGGCTAGTTCCTGTTTTTGAGAAAAGTTTAGAAAAATTAACAAGTCAAAGTAAGGCGAGAAAAAGAAAGATATTGAAGATTAAAGAGTGGGTATTATCGTTATATATAAAAAGCAGGGAAGAAAAAGCCTTTTATCATTTCACAGAGCAAATGATCAGCCAGGAAAGAGATTTTAAGCTAAAGGTTTATCCGTCAATCGGTTTTTCGATCGTTATTCCCTTTTTATTTCTTTATAGTGGAACGAATTTGGAGGATATCGATTTTTCCACGAGTTCGGCTTATTTAACGATTTATTTTACCATGATTAATATCCCAACAATTATTTTTATGTTGAGGTTTTCCGGAAAATATAAAGGGGCTTGGATTTTTACTATTCTCCCCGTCGCTGACTTTTCTGCGTATTATAAAGGTTCATTAAAAGCAGTCATTAGCAAATTATATTTACCTATTTATTTTTTATTAAGCTTTGTGTTTTTATTTCTGTTTGGAATAAGAATTATTCCTGATTTGCTAGTAGTCTTTCTATCTGCTTTCTTTTATGCTATTGTTTGTAATTTGTTATTAGATAAACAAATCCCTTTTTCACTGTCTTTTGAATCAGGTGGAAATCAACAAAGCTGGAGATTATTCCTTCTGCTCATTCCATTGCCGATTTTAGCAGGTATCCATTATATCAGTAGTACTTTTCCTTATGGTGTATATATTTACGCTCTGTTGCTTTTCTTTGTAAATCTTTTATTTTGGAAGAAATGGAAGCCTTAGCAGACAGTGTCGTTTTTAAATCCCCTAGTTTAACTATATTTAGACTAAGGGATTTTCTTATATTTTAAAAAGAAAAGCGATCTATTAATTCCGTACTTTTTCTTTGATGCTCTCTGTTCTGTGTGTAATTTATTTGATACAAGCTGGAAAATAAGACATTAAGTACATAATCAATGGATACTTGTGATGCAAAGGTAGCGATTTTGTCTGTTTCTTTCTTTTCTAAAGCTGGTATGGTTAAAACAACATCTGCCATTTTGGCTAATTTACTTTCAGGAAAGGCGGTTAACAATAAAATCGGCACCTTTCTTTCTTTTAATATACGAGCAGCAATGAAGTCCTCATTTGATTTAGCTTCATAAGTAATAAAAAAGGCGCAGTCATTTCTTTCAATGTTAACAGTGTTGTTGGCAAATTCATTACGGGCCGTTGCGATTATGGCATATTTATTTATCTTCAAAAGTTTATTTTGGAAACTTTCGGCCCGAATTTGCGAATCTCCTACAGCATACATAAAGATGCGGTTTGAATTGTATAGATACTTAGTCATTTTAAAAAGGGATTTTTCCTTTAAGAGCTCATAGCTTTCTTTGATGGCCTGTTGCGTTAAATACATCATATCCTGGCTGATTTTCATAAGAGAAGCATCATCCTCAAATGGGATATTCGGATTAATTTCAGATAAAACATGGTTTTTTTGCTCGATCGATTTAACAAGCATAATTTTAAAATCTTTAAAGCCCTTCATTCCTAACTTTTGTGCAAAGCGAATGATAGAAGTATGAGAAGTAAATGTTTTTTGTGCTAACTCTTGGATTGTCATTCTCTCAATTAAGTTAGCATTCTCCAAAATATATTTTGCAATATTTTTTTCTGCTGCTGTATAATCCGTTCTATTGGCAATTTGTTTTAGCAACAAATCGGCTCACCCCTTTAAAATTGAACATTTTGTTCATTAAATCAGCTTAATTTCAGATGGAAGCTTGAACATTTTATCCTAAATCCATTAATGCAAAAGCTTTACATGGAATTCTCTGTTATTCCATCCTATAATAATCCCATTAAGGAAAAAAGGAGTGCCTTTTATGCTAACAATTGGATACATAGGAAATGGCAAAAGTACAAATCGGTATCATCTTCCTTTTACTTTACAAAGAGACCATATTAAGGTGAAAACAATTTATCGTAGAAACCCAGCTCGCGATACATGGAAGAAATATAAACATATTCATTATACTACGGATTTAAACGAGATACTCAATGATCAAGAGATTCAATTAATCGTAGTAACAACATCTCATGACTCTCATTATGCATTTGCTAAGTTAGCTTTAGATCATAATAAACATGTGCTAGTGGAAAAGCCATTTATGATGTCGGTAGAAGAAGCCGAAGAAATATTCTTATATGCAAAAGAAAAAGGACTTGTTGTTCAATGCTATCAAAACCGCCGTTATGATTCAGATTTTCTGACAACAAAAAAAGTGATAGAGAGTGGTAAATTAGGAGATTTATTAGAAGTAGAATTGAATTATGACTATTATCGACCAGAAGTGCCAGAATCAGTCCAGGTTTATAATAATTATCGTAGCTTTATGTACGGACATGGTACCCATACGATCGACCAGGTCATATCTTATTTTGGAAAACCGCAGCATGTTCATTATGATGTAAGACAATTACTAGGACAAGGACGAATGAATGACTATTTTGACTTAGATTTTTATTATGATCAGTTAAAGGTTTCGATTAAGTCAAGTTACTTCCGTCTAAAAGAAAGACCAAGCTTTGTTGTTTACGGTAAGAAGGGAAGCTTCATTAAACATTCGAAAGATAGACAAGAGGAACATTTAAAACTTTTCTATATGCCTGATGGAGAGAGTTTTGGGATAGACCAACCAGAACATTATGGTACCCTAACTTATATAGATGAGAATGGAGATTACCATGAAGAAAAAGTTGTATCAAAGGCAGGGGATTATGGGCGAGTGTATGATGGAATGTATAATACAATCATCCATGGGGAAGAAAAAATAATAAAAGATGAGGAAACGCTATTACAATTGGCAATTTTAGAAGCGGGAATGAAGGGATGTAAATAAAATGAAACTTGGAATAGTGGGAGCAGGAAAGATTGTTCAAGATTTATTACCTATGTTTAAATCTATTCCACAAATTGACTTGATGGCGATTTTTGGAAGACCTAATAAAAAGGGATTTTTGTTAGACTTACAAAAGGAATATCTTATAAACAAAATATATGTTGATTATAAAGAGATGCTTGCAGATACTGATATAGATGTCGTTTATATAGCATTGCCTAATCAGCTTCATTATTCCTATACAAAACAAGCTTTAGAAGCCAGAAAACATGTGATTTGTGAGAAGCCTTTTACCTCTAATTTAAAGGAATTGCAGGAATTAGAAAAGATTGCCCAAAGGAATGATCTTTATTTAATAGAAGCAATTACTAATCAATATAGAGGAAATTTTTTACAAATAAAAGAGTTACTTCCTAAGTTAGGAGATATCAAGGTGGTAGAAGCAAATTATTCTCAGTACTCCTCACGTTATGATGCTTTTAAAGAGGGAGACATTTTACCAGCTTTTAATCCAGAGATGTCAGGTGGCGCCTTGATGGATATTAACAGTTACAATATTCATTTCGTTGTTGGATTATTTGGAAAACCAATGGCGGTGCAGTATTATCCCAATTTGTCACGAGGGATTGATACCTCTGGAGTCTTAGTTTTAGAGTATGAGCGATTTAAAGCGGTATGTATAGGTTCTAAAGATAGCAGGGGAGCATCATTTGCGACTATTCAAGGCGATAATGGCTTTTTGACAGTTGATGGGCCTGTTAACAGCATAGATTCATTTACTATCAGCAATGCAAGTAATGGAGAAGAGAAGATAAATAAAAATGAGCATAAACATCGAATGTATGAAGAATTTGTTGCATTTGAAAAAATAATACGCGAGAAAAACAAAAGTGAAATGCTAAAAAGACTAGAACATAGTCTTCAAGTGATGGAGATTCTTACAATGGCAAGAAAAAAGGCAGGAATCATTTTTGCTGCCGATAAAGGGATAAACGAATAGGCTTGAAAGAAAGTCTTCTATTAATAGAGGACTTTTTTAATTGGGAAGGAAGCAACGAGGAAGGTAAGGGAAACAAGTGACTGTTTCCCAATGCATTAAAGTAAGTCCTTCTCTTATAAATAATAGACTTTGAAAATAATGTCCTGTGGGTGATTTCCGAATTTCTTCCCAAAAATAGTGGCACCTCCAACATATTCAGCATCTTCTTTCACTTCAATTCGAAATGTCCAGCGATCACAATTGTCATCCAATTCATTGATGGTAACTGCGGATATTGGATCTCCATCAATATATGTACCATGGTTTGTAATTCGCAGTGTTTTAAGAAGCCCGTATTGATTTAGATTATGCGGCCACCATTCAGGTGTAAGTTTACCTCGTGTATCTGCAAAGTCTCCAGGACTTCTCCAGGTTCCAAGTTCTAATCCATTTAGTGAAAAGGTAATATCAGAAGGCCAATTATCATTAGAAAATGGAAATTCTGAACACACTTCTAAACTAATTTCAAATTGCTGGATTTTTTCTTCCTTTTTTAAAAAGTTTGGGATGGTGTATTGGATAAAGCCTTGAGTAAACCACAAAATTTCTGCTTCCACTCTTTTTGGATCCATAAAGAGTTTTGGTTCATCTACTCTGCCAATAAAATCCTTTTCAGAAGCTAATCCACAGGTTGGTTTTAAATCATAATCTGTGTAATGACCAATTGGAACAGAGGTTTCGTAAGAAGCAAAAGAATGATAGATTTTCTTTGGAAAATTGATTTCGATGTGGTCTACTTTTAACATGGAAATTTTTTGTAATCCGGACTTTCCTGGAATCTTTTCAGTCTTTATTAGACCTGCATCTTCTAATTTTTTTACATGCTTTGTTACAATTGCACTGCTGATGCCCAATTCTTTGGCAAGCTCTTTTATATTCATTTTATTTTTAGACAGTAACTGAATAATTGTCATTCGAACTTCACTTGCTAAAGCTTCGTACACGACTAAAGAGGATTTATCGATCCCCAATTGCATATAGACCCCTTCTTTCAGTATGTTTGATTAACTGTAAAGTTTCTTTCTTATACAAAAAATAACACGGAAATTAATCTCTGTAAATGTTTTCTTTTAATCCAAAGAATGATTAATATTAATGTTAATATTTTTATTGATAAAGTTTATTAAGTTTATAGTATCATTATCTTAAATATTATTTAATTTAATATGCCTTAAGGCAGAACGGAAAGCAGTTGGGGTCATGTTTTCTGTTTGCTTAAATACTCTCATAAAATATTTCTCATCTTTAAAACCACAGTCGGCAGCAACTTTCGTAACAGTATCATTCGTGTTCAATAATAATGATTTTGCCTTCTCTAATCTAACTTGAAGAATAAATTGGCTAATTGTTGTTCCGATATTTTTTGAAAAAGTATGTGATAAGTAAGCTTTATTATATCCAAAATGATTGGCGATTTCTTCTATTGTTAAGGGGTGATTGCTGTTCATCCGAATCCATTCTTTTACATAGTGTAAGAAACGATTATGTGGTTCTCTCTCGGCAGAATCTTCATAGACACTACGGGCTTCCTCACTAAGCTCTAATAGGATAGCTGTTACTAAATAATCAAGAAAACCATTATTTGTTTGAGATGATTTCATGCTTGCGATTAATTGATTTAACAAAATGATGGTTTTAGAAAGATTCATTTCAGATGAATACAAAGGTAAATATATTTCTGGAGAGGAGCTTTTTTGTGCGTAGGGATTTGAAACAGCCTTTTTTCCTTGTGGAAGATAAAAGTGGAACCAATAGAATGATAGGCCCTTTTCTGAGTGTTTACTACCTTTAAAGGATGTGTTGGCAGGAATGAAAAGAAATTCATTTTCTTTTAATTCATATGCGGTATTATCTACCTCTAAATAGAGAGTACCAGAAATACATAGGATAATTTCTTCATTTGGATTTTTTCTTGGTGCATGAGACCATGGAACATCTGACACAAATAAACCAGCTGAATGAAAGGGTACCGCTCCTGTTAGACGGGAAAGTATATACGTTTCTTGCATCTTTTTTCCTCCTTTTGAAGATATGGTAGCACGATCATCTAGTTTATGTCCACCACATCTATTTGTTATCCTACTTACATCATACGTGAAACCAGTTAAACTATTGAAAACGGTGTCAAAAAGGAATGGAGGAAGTAAATTGTTAAGTGAATTTGCCTTAAACAAGGTGCATATAAAGGATACATTTTGGAATTATTATGTCAAAAATATTAAGCACAAAACAATTCCCTTTCAATATAAAGTGATGGATAACGATATGGATATTAATATTGAGAGGGAAAGAGAGGATGAGAGTTTACCAGCAGAGAAAAGCAATGCTATCGAAAATTTTCGCATAGCAGCTGGATTAAAAGGTGGAGAACATTACGGCTGGTTTTTTCAAGATAGTGATGTGTACAAATGGCTAGAAGCAGTTTCATACAGTTTGCAAATTTCTCCAGATAAGGAATTAGAGGAGCTTGCTGACAGTGTCATTGATTTAATTGGCAAGGCACAAGAAAAAGATGGCTATTTACAAACTTTTTTTCAAGTGAAATTTCCTAATAGAAAATATCGTGAGCTGTACTATAGTCATGAATTATATTGCGCTGGACACTTAATTGAAGCGGCTATAGGCTATACAGAAGCTACAGGGAAAAGAGCATTATTGCAGATTGCATTAAAGGTAGTAGACAATGTTGCAAAGTATTTTGGTTATGAAGAAGGAAAAATACAGGGAGCTGATGGTCACCAAGAAATTGAACTAGCGTTAGCAAAATTGTATGAGTTTACTGGGGAGAAGAAATATTTAGATTTAGCAGCCTTCTTTATAGATGTGAGAGGAAAAGATCCATTATTCTATGACAAGCAAGTAGAGCAAAACAATAAAGACGGAATAACAAATGATCATCCAAAGATTGATTTAAAGTATTTACAAGCATATATTCAGCCGAAAAAGCAGACAACAGCAGTTGGCCATGCAGTTCGAATGTTGTATATGGCAACTGGGATGGCAAGGATTGCAAAACATTCAAACGATGAACAACTATTTATAGCTTGTAAAGAAATTTGGCGGGACGTTATCAAGAAGAAGATGTATATAACTGCTGGTGTTGGTTCTACTGTTCATGGGGAGGCATTTACAGGTGAATATGATTTGCCGAATGACACCATGTACTGTGAGACATGTGCCTCTATCGCTCTTATTTATTTTGCGTATGAGATGTTTAAAATAGAACAAAAGGCAGAATACATAGAGATTATGGAACGGGCATTATATAATGGTGCTCTTTCTGGAGCATCTATTGATGGAGAACATTTTTTCTATGTGAATCCACTGGAAGTATATCCGTCCATAAGTAAGAATAATCCTGGGCAAGGGCATGTGAAGTCTCAGCGGCCAAATTGGCTTGGTTGTGCTTGCTGTCCGCCAAACTTTGCGCGAACAATCGGTTCCATCCAGCGTTACTTTTATACATGGGATGAAGAAAGACAAATCATTTACAGCAATCTATTTGTTTCTAGTAACCTAGACTTTCCAGGAGGAACCTTAGAGCAAATGACAGAATTTCCGAAGCAAAATAGGGTGAAATATCGCCTCAAAACGGATGGGCAATTAGTTACTTTAAAAATTCGTATTCCCGAGTGGCTAAAAAATCCATTACTATATGTGGAAGGAACTACAGTCGAAATGAATATGATTGATGGCTATATGGAATTAAAAAGGATGTGGAATGGAGAAATAGTGGAACTTGCCTTTGAGACACCAGTGTTGGCTGTCACGGCAAATCCTAACGTAGTTGCCGATGTTAATCGTATAGCTATACAAAGGGGCCCTTTTGTTTACTGTGCAGAATCGATAGATAATGAAGAGAACCTACAAACCTATCATATCAACCCCAAAAACCTTGAATGGGCAAAGGTATGCTATCAGCCAGGTGTATTAAATGGGATTACTCAACTTATGGTGGAAGCAGATCATGAACTAGTCGATAGAAGTTGGCAGGAAACATTATACCAATTTAATTTCAGGGGGAATACAGAAAAGAAAGAACTTACACTCATTCCTTATTATTCCTGGGGAAATAGAGGAGAATGTGAAATGGTTGTATGGCTATATAAGTAGAGTGCTTAAAGCATAAGGATAGATAGACTTCCTTATGCTTTTTTACTTTTTTGGAGAAATAATGGATACATGGGAGAAGGCTTCCTTCTTTCTGGAAGCATGCTCTGACTATAACAATAGTAGTTGGTTTTAGAGAATGGAGTAAGCTTTTGAATTCTGATAAAATCAAGTTAATTATCTTTAGAAAGAGTGCAATCAAATGAATAGGGGGGGATAGGATTGAAAGAAGAGAGAAAGTTTCATCGGCCGTTTGGGGTGTATGGGGTTAACACGGAAAATGATAAATTACTCGTAATACATAAGAAAAGAGGACCTTATGCTAATCGCTTTGATTTGCCAGGAGGAAGCTTGGAACCAGAGGAAAGTTTGGCGACAGCCATGAGGAGAGAGTTTCTCGAAGAGACGGGGATAAAGATTGCCATAGAGAAGCAAATAGGTATGGCTGATTTTTTATTTCCTTGTATATGGAGAGAATATACTCATATTCATCATATCGCTGCTTTTTATACAGTAAGGAAAGTAGGCGGGGAAATTTCAATACCAAAGCAATTTGAAGGACAGGATTCGTTTGGTGCGGAATGGGTCTCCTTAAACGATCTGTCTATACATAATGCTTCTCCACTTGTGCTAAAGGCAATAGAGTGGATACAAACAGGTTCAATTGGACTTGAAGTAACTTGGTTTGAGAAATGGGAAGTGAAGAAATCCCTCCAAATAGAAGGAAAAAAGGAGAGCACAGATGATTATTAGAAAAGCGAAGGATGAGGATGCCAAAAGGATTGCAAAAGTACATGTAGATAGTTGGCGCACTACTTATAAAGGAATAGTTCCGGATTTATTTTTAGAAAGGCTTAATTATGAGGAAAGAGAAGAGATATGGAAGAAAGCAATCCCGACTGGAAGTGTCTTTGTTGCTGAAAATGAAACTGGAGAAATTATTGGTTTCGCTAATGGAGGAAAAGAAAGAAGCGGACAGTATCCAGGTTATGTTGGTGAGTTATACGCCATCTACCTTTTGGAAGCATTTCAAGGACAAGGGATTGGAAGCTTGTTAGTAAAAAAGGTAATGGAATATTTAAAGGAAATCGGTCTCTTCCCGATGATTATTTTGGCTTTAGCAGATAATCCGGCTTGTAAGTTTTATGAAGCCAATGGCGGGAAAAGAATCGGGACTGAAGAAGTTGAAATAGGCGGCAAAAAATTAACGGAAGTTGTTTTTGGATGGAAATAAGGGAGCTTCGATTGCTTATCAGACAATGAAAACTGTCGGCAGGCATTCATTCTGTCGACAGTTTATTCAGATCATTTTTAAGAAGTCAATTTTTCCACAATCATTCGTTTTCCAGTATTTAAGGTGAATTCAAAGCGGTCTGTGCTTTTTTCATTATAAAAGAAATGATGATTAACACTACAAAGTCCTTCTTCATTATCAAAAATCATCATATTAACCCCGTTCTTTCGTTTTTCATCCTTTAAAAAAGTAAGATGATTATAACAGTATATACAATCGTATATGGAGAACTTCATCGAATTTAAAGTAGTGATAAACTGATAAAAGCTATCGTCGCTTAAGTCGTCTAATAATTCTTCTAAAGCAAACACAAGGTGTTTTCTTATGCGGATAGGATCTTCGTGCTCTAGAAAATGAATGGTACCAGAAACATTTACTTTGCCATCCTCTAGGAGAATGCCTTTTCGCCAGCGATTGAAAGAACGTATCTCAATTTCTTGGTGTAAATATTCATCCAGCATGGCTGCTTCTTCTGTTTCTTCATCAAAAAAAATCCATTGATTATTTATATATTCGACTGTACCTTTCGTAAAGGCACGTGTTTGAAATTCAATAAGTTTTGATCTATGCTGATTGTTCATTGTAAACCTCCCAAAGATTACACGCCCATAAATTCTTTTTAGACAGATAAACAAAATTTTATAACTAATCCTTCTTTTTCCTTCCTTAAAACATTGAAAACGATTAATTTCTCTTTTTTGAATGGAACATATATAAACCTGTTATGGACAAATAACCATTTTTGATTTGGTGCATAGAATACCTCATACTACTGATTGATTGGTATCTAATCATAAGTTCCACGAAAGAAAGGATGATAATCATGTGTGGAATAACAGGTTGGGTTGATTACAAAAAAGATTTAAGAAACGAGTCGGAAATTTTATCGGCTATGGCTGAAACATTGGCAAAAAGAGGCCCTGATGATACAAATGTTTGGACTGCATTACATGCAGGATTCGGTCATAAACGCTTAGTGGTAGTAGATCCGCTAAATGGTATTCAACCAATGACAAAAGAAAAACAAGAATTTCACTACACTATTTGCTACAATGGCGAGTTGTATAATACTGAAGACATAAGAAAAGAATTACTAATAAAAGGATATTCATTTCAAGGTCATTCTGATACAGAAGTTTTACTTACTTCCTATATGGAGTGGGGAGAAGATTGTCTGCAATACTTAAACGGAATATTTGCTTTTGCTGTTTGGGATGAGAAACGGAACTCCTTATTTATTGGAAGAGATCGTTTAGGAGTGAAACCATTATTTTACACGGAAATTAGCACTGGTTTTATTTTTGGGTCGGAATTGAAGGCATTACTAGCCCATCCAAATGTGAAAGCAGAGCTGGATAGAGAAGGGTTAGCTGAGGTGTTTGCACTTGGACCTTCTCATACACCAGGAAGTGGTATTTTCAAAGGGATTAAAGAGCTTCGGCCAGGGCATGCATTAAAATTTACTCAGGATGGACTTAAAGTATGGCGTTATTGGAATGTGAAGAGTGAAGAACATACGGATACTTTTGAGGAAACGGTCGAAAAAGTACGCTTTCTTTTTAAAGATGCTGTGACAAGACAATTAGTATCAGATGTACCATTAAGCACGTTTCTTTCAGGTGGAGTGGATTCAAGTGCTATCACAGCAATTGCTTCCATGGAATATAAAAGAACAGGGAAAGGACCGCTTCATACGTATTCCATCGATTATGAAGGCAATGATAAGTTCTTTAAAGCAAATGAATTTCAGCCAAATTCAGATGGTGTGTATATAAAAAAAATGACAGATACATTTGGAACCATTCACCATAATTGTATCATCACCCAAGAGACATTAGCTGACTTTTTACATGAGGCAGTAACAGTCAGAGATGTGCCTGGTATGGCAGATGTAGATTCTTCCCTTTTATGGTTTTGTCGAGAAATAAAAAAAGACTTTGTCGTTAGCTTATCTGGGGAATGCGCAGATGAAATTTTTGGAGGCTATCCATGGTTTAGAAGAGAGGCCGATTTGCAAAGAGGAGGCTTTCCATGGATGAGATCGATCCAAGAACGACAAAACTTATTGAAAGATTCGTGGAGCAATAAATTGCAATTAGAAGATTATATGATGGATAAATATAATCAAACCATTGCAGAAACACCAAAGTTAGCAGGAGAAAGTAAAGAAGATGCTAAGCGTCGAGAATTGTTTTATCTCAATCAATTATGGTTTATGACTACTTTATTAGAGCGGAAAGATAGAATGAGTATGGGAGCAAGCCTAGAGGTGCGTGTACCATTTGCTGACCATCGTTTAGTTGAATATGTGTGGAATGTACCATGGGAAATGAAAAATTACATGGGAAGAGAGAAAGGATTATTACGGAAAGCGTTAGAAGGAATCCTACCAGATGAAGTGCTCTATCGCAAAAAAAGTCCATATCCTAAAACACATAATCCCATTTACACAAAAACAGTAAGTGATATGCTGAAAAGTGCTTTAGCAGATAAAAGTTCTGTTTTATATGAATTCTTTGATAAGGAAAGTCTCACCGAAATTATTGAAACAGAAGGCTCTGCATTTAAAGAACCATGGTTCGGCCAATTGATGACAGGTCCACAATTACTTGCCCATTTAGTACAAATCCATTATTGGTTTAAAGACTATCAGATTAATATTGTCGAATAAAATAGTGAATAATTAAACAATCCCTAGCTAGCAGGAATGACTCTGCTAGCTAGGGATTGTTATGTGATTTAACCTTCTTGATTAATAGAATAAATAATAAATAGCAAGGGAAGGCAAATTGCAAAGGTATATATAGGAGATACGGAACAACCACTGCACCTTCTCGAACATGGTCATTTATTTCCATACTAATGAAAATAGAAAACATCGAAATAAGACAAATAATAGGTACAACATAGAAGCGATAGGGCTGTTTAAAAATATATTCTAATCCCTTTAAGCCGGAATAAATAAAGATAGAGCTCTTGATAACTATTCCTAATATGATAATAAAAACAGCTAGAGCATCTATTCTTTCAATAAACTCTCCAATTGAAATAAGTCTTGTCGTACTTAAAAGGGGAAATGTAGCCCTGGAGGAAGTATTAATCCCTAATGATAAAATAATAATTAATGTAGCAATGGCGAGCAAAAAACCTGATACAGCTACGGAAGCTAGAATAGATTTTTTTCTCCATTTTACATTCGTTATGAGAGGAAATATACACGTCATAACAAGCATTTCTCCATAAGGTCTACTCACTTCGATTGGAAATATAGCCTTCACTACTGGTAGTATCCCTCTTGCTAATACAGGTTGAATCTTTGTAATAGACAGATTGCCACTAGCAAATAAAAAGATAATAAGCAAGAACAGAAATACTGCTGAGTATGGAGTGAATATTTCTGTTGTCCGCCCTAAGATTTCAATTCCCAAATACAAAATATAGCCAATAATAAGCATTAAAGTAATAACGATGATTTCAATAGGAGTTAAAGGAAGGATAAAGGTAGATGTTAATTCCCCAAAATCCCTGATCGTTCTTGCGGCTAGATAAAAAAAATAAAGGGAATAGACGAGGGTAATAGGGATTGCCATAAATCTATTGAATCCAAACTCAATAATTTCAAACAAATTTTTAGAAGGTACTAGCTCATTTATATGAAGAAAAAAGGAGGACACTATTAAGCCGATAATGGTAGATAGAAGAACGGTAATCCAAGCATCCTCTTTTGCTGTAATACCAAGCACCACCACAAGCGTTGTCCCTAAGTTAAAGCCTATAATAATGGCAAATAACTGACTTAAAGATAGATTTTCTTTTAGCATGAAAAAGAATCTCCTAATTAGAAATATGGTATATGCTTAAAGTAGTATTTGCTAATTTACTAGGAATATGCAGAAGAGGAAAAGATTTTTGCGATTTTTAAAGGATTGATTGGTGAGGTTTGGAAAGAAAAAGGGCCGGAATAATATTTCCGGCCTAAGATTTACACTATTATCTATTGCACTTAAATATATTGAATAGCTCGCCTTATAAAAATCATATTTGATTATATTCTAGTCTTGCTGTTTCCTTGTTAATCTAACCAATTGGTTTTTCTTGCGTAATGGTAGATTTAGGTTGCTTTTGTAGGAGGAAAAAGAACACCCCGAACAAAACGAGTAATCCACCTAAAAGTTGTGCGAAGATTAATTGCTCATTCAATAGTAAAACAGCTAAAAGTGTGGCTCCGACTGGCTCACCGAGAATACTCATGGAAATAGTTGTTGCATTAACATAATTAAGTAACCAATTATTAATGACATGTGCAAGTGTTGGAACAATCGCAAGCAAAACAAATATACCCCATTCTCTGCCAGAATAGCCTGTTAATGCCTCACCAGCCAATAGATTATAAACGGTTAACAAACAAGCAGCGAAAAAGAAAACAGTAAACGTATAGATCCAGTGAGTCATTTTTTTGATAATATTTTGACCGATTAATAAGTAGCCGACTACAGCAATTACACTTAAGAAAGAAAGAACATCTCCTATAATAGCATTGCTGTCTAATCCAATGTCTCCCCAGCCAATCATTATCGCCCCAATAATGGCAATCCCCATAGTCATAATAGCAGTAGAGGTAGTTCTCTCCCGAAAGAAAATAAACCCGCCAAGAAGAGAAACAATAGGCTGTAAAGCCAATATAATCGTAGAGCTGGCTACCGTAGTAAACTTTAGAGAACTAAACCATAGGGCAAAATGCAAGGCCAAAAAAGAGCCTGAAAAAAATAAGAATGCCCAATCTCTTTTTGTTAGTTTTTTAAAATCATTTCGATGGATGTAGACCATAGGAATCATAATAAGACAGGCAAGCCACATCCTGTACATACTTAAAATAGTGGCAGGTGCCTCCGACCATTTTACGAAAATCGCAGAAAATGAGATAGCGATAATCGATATAAGGAGTGGAATCCCAATGGATTTAGGTACTGTTTGCTGATTCACTTTGTTTCCCCCTGACAATTGTAACAATTCGATATAATAGTAAATATAGTACGTTCAAAGATAGGAAACAATCATTATTTTGCATCTTTTGGAAAAAAGAATCAGGTGATCATCTTAATCGATGTTCGCCTGATAGATTACCTTGTATGGATATATTCATAATTCATATTGAAACGAAGGATACTGCATTCATATGGTCCTAGTATTACGGCAAGATCATCTGATTCAGCAGCATACTCTTCTTCTGTTAATAAAAGAGAGATTTTTTTTCCGCGTAATGGAAAGGGGAGAAGAAATTGTGCTTCCTTGTCACTCTTATTGATAACCGTTAAAAGAATTTCCTCTTCCTCTTTTGTATAATAGGCTAAACAGGAATCAGACTGGGATAGAAAATAAAAAGTGCCATTATTGATAAGAGGGGAACTTTGTTTGTGTACTTGAATCAATCGCTTAACAAATTCTTTTAGCTCCGTATCATGTTCTTCTGTATTCCAAGGCATACATTTTCGACATCCAGGATCGCTGCCGCCACCTAAGCCGATTTCATCTCCATAATATATACAAGGGGTGCCAGGGTAGGTGAAAAGAAAGGTAAATAAAAGCCTCACTCGTTCTTTCCGGTAGCTGCATTCATGAAGAATTCGTGGTGTATCATGACTGCCGATAATATTAAATAATACATTATTGACTGTATCTGGATAGGCTTGTAAGGTTGTGGTCATTTCTTCCATAAATTGTTGAGGGGAAATCATATCATATGCAAAAAATTGTAATGCTTTTGTTAGTAATGGATAATTCATTACCGAATCAAATTGATCTCCTCTTAACCACGGTAAGGAATCATGCCAAATTTCCCCGAGAATGAAAATGTCAGGCTTTAATGATTTTACAACAGATCGGAAGGAACGCCAAAATTCATGGTCAATCTCATTGGCAACATCTAAGCGCCAGCCATCAATATCACATTCTGTAATCCAATATTTCGCTACATGAAGTAGATATTCTTTTACTTCTGGATTGGCTGTATTAAATTTAGGCATGGCTTCATAGAAACCGAATGTTTCATAATGCAGCATATCATTTTCTTTTAACGGAAATTTATGTATATGGAACCAATCTTTATAGCGTGAACGCTCTTCATTCTTTAGTACATCTTGAAAGGGCGGAAAATGATAGCCGCAATGATTGAAAACGGCATCAAGCATCACTCGAATTCCTCGATTATGACATTCTTTCACAAGGTACTTAAGCATCTCCCTATCGCCAAATTGCGGGTCTACTTCTAAATAGTTAATCGTATCGTATTTATGATTGCTTTTAGCGTGAAAAATTGGAGTAAGATAAATCCCTGTAATCCCAAGGTCTGTAAGATAGTCTAGGGAGTCCATAATACCTTGAAAGTCTCCGCCGAAGAAATTATATAAGCCAGGCTCCTCTTGTCCCCATTGTGCAGTATCAACTGGATTTAAAGAGCTATCCCCATTGCGGAAACGCTCTGGAAAAATTTGATACCAAATCGTTTGTGATACCCAAGATGGTGGAGTAAAAACGTCTTTCAGATGAAGATATGGCAAGCAAAAGTAAAAGCCAGCATCTTCTGGAATAAATGGAAAGAATCCCTTTTCGGTATAAGTTACTTGCTGTTCCGAATCTCGGAGAATAAAGCCATAGCGAACTCTTTTTTTATTTGTTATCGTACAATGCCAATAATCAAATAGAGAATCAGAACCGCTTTTTTCCATCGATAACCGCTGGGATACCCACTGATAGTCGACTATTTCGTATTGATCTCCATAGATTAATTCTATTTCAGTGACATTTGCCTTTTTTGTCCGGATCCGGATATGGAGAGTGTCTTTATTTTGTAAATAACAGTAATTATCTCCACTGCGATGGTAAATAGAGGCTAAATCAATCACTTTTCTCACACTCCCTTTGTAATCTTGCTATCTCTTTTGCCACTAGTGTTGCCAGTTTAGCTAGATTTTAAAAGGAGAGAA
Source organism: Niallia sp. M35 (assembly GCF_050971705.1). Lineage (NCBI taxonomy): Bacteria > Bacillati > Bacillota > Bacilli > Caryophanales > Bacillaceae > Niallia > Niallia sp. M35. The sequence continues at coordinate 78,052 of NZ_JBPCEP010000002.1, forward strand.
GCGAATTGTTTACATTAAAAAAAATCGCTCGCAAAATGCATGCGAGCGATTCTGAGTGAATTTATATAAAAAGATTAGCCGTTAACAATCGTACCGCCGTTGACATGGATAACCTGTCCAGTTACATAGGTAGAATCATTGCTAGCTAAATATACATACGCTGGGGCAAGTTCACAAGGTTGGCCAGCACGTTTAAAAGGAGTATTTCCTCCAAAAGAAGCAACTTGCTCACTATCAAAAGTAGATGGGATAAGTGGCGTCCAAATTGGCCCTGGTGCTACCCCATTGACTCGAATTCCTTGTTCCGCAAGAGAGCCTGATAAGGAACGAGTGAAAGCCGTAATAGCTCCTTTTGTTGCGGAATAATCAATTAATGTCTCATTACCTTTATACGCAGTAATAGACGTTGTATTAATAATCGCATCTCCTTTTTGTAAGTGGGGCAGAGTGGCTTTTGTTAAGTGAAACATTGAGAAAATATTGGTGCGGAAAGTTTTTTCTAATTGTTCTGACGTGATATCTAGAATGCTTGATTGTGGATGTTGCTCTGCAGCATTATTTACAAGAATATTAACCTTGCCAAATTCTGAAACGGTCTTTTTTACAACCTCTTTACAGAAGCTTTCATCACCAATATCCCCAGCAAGCAGTAAGCATTTTACTCCTTCAGCTTCGACTAATTCTTTCGTCTTTTGGGCATCGTCATGCTCATCTAAGTATACGATAGTGATATCAGCACCTTCTTTTGCATAATAGATAGCAACAGAACGGCCAATCCCACTATCGCCTCCAGTGATGATGGCAGTTTTTCCTTTTAATTTTTCAGAGCCTCTATAAGAGGGATCGACATCTTTAGGTATAGGATTCATCTCTGTCTGAATGCCTGGCTGCTGATCTTGATGCTGTGGTGGAAATGTTTGTTGTAATTGTTCCTTATTACTATTAGTCAATTCAATCACTCCTTCTAATTCTGTACATGTTTACTTATTTTTCCCAAATTCTTTTAAATAAACATGGTAAAAATAGGGTTGAGTGATATGGAGTTGTGGAAATGAAGGGGTAAGAATGATGAAATTTGTTTGATTAAAGTGGCGTTCCTTTGTTTAATGAACACCATAACTATCTTGTTTGGAAAGAAAAGTGGTGTTCATCCGCCTGATGAACGCCATAAAAACCTTTTTTTGAAAGAAAAGTGGTGTTCATCCGCCTGATGAACGCTATAAATATCTTGTTTTGAAAGAAAAGTGGTGTTCATCCGCCTGATGAACGCCATAAATACCTTTTTTTGAAAGAAAAGTGGTGTTCATACACATGATGAACACCATAAATATCTTGTTCTGAAAGAAAAATGGCGTTCACCAGCTTGGTTTCCGCTGTTATTTTTCATTAACGATAATTGACAAACTGTACATCAATCGTAATTTTTGATTCATCTTTCACAGCAGCAATAATTTTTTGTAAATCATCACGGCTTTTAGCAGTAACCCGAATTTGATCGTCCTGTTGTTGAGTTTTCACTTTTAAGCCACTGTTTTTAATTAATGAATTAATAATTTTGGCATTATCTCGATCAATTCCCTGCACTAATTTCGCTCTTTGACGAACTGTACCGCCGGAAGCACCTTCGATTTTGCCATAATCCAAGTTTTTAATAGGAATACCACGTTTAAACATTTTGCTAATAAGAACATCTTTAAGCTGTTCTAATTTATATTCATCATCAGAAACAAGAACCAATTCTTCTTTATCCAGCGTCACATTACTCTTGCTACCTTTAAAATCATACCGATTTTGAATTTCTTTCATTGCAAGCTGGACAGCATTCGTAACCTCCGAAAAATCTACCTTGGATACAATGTCAAATGAACTTTCTTTTGCCATATTTACCTCCTGATTAATTGGAATTTAGCACGAATTAAAAGCAACTCTGTAGTAAATCCAATTTCTTTTATGCTTGTATTATAGTAAAATTAAGCAGTTGTAACAACTTTAGGCATGAAGTATTCGTTAATAAGGGAATAATTAGGATAGCAGAATATAGATAAAGTTGAAATAGACAAGAATTTAAGGAGGAAACAAAATGTCGTTAAGAGATTATATGGGACGCGTAGAAATATTAACAGTTGCTAGGATTGCATCTTTTGGGTATTTTTTGACAATTGAAGAGGAAGACGAAGATGTGCTTTTACACTTCAGTGAAACTGATCAAAAATTTGAAGAGGGGGATGAAGTCCGCGTTTTTATATATAGTGATTCACAGGGAAGAGCTTGCTCAAGTACCTTTATTCCGTCCATTGCAGTAGGTAAATACGATTGGGTGAAAGTAACAGACCGCAAAGAAGGAATTGGCTGTTTCTTTGATATAGGGCTAAAAAAGGACATGCTATTAGGGGAAGATGATTTACCAGTACATGAAGAGGTATGGCCAGAAGTGGGCGATATGCTTTATATAACATTAAAGGTAAATAAGAATAACTATTTATATGTAAAACCAGCAACGGATCCTATTATTGAAGAAATGGCAGCAAAAGCAACAAGAGAAGATTTTAATAAAAATATTCATGGGTATATTTATCGAACAGCAAAAGTAGGAAGCTGGATTTATACAGCAGAAGGCTTTAAAGGATTTATTCATGAATCTGAGCGAGGCAAGGAACCAAGATTAGGGGAAAAAGTAAATGGGCGTATCATTGATGTTAAGCTAGATGGAACTGTAAATGTTTCATTATTGCCGAGAAAAGAAGAAGCGCTTGATAAAGATTCCCAACTAATCTTAGACTATTTAATAACTCGTAAAGGCGCAATGCCTTATGGGGATAAGAGTATGCCTGAGGACATTAAGGAACGTTTTAATTTAAGTAAAGGTTCGTTCAAACGAGCGCTTGGGAGACTAATGAAAGAAAATAAAGTGTACCAAGAAGAAGGCTGGACGTATTTAAAGGAAGATAATCAAAATAATTAAAATGTAGGCGGATATAAGGGGATTTCAAAGTGGTTATAGCTTTGGAATGCCTTTTTTATTTAGAAAGATCTAGGAATTCAGGAGGTGCTCGCCTCAGAGCCCGTTTCGGCAGTAGAGAACGATAAAAGGGAAGAGAGAAGCAATCTCAGAGCCCGTTTTGGGAAAGAGAAAGCTAAAAGGGAACAGAGAACTCGCCTCAGAGCCCGTTTTGGGAAAAGAGAAAGCTAAAAGGGAACAGAGAACTCGCCTCAGAGCCCGTTTTGGGAAAAGAGAAAGCTAAAAGGGAACAGAGAACTCGCCTCAGAGCCTGTTTGGTAAAAGAGAAAGCTAAAAGGGAACAGAGAACTCGCCTCAGAGCCTGTTTGGTAAAAGAAAAGCTAAAACGGGAACAGAGAATCCACCTCAGATCCCTTTTCCGCAAAACGGAATAGAGTATGATTTCGATAACTTTCCATCAGCTAGAGGTAGTGCCAAAACTGAACTGAAATCTTTCAATCAAAAAGAACTGCCTATAATCTGGCAGCTCTTTTTCTTATTCATCTAGCAACCATTTTCTTACAAATGATCTGTCTTTTTACTGTATTGATGTTTGCCTTTTTTGCGGTTTTTTTCACGCATCATGTTCTTTTCATGACGCAATGCATTATTGTCTTTTGCTTTTTTATCATTATCAGAAGTATGTGGCATAAAAAAATACTCCTTTCAACGTCAGCTTTTGTTCAGTTAGAACATTGTTAGTATGAGTGAAAGAAGTAAATTTTATACTTTTTACCGTGCTTATTCAGGTAGCTTATTTAAGAAGAAAATAGCGATTGTTCCAGCACCAGTGTGCGAGCCTACGGAGGCACCGATAGAGGAAATGAATACTTCTTTTGGCTGGAATTTTTCCATAATCATTTCTTTTACTTCCACAGCTGTTGCTTCATCATCTGCGTGGCTGATCGCGAACACTTGTTGATCCAGCTTATCTCCTCGTTCTGCTATTAGGTCAATCATTCTGCGCAGGAGTTTCTTTTTGCCGCGAATTTTTTCAAGAGGAACTAATTTCCCGTCTTCAACATGTAATAAAGGTTTTATATTGAGTAATCCGCCAAGGAATGCAGAGGCCTTCGAAACACGTCCGCCTTTTGCTAAATATTCTAGATCTTCGACAGTAAATAAGTGCTCCATATGCTCGCATAAGAATTGGAGTCGTGGTATAATTTCACTTACGTCTTTACCTTGATCGCGGAGTTTCACTGCTTCTTGAACCACTAAACCAGCACCTAATGATGCACATTTGCTATCAATGATGGTTAAAGCAAAGTCGGGATATTCCTCCTTTACTTGCTCTGAAATCATTACTGCTGTTTGGTATGTTCCAGATAATTGCGAAGAAAAAGCAATATAAATACCTTTTTCATTATTTTGAGCTAATGTTGTAAAAACATCTTTAAATAAAGCTGGCGAAACTTGTGATGTTTTTGGAACTTGTCCACTGCGTATAGCATTATAAACAGTAGCTGGTTCAATCGTTTTTAAATCCTCGTATTCTTTACCGTCTAAGTTAACCTTTAGCGGTAATAGTGTAACCTCGTTCTTCTCATAATAGGATAGAGGTAAATCACTCGCACTATCTGCTAGGATTTTAAAAGTCATATTCATTCCACTTCTTTCTTTTTTTTATAAAAACATATGGTTATTGGAGTACGGTTATGATAAATAACGATAATCTCTTTGAAAATGCCTTGTTTTTTGAAAACAAGGCATACTTATTTGTAGTTTATAAAACTTTTAGAGAAAAAACAAATGAATAGTTAAAGTGAAAATAGTAAAAATTACTATATATCGTATTGGAGGACACTTATGTATTGGTTATTAACAAAAAAATTAATCGTTGTTATCTTTGGAGCGCTATTAAATGCGATTGCTATGAATTTTTTCTTGATACCTGCTGATGTATATGCCAGCGGTTTTGCAGGAGTGGCTCAGCTTATATCCAAAATTACGCCTATTTCTACAGGGCTTTTACTATTTATCCTGAATGTTCCAATTGCAATAGTTGGTTGGATTAAAGTCGGAAAATCATTTACCTTCTTTAGTTTTTTAAGTGTTGCTTTTATGTCTTTATTTATGGAAATCATTCCGGAAACAAGCTATTCCCATGATATATTGTTAAATGCTGTATTTGGCGGTGTCATTGCGGCTGTGGGGGTTGGATTAACGTTAAAGTGGGGTGCATCAACAGGAGGCATGGACATTATCGCTATGATTCTGTCCCGTGTACAGGATAAGCCTGTCGGTACTTATTTCTTTATTCTAAATGGAGCTATTATTATCACAGCAGGTGCTATGTTCGGATGGGAAAAAGCGTTATATACGCTCGTTAATCTATATGCAGCAACGAAAGTGATTGATACGATACATACAGCCCATCAAAAATTAACGGTAATGATTATTACGAAGAAAACAGCTGAGCTAAAAGTAGCAATCCATGAAAAATTAGTAAGAGGAATTACGATTTTGCCAGCAAGAGGAGCATTTTCCAATGAGCCAAAGGAAATGCTAATGATTGTCGTGACTCGTTATGAGCTATTTGATATCGAACGAATCATTAAAGAAGTGGATCCCCAAGCATTTACAAATGTTGTGCAAACAACAGCCGTACTAGGTTTCTTTAGAAAAGCTTAAAGGAGGAACGATATTGAAAAAAACGACTGTCGTATTCTTATGCATGTTAATTAGCAGCTTCCTGCCGTTTCTTACCATAACAGCAGCAGCTAACTCAGGAAAAGAGCAAGTCAAGATAGAAGATGTAACTGTTAGTGGTACAAGAGGGAATTATCTTGTGGAAGGAAAAGCAACTACGACAGGCACCATTTTTTATTCTGTCGAAGATGGTCACAATGAATTCATCGCAAACCAGAAATTACAAGTTAGTAATAACCAATTCTCACTGCAAATTCATATAGAGGAAAAAGATTTACCGACGAATGGAACAATCATTATATTTTTTTCTGAAGAGGGAAGAGATCCCTATTCCGTAGTGCTAGAAACATTTTCGTAATTGGTATAAAAAAGCGAATTGCTACTCCGGAGTAAACTTTCGGTAATGAAAAAGCAGCCCCTAAAAGGCCGTTCTCCCAAGCATTTGTTTTTCTATCGCTTATGGAGGGTTCCTTCTTGGACTGCTTTTTTATTAGTGTGTCTGAATTTGCTCTAGCTCTTTTTGTAATGCAGCTAATTGGTGTTGTTCGGCTGATGTGGTATTTGCGTAAGCAGAGCTTATGGCATTTTTTGCTTTATCCACTAAGCCATCATTACCATTTCCATATTTAGCTGCCTCAACTGCTTGTCTGGCTTCTTGAAAAAGTCTATTTCCCATTTATTCTAATCCTCCATGAGACTGTCTTTCATTTGACATTTTATAGCTCTCAGCTTCAGCATATGTCATATGATAAGGGATACGTTCGGAATGCTTGGATACGGAATCTACTCCTTGTTGTACGAAGCGTTTCGATTTATTTCGTTTTCCCATTGATGATCCCTCCGAGTGTTAGAGTATAATTGGAAAGACAGAAAGAAGCATTGATTTTCCCGGAAACAGTAGTGACTGTTTCGCTTATAGTATGGACGATATTTTAGTCTTTAAAGACGGTAATGATAACCAGCTTTAGCGAACACGAAGATTTAAAGCTTCGTTTAAATATACAGCAATTCCGTCTTCTTCATTGGATAAAGTAACATCCTTAGCAAGGGTCTTTAGTTCATCAATCGCATTTCCCATAGCAACACCTTTACCGGCATACTCAATCATTTCAAAATCATTGTCTTCATCGCCGAATGCGATAATATTTCTTTGTGGGATTTGGTAGTAATCAGAAACTTTTTGTAAGCCAATCGCTTTATTTATTCCTAATTTAACAATTTCGATTACATGAAATGGATCTGCCCAGCGGCGATGTTCAATTAGATCGGCGTGAACTTCAGATAAATGCTTGCGAATGGCTGCAACATGTTCTTCCTCCGCATGAATAAGGATAGAAGTAGGTGCTGCTTCTAAAAATTCTAATAAATTTCCGACAGTTACTTTTGGATTTCCTAATGAAAAAATATCAATCAATTTCTCATCGTGATAATGATAATAAACCTCATCCATTACTTCCGCAATAATATTGTGAAATGAGTAATCATTGCAGGCGGCGACAATATCCCTTGCTGTTTGTATATCAAGGGGAGAATGATAAAAGCCCCAATCGGTATCCTTTGGATGATGAATAAAAGCTCCATTAAAGTTAACGATAGGAGTATGTAAATTTAATTCATGATAAATCGCTTCACTTGCGCGGAAGGGTCTCCCTGTTGCAATCATTACTTCATGACCATCCTCCATTGCTTTTTGGATGACTTTTTTGGTAAGAGGAGAAATAGTTTTATCGTCTTTTAATAACGTTCCGTCAAGGTCTAAGGCAATTAGATGTTTTTCTGTCATAATGTCTCCTTTAGTGTCAATATAGTAATTTTTATTCTAGCTTTAAGGGGCGTAATTTTCGAAAAAAAAGCCACTTCATGTTACACTTACTTATACATATAAAATATTATTACACTTTATTCGTTAATTCTACTTTCACTTATGTTAAGTTATGTAAAATCAATGATAGAGATAAATCCCTTTCTATTCTTTGCCGTTTTTTCGCTTATGGCATGATTAGGGGGAAATAACAGTCCTTAAAGTCCGATTGGTTTCCCTAATCATCAAAGAGGAAGTTATCCTTTATTTTACATGAATCATTTATTTTTTTCCAAAAAGGAGGGCTGAACGATGATTTTGGTTGAAAAATTACATATAGAGGAAATACCTGTACTGCATATTGTAAAAAAAGACCACTATGATCAAAAACGACCATATATTCAATTTACCCATGGCTTCACTAGTGCAAAGGAACACAATCTTCATTTCGCTTATCATTTAGCAGAGAAGGGGTTTCGTGTTGTATTGCCTGATTGTTTGTATCATGGAGAGCGAGACCAAGGATTATCAGCGATGGAATTAAACATGCATTTCTGGAATATCGTGATGAAAACGATTGAGGAAATAGAAGTGATAAAAGATTATTTCAGCGAAAAAGAGCTAATCGATGAACAATATATTGGGATTGTAGGAACAAGTATGGGGGGAATCGTTACATTAGGTGCATTAAGAAAGTATCCTTGGATTAATACGGCAGTAAGCTTGATGGGAATGCCATATTATGAGAAATTTGCCCATTATACCATTTCGGAAGTAAAGAAGAGGGGCTACGAGCTTCCATTAAGTGATTATGAAATTGAAGATTTAATTAAACAGTTAGAGGAATTGGACCTAAGTAAGGCACCAGAAATGTTACAAAAACGTCCTCTTATGTTCTGGCATGGTAAAAAAGATGAAGTTGTTCCTTATGCTTATTCCCACCAATTTTATGAGCATATAAAACCTTTATATAAAGATGCGCCAGATCGCCTAAAATACCTTTCTGAAGATAATACTGGCCATAAGGTAAGCAGAAGAGCCATGCTGAAAACGGTGGAATGGTTTGAGAAACATTTAGCAGAAGGATTAGTAAAAGCGTGATTCAAATCCTTTTTTTAAATCATAATTATTTGTTATAGTGTAACTATAAAGATAAAGCTTCCTTTTTAGAAGATAGATAAATACGTTTTACCATAAATAAAAATAAGGGGTGCCTTTGAATGAATGAAGAATTAAAAGACAGTATAATGGGTGCACTAGAGCTTGTTATCGATCCGGAGCTTGGAATTGATATTGTAAACTTAGGATTAGTTTATGACTTAGAACTGAATGATGAGGGATTATTGGTTGTAACCATGACGCTAACTGCAATGGGATGTCCGCTCGCAGGCGTTATTGTGGATCAAGTAAAAGCAGCTTTAACAGATATTCCAGAAGTTAAAGATACAGAAGTAAATATCGTTTGGTCGCCAGCTTGGACAAAAGATAGAATGTCCAGATATGCAAAAATTGCCTTAGGCGTACGATAAACCGTGAGTGAGGAAGAAGGGAAACCTTCTTTTTTTCTTTGTTTTTAATATACTGTATATTATGAAAAATGGTATGATAAAAAGATAAATGTGAAACTTTGGTGAATGTATAGGGAAAGGGAGTAAGCATGATATGAAGGATCTTTTAAATCGCCCATTGAGAGATTTGCGCATTAGTGTGATTGATCGTTGCAATTTAAGGTGTCAATACTGCATGCCGAAAGAAATTTTTGGTCCAGATTATCCCTTTCTTCCTCCAAGTGAATTATTAACTTATGATGAGATAGAAAGAATAGCTAGGATATTTGTAAAATTGGGAGTCGAGAAGATTAGGTTAACTGGTGGAGAACCATTGTTACGCAAGGACTTGCCAGTGCTAATTGCCAGACTTATTCAACTAGAAGGTCTAGAGGATATTGCATTGACTACAAATGGAATTTTTCTTCCTAAATATGCCCGTGATTTAAAGCAGGCTGGTCTTAAGCGAGTAAATATTAGTTTAGATAGTATAAATGATGAATTATTTGGTCAGATGAATGGACGCAATGTAGGGGTAGCTCCCGTAAAAAAAGGAATAGAGGCAGCGCAAAATGCTGGCTTAAGTATAAAAATAAACATGGTAATCAAAAAAGGAATGAACGATTCCGAAATAATTCCAATGGCAACCTATTGTAAAGAAAATGAGCTAGAACTTCGCTTTATTGAATATATGGATGTTGGCAGTACTAACGGATGGAAAATGAAGGATGTTATTACCAAAAAAGAAATATATGCGAAATTACAAGAGTCTTTTGAATTGGAGCCTGTAGAGGCTGATTATTTTGGGGAAGTAGCTAAAAAGTATAAATATAAGGATGCAAGTGTGCTGGTCGGCTTCATTACCTCCGTTTCCGAATCGTTTTGCTCTAGCTGTACAAGAGCGCGGCTCTCTGCAAATGGCCAACTATATACCTGTCTTTTTAATGGGAATGGCCATAATATTCGTGATTTTCTTAGAGAAGGAGCAGATGATCCAGCTTTAGAAGGCTTTATAAAAAACATTTGGGAACAAAGAAGGGATCGTTATTCCGATGAAAGAACGGAAGAAACAGTAAAACAGCGAAAAAAAGTCGAAATGTCTTATATAGGCGGATAAAATGCCACAAATTAAATGACAAAATCAACAGAAGAGATTTGGAGGAATGGTGGAAGGATATACATCATTCTTTTTGGTTCATGGAAATAAGGAGTGAAAGTCGATGACAGTGGAAAATAGAGTTCCTATCCTAATAGAAGAGGCAATAAGCAGAGTGATGGAACACAAGAGAGAAGGAGAAAAGGAATATGTTTCAATCTATCATTGCAATGGCCGTTATTTAAGTGAAGATATAAAAGCAATACATGATGTGCCTAAATTTAATCGTTCCAGCTATGATGGATTTGCAATACGAGCAAAAGATACAAATGGAGCATCATGTGAAATGCCTGTTGAGTTTGAAATAATTGATGAAATTGGTGCTGGGCAAGTTTCGACCAAAAAAATAGGTGAGTACCAAGCAATCAGGATTATGACAGGAGCCATGTTACCACGTGATGCCGATGCAGTAGTTATGCTTGAGAAGACGGTAGAGCGGAAAAAAAATGGCCAAACATATATAAAAATAGATCATATGTTACATAAAGGAGAAAATATCTCTTTTCAAGGAGAGGATGTAAAAAAGGGGGAAGTCTTATTAAAAAAAGGAACTAAAATCAATCCAGGAGTAGTGGCGGTTTTAGCAACATTTGGTATAGAACAAGTTCCAGTTGCCAAAAAACCAACTATAGGTTTATTTGCAACTGGAACGGAATTATTGGAAGTGCATGAGGAACTGGAGGAAGGAAAAATAAGGAACAGCAATGCCTATATGATACTAGCACAAATTGAACGAGCAGGAGCGGTTCCTCGCTATTTCGGCAAGTTGCCAGATGTCATGGAAACAAGTTTTGAAGCTATTCGCCAAAAAATAGATTCGGTTGACATGTTGATAACAACAGGTGGTGTTTCAGTTGGCGATTATGATTTATTGCCAGAAATTTACCGTAAGCTTGGAGCAGAAGTTCTTTTTAATAAAATTGCGATGAGGCCTGGCAGTGTCACTACGGTAGCGAATTTAAATGGAAAATTATTATTTGGACTTTCAGGGAACCCATCTGCTTGCTATGTTGGTTTTGAGTTATTTACAAATCCGATCATAAAAAGCCTTTTATTTATAGAAAACCCGCGCTTACCTATTGTGGACGCGGTATTAAAAGAGAATTTCCCAGATGCCAATTCCTTTACTCGACTTATTAGAAGTAAGGTATCTATTGTAAATGGAAAGATAGAAACTCGGACTAGCGGTATGGACAAATCAAATATTGTTAGTAGTTTGGCATCTGCCAATGGGCTTACAATTTTGCCAGGAGGGGAATCTGGATACAAATGTGGGGATATAGTAAAGGTAATACTGTTGGAAGAGGTTCAGAATCAATTATTATTGTAGATCGGAAAAAGAAGAGCATTTTCATCTAAGAGACTGCTCTTCTTTTTAATTTTTTTAAGGGATCATCCAAGAAAGTACATTGTGTTGCAGGAAAGTAATGAGACATACTATTAATAGTAGGAATACACTATGTTTTAAGGTAAAGCGTAGTAGCTCGGATTCTTTACCAGCAAGACCAACAGCTGCACAAGCTACAGCGATAGATTGTGGAGATATCATTTTTCCAGTAACTCCTCCACTTGAGTTAGCTGCAATAGCAAGGACAGGATCCATACCAACAGACATTGAAGTTACTTTTTGCAGATTTCCAAACATTAAATTGGCAGATGTGTCAGATCCAGTAATAAATACACCAAGCCACCCCAATACGGGAGAAAAAAATGGAAATAAAGCTCCTGTCTTAGCTAAGGTCATTCCAAGTGTTGTCGACATACCAGAGGCATTTGTTACATAGGCAAAACCGACTACAGATGAAATGGTTAAAATTGGAAATTTCAACTCATGAAGGGTCTCCTTTGCTGTTGCATACACATCTTTCCAAGAAAGGCGGGCAATATATTTTGTTACAATACAAGAAAATAAAATGGCAGTTCCGGCAGCTCCTAACACTTCTAATTTGAAAATAGCTGCAACTGCTTCACCAGTGCCATTAATAATTTTATTGTTAAGTAATGGAACTTCTGGCAGAAAAGTCAATCGTTCCCCCAACCCATTAATACCTTTTAAAATAAAATTTGTCCCTTCATAATGGCCAGTTAGTGCATTTTTTATAACAGGTATCCCCCAAAGGGAAATGAAAGCAGTTAATACTAAAAAAGGAGACCATGCATGAAAAATCTGACCAGGAGAGTATGTAGGATCTGGAGCTTTTTTTATCTCAGCTGAAGCGGCTGTTTCTAATTCACCTTTAAATCGGAAAATTGTTTTTGGTTTCCAGAACTTTAGTAAAATAACTAATGCAAATAAGGAAACTAACGCAGATAAAATATCAGGCAATTCAGGTCCGAGGAAGTTAGAAGATAAATATTGTGTAAGTGCAAATGATATACCTGATACTAAAATAGCAGGAAGTACTTCCCATACACGTTTAAAACCCGCCATAATAATGACAAGATAAAACGGAATGAATACGGAAATAAAAGGCAATTGTCGACCAACCATTTTTGATATTTCAAAAGCCGGAATACCAGTTGGTCCCTCAACAGCAGTAATTGGGATACCTATCGCTCCGAATGCAACAGGTGCCGTGTTAGCTAATAAACAGATGCCTGCAGCATATAATGGATTAAAGCCTAATCCAGCTAAAAGAGCAGCAGAAATAGCAACAGGTGCTCCAAAGCCAGCAGCGCCTTCTAAAAATGCCCCAAATGAGAAAGCTACAAGCAATGCTTGAAGTCTACGATCCTCTGTAATAGACAAAATAAAATTTCGTATGATAGAAAATTGTCCGCTTTTCACTGTTAATTTATATAAAAGCACTGACGTGACAATAATCCAGCCAATAGGTAATAAGCCATAAACAATGCCTTGGCTCGCAGACATAATACTCATTCCAACAGGCATATTGAAAGCGGTTACGGAAAGGAGTAAAGCAAGAAGCAGGGTTGTAATTCCAGCCATATGTCCCTTCATGCGTTTGATGGCAAGTGCCCAAAAAAAATATAAGATTGGAATTACGGCAGCTATCGCGGATAATGCTAAATTGTCGCCAACAGCAGTGAAGTCTTGAGTAAACGTCATTATTTCAGCCCCCTTAATTTTTTACTTACGATTTCTTTCTAATGAATGTTTGATCTAAATTATCAGATGAAGTAATCGTTATCATAAATAAATTGTAAAATATTAGGTCATCTGATGACTCGATGAACCTATTATAAAATGAGAGTTTTTAAAAAACAACATAAAATTGACAATATTATGTCTTTTTTTATGCAAAATGTAACTTTTAGCAGTATAATAACAATAAAAAGGATGAACGCGTTGGAGGTAGAACGATGGAATTTAAGCAGATCCGTCCAAAAAAAATTTATGAAGAAATTGCAGAAGCCTTGCATGAAGGAATTCGCTCAGGAGCTTTAAAGCCTGGAGAAAAGTTGGCATCTGTACAGCAGCTTGCCGAAAACTTCCAAGTAAGCCGTTCAGCCGTAAGGGAAGCACTTTCCGCATTAAAAGCTAAAGGGTTAATTGAAATGAAGCAAGGGGAAGGTACTTATGTGAAAAGGTTTGAAGCCGATCAAATTTCTTTTTCTTTTCCTACAGCAATTTTGATGAAGGAAAAAGATCTAAATCACCTCCTTGAAGTAAGAAGGATTATGGAGGTAGGTGCTGCAGCTGCAGCAGCGAATAAACGTACAAACGAAGATTTGCAAAAAATGAAACAGGCGCTAGAAGAAATGAAACAGGCAAATGGAGTAGAAGAATTAGGTGAAAAGTCAGATTTAAACTTCCATTTAGGCGTAGCAGCAGCTTCACAAAATCCTTTGCTGGTAAATTTATTGCTCAACGTTTCTGATATAATGCAGGAAGCAATGAAAGAAACAAGACGTTTATGGCTGTTTTCTAAACAAACAACAACGGAACGACTTTATGAGGAACATCTTACTATTTATGAGTCTATTTTAGAAAAAAACGCGGAAAAAGCGAGTGAGGCGATGCTTTATCATTTACAAAAGGTAGAAGCAGTGCTTCAAAAGTATTTTGCTGAAAAAGAACAGAAGGTATGATCCGCTATTGCAAAATTGATATTTGCATTTTTTATTCTTGCAAATTTTAGCGACAAAGTCTATATTAATGAAAGCGCTTCATGGAAATATTTATTTAAAATTACTGTAATGAGGATGGAACATAAAATATATAGGACTTGGTATAAACCGCTGTTTATTTAGACATACATAATCTCAAATGTCTCACTAATCCCAGCTGAGTATGCTTGTGTTCTGGTTGTTCCAACCTTCCAACTAATTCATTTTTCTAAAATCTACTAATTTTTAGGAAGTAGTCTAAATAAGCAAAATCAAATAGGGGGGAAGTATGTAACTCTTTTTATCTATTTATCGTGAGCCAGTCTTATTGTAAACAAGTCATCTGATGACCTGTTCATAGGAATATAAACATCAAATGGGTAGTACATTTATTCTTAAAAAGGGGGATATTTAGGATGAAAGTGACATTATTTGCTACATGTCTAGTTGATATGTTTCAAAGTGATGTGGGAAAAGCAACGGTGGAATTATTAGAAAGACTAGGATGTGAAATCGATTTTCCTGCGACACAAATATGCTGTGGCCAGCCATCTTATAATAGTGGGTATGTAAAGGAAACAAAGGAAGTGATGAAAACAATGATGAAATCCTTCCAAGATGCAGAATATATTGTCTGCCCTTCTGGTTCTTGTGCCTATATGTTCCATGAGTATCAGCATATTTTTAAAGGGGATCCAGTATGGGAGCCCATTGCAAAAGAACTTGCTGCTAAAACATTTGAACTAACACAGTTTATTGTTGATGTTTTAAAAGTGGAAGATGTGGGAGCAACTTTCAATGGGAAGGTCACCTATCATACATCCTGCCATATGACGAGATTACTAGGGGTAAAAGAGGCTCCTATTAAGCTATTAAAAAATGTAAAAGGAGTAGAGTATACTGAATTACCATTAAAAGAGAATTGCTGTGGTTTTGGAGGAACTTTTTCTGTGAAAATGGGGCAAATATCTGAGCAGATGGTGGACGAAAAGGTAGCTTGTGTAGAATCAACAAATGCCGAGTATGTAGTTAGTGCAGATGCAGGCTGCTTAATGAATATTGGGGGAAGAATTACTCGCAAGGGTAAACCAATTAAAGCTTTACATATAGCAGAAATTTTAAATAGTCGAGCCTAACAGGGGGATGAAAAGCTATGTCGATGAAAACAAGTTCACAAAAATTTAAAGATAGGGTGTCTACAGAACTAGGAAATGACTTTATGCGTGGAGCTGTCTCCAAAGCACAGCAAACGATTCAAACGAGAAAAAACAATGTGACAGAGGCAATGGGAAACTGGGAGGATTGGCGTTCGCACGGGGAAGAAATTCGCCAGCATGTTTTAGAAAATTTAGATTATTATTTATATGAATTAAGCGAACAGGTGGCAAAACGTGGCGGTCATGTCTATTTTGCTAAAACGGCAGAAGAGGCAAGTGCCTATATTGAACAAGTGGCAAGAGATAAAAACGTGAAAAAAGTAGTAAAAGCAAAGTCTATGGTAACGGAGGAAATCTCGTTAAATCAAAAGTTAGAAGAGGCAGGCTGTGAAGTAATTGAAACAGATTTAGGAGAATATATTCTGCAAGTAGATGACCATGATCCTCCATCTCATATTGTGGTTCCGGCCTTGCATAAAAATAAAGAACAAATCCGGGATGTATTCACAAAAAAATTAAACTATACAAATACTGAAAAGCCAGAAGAATTAGCATGGCATGCAAGACAAGTGCTTCGAAATCAATATTTAACGGCAGATATGGGAATTACAGGCTGCAATTTTGCTGTAGCAGAAACAGGCTCGATTACACTCGTAACAAATGAAGGTAACGCTGATTTAGTTGCAGCACTTCCGAAAACACAAGTTGTCGTAATGGGAATGGAGCGCATTGTTCCCACGTTTAATGAAATGGAAGTATTAGTGGGGATGTTGACAAGAAGTGCCGTTGGCCAAAAGCTTACAAGTTATGTAACAACATTAACGGGTCCAAAAGAAGCTGGGGATGTGGACGGACCAGAGGACTTTCATCTAGTGATTGTAGATAATGGTCGTTCAGATATTTTAGGTGGAGAGTTTCAATCTGTTCTCCAATGTATTCGCTGTGCAGCATGTGTAAATGTTTGCCCTGTATATAGACAGGTTGGTGGACATTCCTATGGCTCTATTTACTCTGGACCAATTGGAGCAGTACTTTCTCCACTATTAGGTGGATATGAAGAATATAAAGAGCTTCCCTATGCTTCTACTCTTTGTGCTGCATGTACAGATGCATGCCCAGTTAAAATCCCGCTTCATGAGCTGCTGCATAAGCATCGACAAGTAATAGTCGAAAAGGAAGGGAAAGCCCCAATCTCTGAAAAAATGATATTCAAAGCATTTGGCATCGGTGCTTCTTCGCCAAAGCTGTATAATATAGGCTCGAAAATCGCACCAGCTATGACGAAACCATTAGTAAAAGGAGACAAGATTACAAAAGGGATCGGAATGTTAAAAGAATGGACAGATATTCGTGATCTTCCTGCCCCAAATAAAGAGAGATTTCGTGATTGGTTCAAGAATCGAGAGAAGGAGGAGGAAAAATAATGACAGGAACAATCCATAACAGAGATGCTTTTCTTGAAACCATTGCATCGAGATTGGGCAGACAAAGAAAAATAAAACTTGAAAAGCCAAAATGGAATTATTGCCCACAAGAAGAAGTGCTTAAAGATGCGTCAAAGGATGAGTTAGTTGAAGTATTAAAATCCCAATGTACACTTATTCATACTGATTTAGTCATTACTTCACAAAAGGAATTGAACCATACACTTCATCATTTAATAAAAGAATTTGGTGGCGGGAAGATTGTTACTTGGAAAGATCCACGTTATCAGCAATATGGATTAGAACCACTATTAAAAGAGAAACTGCCTGATGAGAATATCGATGTCTTTGAATGGGATGCCTCCTTAGGAAAAGAAAATATTTCTAAAGCAGAACAAGCGAATATAGGGATTACCATAAGTGAACTTACGTTAGCGGAATCAGGTACTGTTGTTGTGTATAGTGGAAAAGATCGTGGCAGAACAGTTAGTTTTTTACCTATAAATAGTATTGTAATCGTTCCAAAAAGTACAATTGTGCCAAGAATGACGCAAGCAGCAAAAGTTTTACGGGAAAAAGTACAAAACGGAGAAGTACTCCCATCTTGTATTAATTATATCACGGGGCCAAGTAACTCAGCAGATATTGAAATGGATTTAGTAGTTGGTGTTCACGGACCTGTAAAAGCTGCCTATATTGTGGTAGAAGATCTATAGATAAGCATTTTGTGAAAATTTCTGACACCACGAGATAAAACCCTCATATGATGATGTTGTTAAATGAATTTCTATTGACGGAAATTTTAGGAAGAGAATGAGAGATGGATATTTGATTAGATTGTTTTTATAAATTTTGCTGTTTAGTGCCTGCAGTCTGAATACACTTCCCTTTCGACAGTCACTCGAGTATTTGCAAGAAGTAGAATGTCCCTTAAGCTTTTACAGGAGGCTAAGTGTATTTTGGCTGCTTTGTTTTTGATGAATTTTGTATTTTTATAAAAGGCATATATCGTGCAGGCTTAAAAATTTTTATGAAATTTCTGCTGATAATATCCTTTATTCTAATCATTTTCGTTTTGTTAAGTCTCTCTCATCGCTAATTATGGAAATGTTATCCTCAAATACCTTATTAATTATCAGAAAAATGAGAAAACAATTACTTTTATGAAAAAGTGTTGATTTTATATGAAGTAGTTTTTATAATAAGAGAATCTTAGATTAATAAATATAAATAAAAATGATTAAATATACATTTATACTCGGAAGGAGGAAGTTATGAAAGTATCTATAATTGGTACAACAGGATATGGTGGTGCAGAATTAATCAGAATTTTGCATAGTCATCCTTCATTCACAATTAAGTCTGTACATACAACAAGAGATGAAGTCCCAGTATGGAATGAATATCCTCATTTATTTAATATAATGGACAACAAACTAGAACCAATTAATCCAGAAAAAATAGCAAAAGAATGCGATATTGTTTTTTTTGCTACTCCTACAGGTGTATCCGGAAAGCTCGTTCAAGAATTCGCAGATAAAGAGATTCAAATGGTTGATTTATCTGGGGATCTGCGCTTAAGGAGTACAGGTGATTATCAGACATGGTATAAAAAGGAGCCTGTTTCCACTGACCTTATTGATAGCTTTGTTTATGGGCTTTCTGAATGGAATAAAGAAAAAATTGCTACCAGCACGAGAATTTCCAATCCGGGATGTTATCCGACTGCCACCCTCTTAGGATTAGCACCCCTAGTAAAAGAAAACTTGATATTGCCAAATAGTATTATTGTGGATGCTAAATCTGGTATTTCAGGAGCGGGTAGGAGTCCCTCAAGAGCTAATATGTTTGCTGAGATGAGCGAAAATTTTAAAATTTATAAAGTGAATGAACATCAGCATATTCCAGAAATAGAACAACAATTAGCTGATTGGAATTCTGAATCGAAAGCTATTACTTTTTCTACCCATCTTATGCCGACAAGCAGAGGATTAATGGCAACCATATATGCTACCTTAAATAAAAGTGTCACAAATGAACAAATTCATGATTTATATACAGAAATTTATGCAAACAGTCCTTTTGTGCGGGTGAGACCACTTTTTACCTATCCTTCGATAAAAGAAGTTAAAGGCTCTAATTTTTGTGATATTGGAATAAATGTGGATGAACGGACTAGCAGGATAACGATCGTATCGGTTATTGATAATTTAATGAAAGGGGCTGCGGGTCAGGCTGTTCAAAACGCAAATATTATGAATGGCTATGAGGAAACAGCTGGTTTGCAGTTTCTGCCGCTTTACCCATAAGGAGGAGCCAACGTGCAGATTATGAATAATATTCAATCCCATATAGAGGAGATAAAGGATGGGAATATCGTATCACCAATTGGCTATAAAGCTGCCGGTGTCCATGCTGGACTTCGATACAATAAGAAAGATATTGGCGCAATAGTAAGTGCCGTTCCAGCAAATTGTGCCGCTGTATACACAGCAAGTCACTTTCAAGCTGCACCATTAAAAGTAACGCAGGAATCTATTGCCAAAGAAAAACGAATTCAAGCAATTGTCGTAAATAGTGCTTGTGCAAATGCATGTACAGGGGAAAAAGGCTTAAAGGATGCCTATGAAATGAGAAAGATCATGGCCAATTATCTTCAAATAAAGGAAGAATATGTGGCAGTTTCTTCAACAGGTGTGATTGGTGAATATCTGCAAATGGATAAAATGGAAAAAGGAATTAATCAATTAATCTTTCATTCTACTCCCCAAAATGCAGAAGCATTTCAAGAAGCCATTTTAACGACTGATACAGTAATGAAAAAATGTTGCTATTCTGCAACTATTGCGGGGGTAACTGTTACGATGGGAGGAACAGCAAAGGGATCTGGCATGATTCATCCTAACATGGCAACAATGCTTGGATTTATTACGACAGATGCAGCCATCCCATCGGAAGTTCTTCAAGCTGCGTTAAGTAAGGTGATTCCTACTACCTTTAATCAAATTACAGTAGACGGAGATACTTCTACAAATGATACAGTCCTTGTACTGGCAAATGGCATGGCAAAAAACGAACCTCTTACCGAAGAGCATCCGGATTATCCGGTCTTTGTGGAGCTTTTATCTACAACATGTGAGAGTCTGGCTAAACAGATTGCTAAAGATGGTGAAGGTGCAACAAAGCTAATTGAAGTAAAGGTTTCAGGAAGCAATAATGACGAAGAAGCACGCATTATTGCGAAACAAATAGTAGGCTCTAATTTAGTGAAAACTGCAATTTATGGATCAGATGCTAACTGGGGAAGAATTATCACCGCTATCGGTCAAACAAAAACAGCCGTTAATCCATCAAGAGTAGACATAGCGATTGGCGATATCCTTATGCTTAAGGAAAGTGAACCACAGTCGTTTTCAGAACAAACGGCAATCGAGTATTTAAACCAAGATTTTATTCAGATATTTGTAGATTTGCATAATGGCAAGGGCGAAGGAAAAGCCTGGGGCTGCGATTTATCTTATGATTATGTCAAGATAAATGCCAGCTACAGAACTTGAGGTGATACTGTAGTGAAAACCATTGTTATAAAATGTGGCGGAAGTGTAATCGATCAACTAACATCAGAATTTTTTACTAGTTTAAAAAGGTTAAAGAATAAAGGCTATCAACTAGTTTTCGTCCATGGAGGCGGTCCTGATATCAATGAAATGCTTGATTATTTTCAAGTGAAAGCTGCCTTTCACAATGGACTTCGTAAAACGACGAAAGAGGCGTTGGAAATAGTCGAAATGGTCCTGTCTGGCAAAACAAATCGTAAGCTTGTTCAGTTATTAAGAGAACATGATTTGAATGGGATTGGACTCAATGGAACGGATAATAATTGCATAAATGCTTCTCTTATTGATGAAGAAAAGCTTGGACTAGTCGGAGAGGTATCCCAAGTTAATATCAGGTTGCTTTCCTCCCTTTTAGAAGAAAATTTGATTCCCGTCCTAACACCATTAGGGATTACAGAAGACGGAAGAAAATTAAATATTAATGCAGATTATGTAGCATCGGCAGTTGCGAAGTATTTACATGCCGAACAATGCCTTTTTGTAACAGACGTGGCAGGAATTTTAATAGATGGAGAACTTCAAGCAAGAATGGCACAAGAGGAAATCACTCATTACATCAATACTGGACAGATCAATGGAGGCATGATTCCGAAGGTTACCTCTGCTATCGCAGCACTGGAAAGTGGGTTAAATAGTGTCATGATTATATCAGGAAAAAAACAGTTTTTTGATGGTGAAGAATTAATCGGAACAAAAATTGTTGTGAAAGAAGGGATTGTAGAATGAGTCATTTATTCCCAACCTACTCAAAATGGGAAATAGAGCCAGAATCTGCACAGGGGAGTTATTTGTATAGTAAAAATGGTGGCGTTTATTTAGATTTTACTTCAGGAATAGGAGTATGTAATTTAGGGCATTGCCATCCAGAAGTAAAAGATGCTGTTGAACAACAGTTAAATAAATTTTGGCATGTTTCGAATCTTTTTCCATTAGAAGTGCAGGAAAAGGCAGCAGAAATATTGACGAAGGCATCAGGGTTAGATCTTGTTTTCTTTGCGAATAGTGGGGCAGAGGCAAATGAGGCAGCCATTAAACTAGCTAGAAAAGCAACAGGAAAAACAAAAATTCTTACTTTCCAGCAATCCTTTCATGGCAGAACCTTTGCAACAATGTCAGCAACAGGTCAGGATAAAATAAAGCAAGGCTATGGACCGATGCTGGAGACATTTGAGTATATTCCATTTAACGATTTAAATGCATTAAAAGAACAATTAACAGAAGACGTAGCTGCCGTAATGCTTGAAATAGTACAAGGAGAAGGCGGTATATATGTAGCTTCTCAAGAATTTTTACAAGGTGTTGAAGCAATTTGCAAAGAAAAGGGTGTCTTGCTGCTAATTGATGAAATTCAAACAGGAATGGGTAGAACAGGAAAAGCTTTTGCCTTTCAACACTTTGGTATTAAACCTGATATTATTAGTGTGGCAAAAGGAATGGCAAATGGAATTCCAACAGGAGCTATTGTGGCAGATGGAAAGCTAAAGGAGTTCTTTGGTCCAGGAAGCCATGGCACCACATTTGGAGGGAATCCTTTAGCGATGGCAGCAGCTGTTAAAACGATGGAAATAATCTTTGA
Organism: Niallia sp. M35; assembly: GCF_050971705.1. Classification (NCBI taxonomy): domain Bacteria; kingdom Bacillati; phylum Bacillota; class Bacilli; order Caryophanales; family Bacillaceae; genus Niallia; species Niallia sp. M35. Next base: position 100,051 of record NZ_JBPCEP010000002.1, read on the forward strand.
ACCAGCTTTCTTAGAAGAAGTAAAGAAAAAAAGTGAATGGGTATTTAGCCTTTTAAAAGAAAAATTAGCCGGAAATCAACATGTAAAGGACATTCGAGGTTTAGGATTGATGATTGGAATTGAATTGGATATACCCGTTGCTTCGATATTAGGAGAATTAAGAAGAGAAGGCTTAATCGTTTTAAATGCTGGGGAAAAGGTTATACGTTTATTGCCAAGTCTTAATACTTCACAGGAAGATTTTATTAAGGGAATGGAAATAATACAAAAAAGTTTAAATATTCATGCAAAAGTAACAATCTAATATGTATTTTTTTGCATGATGATGTATAATTATAAGAAATAAAGAGTAACTATACATTCATTATAGAGGTGTTAACAAATGGAAGGTTATCTTCACTTAAGCAATGGTGTGAAATATAAAGGTGAGTTCGTTACAACTAGCGATGCCAAAGAAATAAAGGGAGAAATCGTATTTTTCACTGGAATGACAGGATATCAGGAAGTACTAACAGATCCCTCCTATAAAGATCAAATTATTGTTTTTACGTACCCGTTAATTGGAAACTATGGCATAAACAAAGAAGATTTTGAAAGTAAAAAGCCACATGTTGCAGGAGTTATTGTATATGAATCGAATAGTGACGCATTCCATTATCAAGCTGAATATTCCTTACAGCAATATTTAAATAAATGGAATATTCCAATGCTAGCACATGTTGATACCCGTTCTATTGTAAAAAATATAAGACAATCTGGTTCTATGCCTGCCGTTATCACAGGAGAAAAAGAGATTTCCATCCCTGCATTTTCTTTAAAGGAGGATGTCAAAGTAGCAAAGGTTTCGGAAATGAACTTTCAAACGTATGGACAGGGTGAATATCATATTGTCCTTGTTGATTTTGGAAAAAAGGAAAGTATGTTAACAGCATTATTAGAGCGTGAGTGTAAAGTCACGGTTGTTCCCTATAATACACCATTTACTAGCATTAAATCACTGCAGCCTGATGGCATTCTCTTATCAAATGGACCTGGGAATCCAAAGGAGTTAATCAGTATTTTACCAACGATTAAAGCGATGATTAAGCATTACCCAACTCTTGGTATTTGTTTAGGACATCAGCTTGCAGCATTAGCTTTAGGGGCAGAAACTACCAAACTATCATTTGGACATAGAGGAGCCAATCATCCTGTAATGGATCGGAAGAAAAAGAAAGTGATTATGTCCTCTCAAAATCATAGCTATGTAGTAAAAGAAGAAAGTCTATCTGCTACAGGTTGTGAAGCAAGATTTTATAATCTTCACGATGGATCAGTAGAAGGGCTGTCTCACAGCATTTATCCACTGCAAACGGTACAGTTTCATCCAGAGGCAAATCCAGGTCCTTCAGAAGGATGTTATATATTTGATGAATTTATAGAAAATGTTAAAGCAAATAATGGGAGAGTTTTCGCATATGCCTAAAGACACGACGATAAAAACCATACTTGTAATAGGATCAGGACCAATTGTAATTGGTCAGGCAGCTGAATTTGATTATGCTGGCACACAAGCATGCATGGCTTTGAAAGAAGAAGGATATAAAGTCATCCTTGTAAATAATAATCCGGCTACGATAATGACAGATGAAACTTTTGCTGATTCGATTTATTTTGAACCATTGACAGTAGATGTATTAGAAAAGGTTATTCAAAAAGAAAAGCCTGATGGAATTCTTGCTACTTTAGGAGGTCAAACGGGATTAAATCTGGCATTTCAATTAAGTGAACAAGGCATCTTAGAAAAGTATCAAGTGAAATTGCTGGGAAGCTCTATTGAATCAATCAAAAAGGGAGAAGATAGAGAAGCATTTAGAGAATTAATGTATCAATTAAATGAACCAGTACCAGAAAGTAAAATTGTGCATAAAGTCGATGAAGCGATAGAATTTGCAAATGAAATTGGCTTTCCTATCATTGTTCGTCCTGCCTATACCTTAGGTGGAACAGGCGGTGGTATCGCTGGGGATATGGAAGAATTCATTAGTCTAGTATCTGGCGGTTTGAAGGAAAGTGCCATTGGTCAATGCTTAGTGGAAAGAAGTATTGCTGGCTTTAAGGAAGTAGAATATGAGGTAATGCGTGATAGTATGAATACATGTATTACCATTTGCAATATGGAAAACATCGATCCAGTCGGAATTCACACGGGGGATAGTATCGTTATTGCTCCGTCTCAAACATTAACAGATGTAGAATATCAAATGCTTCGTTCTGCTTCTATTAAAATCATTTCCGCCCTAGGAATTATAGGTGGATGCAATATCCAATTTGCATTAGATCCGAACAGTAAGAAATATTATTTAATTGAAGTAAATCCAAGGGTGAGTAGATCATCCGCCCTTGCATCAAAAGCTACTGGGTATCCGATTGCTAGAATGGCTGCAAAACTGGCAGTTGGTTATTGTCTCAATGAGCTAATTAATCCAGTAACAGGAGATACATTTGCAAGCTTTGAACCGGCATTAGATTATGTCGTAGTAAAAATACCAAAGTGGCCATTTGATAAATTTCCTACTGTATCAAGAAAACTCGGCACGCAAATGAAGGCGACAGGAGAAGTAATGGGAATAGACCGCAATCTGGAGCGGGCCTTGCTAAAAGCAATCCATTCTCTTGAGATAAAAGGAAATGATTTAATTCTTCGAGAATTAAAAGATATGTCAGTGGAAGTATTATACGAGAAAATGCTGGAACAAACGGATGAAAGATTTTTTATCATTTTAGAACTAATTAGGAAAGAGGAACCAATTGCTAAAATACATGATTTAACAAAAATCGATTTATTCTTCCTTCATCGATTTAAAAGATTGATTGAGATGGAGAAAGAAATATTCCATACTTCCCTCCAAACAGTAACAAAAGAGAGTTTGCTGCAATGGAAAGAAAAAGGGTTTAGTGATGCTTTCTTAGCAAATGCGTGGAATTGCTTTGAAAAAGAGGTAAGAGAAAAACGCAAACAGTTACAAGTGATGCCTATTTATAAAATGGTTGATACTTGTGCAGCAGAATTTAAAGCAAAAACTAATTACTACTATTCCAGCTATTATGGTGAAAATGAGCAAAATAAAAGTGCTAAACGAAAAGTACTTGTTATCGGCAGTGGTCCCATCAGAATTGGTCAAGGAATAGAGTTCGACTATTGCTCGGTTCATGGCGTATTTGCCTTAAAAGATGAAGGTCTGGAAACAATCCTTATTAATAATAATCCAGAGACCGTGAGTACAGATTTTGCCACGGCAGATCGTTTGTATTTTGAACCATTAAGCGTGGAAGATATTATGAATGTTATCGAATCAGAAGGGATAGAAGATGTCATTGTCCAATTAGGAGGTCAAACTGCTCTTAATGTAGCAAAAGAACTGGAATCCTATGGTGTCCATATACTTGGAACAAACAGTGACACAATCGATGTTTTAGAAGATAGAGATTTATTTTATAAGCTATTGGAAGAAGAAGATATTCCTCATATCCAAGGAGATAACGCAGAAAATGAGCAGCAGATTATTGCTTCAGTCAAGAAGATAGGCTATCCAGTTCTTATCCGTCCATCTTATGTGATTGGCGGCAAGGGAATGGAACGGATAAATAATGAAGCAGAATTACAATCCTATTTACGAACGGATGTACCTTACCCTGTCCTTGTTGATCAGTTTATGGAAGCTTCAGAAGCAGAGTTGGACTTAGCAACAGATGGAATCGATATTTGTGTCCCGACGATTATGGAACATATCGAGAAAACGGGCGTACATTCGGGAGATAGTTTATCTATATTGCCTGCTAAAAATTTATCAGTAAGCGTAAAAGAAAAAATGATCACTTACGCAAAAAAAATTGTTCAGCATACAGGCTATAAAGGACTAATGAACATCCAGTATATTATCAATAAAGAAGAGGTATATGTATTGGAAGTAAATCCTCGCGCTAGTCGAACAGTACCGATTGTAAGCAAAGTAACTGGTGTACCATTAGTACAAATTGCGACAAAAATATTGCTTGGGAAATATACATTGACTGAAAAAGAAAAAACATATTCGGATGATATAGAATTTACTTGTATTAAGTATCCTGTTTATTCCAATTATGCTTTAAAAGGGCTAGATTCTAAATTGGGACCAGAAATGCGTTCTACAGGAGAAGGCATTGCACTTGCAGAAACGGTAGAAGATGCGTTGAGAAAAGTATTTCACCCTACTTTAAAGAAAATGCCAAAACAGGAGATGAAAATTGTTTTAAAAACAACAGAAGATCTAGCAGATCTTTATGAAAAAGCAGACCAAGTCCAATTATCAGTTGAAATCGCTGATAGCCAGACAGTCGAATCGTTATTAGCAGATAAGAGTACAGTTGCCTTTTATAATCCAACAAACTTACAAGAAGATCGACAATCTCGCGAATTAGCAACGAGAAATCGTATTATTACCTTCACGCAAAAAGAAAGTCTCGAAGCATTTATTTCCTCTTTTAAAGGAAAAGACATAACCGTTCATTCGATTCAGGAATGGCATACAAATATAAGAAAAGGAGTGAGTACAGTATGATGATTACATCTAATCTAGATTTAAAGGGAAAAGATTTATTAACATTGGCTGACTATTCAAAAGAAACAATCCTTGAATTATTAGATAAGGCGAAGGCAATAAAAGAATCACACTTAAAGGGAGAAATAATAGCCCCTCTAAAAGGAAAGACATTAGGAATGATTTTTGAGAAATCATCAACGCGAACAAGAGTCTCCTTTGAAGCGGGGATGACTCAGCTCGGAGGGCATGCACTATATTTAAATAGTCGAGATCTGCAAATTGGCAGAGGGGAAACTATATCAGACACCGCAAAAGTGTTATCCCAATATGTAGATGCCATTATGATACGTACTTTTTCTCATGATATTGTCGAAGAATTAGCAGAGCATGCAACCATACCTATTATCAACGGATTAACGGACTTATATCATCCATGTCAAGCATTAGCAGATTTACTTACTTTATTGGAAGTAAAAGGGAGTTTGGAAGGTCTAAAGCTTGCGTATATCGGGGACGGAAATAATGTGGCTCATTCTTTACTTATCGCTTGCTCGAAAGTAGGAGTCGATATTTCCATTGCGACACCACCAAATTATGAAGTCGATAAAAAAGTGGCGGAACTTGCCTATTCTTTTGCAAAAATAAGTGGCAGTAAAATTGTCCTTACTCATAATCCTATAGAAGCTGTTCGGGAGGCCGATGCTATCTACTCAGATGTATGGACCAGTATGGGGCAAGAAGCGGAAAATGAGCAGCGTTTAAAAGATTTCCAAGGCTTTCAAATTAATGCAGAATTAGTGAACCATGCAAAATCGGATTACATTTTTTTACACTGTTTACCAGCCCATCGTGAAGAAGAAGTAACATCAGAAATTATCGATGGAAGTCATTCCTACGTCTTTCAGCAGGCCGGCAATAGATTACATGCACAAAAGGCATTATTGGTGGAAATTTTAAAATAATTTTTGTGAAGACTGTTAACAGATACATGTTTGTTAACAGTCTTTTTAGTTTTTTTATAGGTATGTACTTATAGCATGCTCGAATGAAAATGTATTTATCAAATAAAAAGCCAGTCATTATTTTCCGTAATGTTCACTTTGAAAAAAGGTAATACTAATAAGCAGTTAAGTAACACGTTTTTTGCTTCGTGTTTACTTAGCATTTGAATTGGTAATGGATAAAGGAGGAGTTTATTTTGGGTCAAAATAGACAGTTTCGTCCAGGGCAAAAGGCACCAAACAATGGATTGTATATAGAAATTGGTGAAACCGGAAGTAACGTAAATAATCCTCAAATGCTAAAACTGAAAGCTGGAGACCGCTTTCCAGAAACATCGAATCATAATCGATTATGGACATATCAAAGAAAACCATAATAAGGTAACCCCAATATTATACGATGATACCAATACTCGTATAATGATTTAAAAAGGGATTTCTCTAAAGAGTCTGCTTCATGATGATTATCTCCTTGAGATCATTGTTTTGAATATACTCTTTGTCCAAGAGAGATCCCTTTACATATGGATAAATTATACTATAATAAAAACAAAGGTCAAAAAAGGTCAAAAAAGGAGTCTTGTAAAATGAACGTAGAGCAGATGACAGAAAGAGTCCAATTAGCCATAACTGAAGCACAATCCCTTGCAAGAAAAGAAAGTCATCAAGAAATAGATGATATTCATTTATTTATGGCAATTCTTCATCAACAGGATAATTTAATGACGGCCATTTTAAACAAGTTACAAAAAGATCCAAATAGAGTGAGCGATAAATTAGCGGAAGAATTAAAGAAAAAGCCACAAGTATCATTTAGTGGTTCTCAACAAGGTACGGTATATATAACTGCTGGTTTGCAGCAGCTTTTAATGAAAGCAGAAGAAGAGATGCGGGAATGGGAAGATGAATACTTATCTGTAGAGCATCTTATACTGTCAGCCTATAAAGTAGAATCCTCTGCAATAGGAAGAATATTGAAAGAGGAAGATATTTCATTAGCGGAAATAAAGAAAGTAATAAAAGAGATAAGGGGGACACAGAGAGTGACAAGCAAAAATCCCGAAGCGACATATGAAGTACTTAGTAAATATGGACGAGACTTAGTAGAAGAAGTAAAGTTGGGCAAGCTTGACCCAGTGATTGGTCGTGATAATGAAATTCGTAATGTAATCCGTATACTATCAAGAAAGACCAAAAATAATCCTGTTTTAATTGGGGAACCGGGAGTGGGAAAAACGGCTATTGTAGAAGGTTTAGCACAAAGGATCGTTCGAAAAGATGTCCCAGAAGGCCTAAAAGATAAAACTATTTTTTCTTTAGATATGGGGGCATTAGTAGCAGGAGCCAAATTTAGAGGCGAATTTGAAGAACGTTTAAAAGCTGTTTTACAAGAAGTGAAAAATAGTGATGGCAGAATCATTTTATTTATTGATGAATTGCATACAATTGTCGGGGCAGGAAAAACAGATGGTGCAATGGATGCAGGAAATATGCTTAAACCGATGCTGGCAAGAGGAGAGCTTCACTGTATTGGTGCCACAACATTAGATGAACATCGTCAATATATTGAAAAAGATCCTGCACTTGAACGCCGCTTTCAGCAGGTTTTAGTCTCAGAGCCGACAGTGGAAGATACGATTGCTATACTAAGAGGACTCAAAGAAAGATTTGAAATTCATCATGGTGTAAATATTCAAGATCGTTCTATTATTGCAGCTGCAACTTTATCGGACAGGTATATAACAGAACGCTTCTTGCCGGATAAAGCTATCGATTTAATAGACGAAGCTTGCGCGATGATTCGTACAGAAATCGATTCGATGCCAATTGAAATAGATGAACTAACAAGAAAAATTATGCAGCTTGAAATTGAGGAAGCGGCATTGCATGGAGAAGAGGATGAGCAAAGTAAAGCGAGACTTGCGGTTATTGCAAAGGAATTAGCTAATCACAGAGAACGTTCTAATGTCTTAAAAGCAAAATGGCAGCAGGAAAAGGATGCTTTACAATCCATCCATGAGAAAAAAGAACAGCTTGAACGAAAAAAGAGAGAGTTAGAGGATGCAGAAAATAATTATGATTTAAATAAAGCAGCTGAGCTAAGACATGGCAGCATTCCAAAATTAGAAAAAGAAATTAAGAAGATGGAAGAAAAGATAAAACAAGGACAAGAGAACCGTCTCCTTCGAGAAGAAGTGACAGAAGAGGAAATTGCCAATATTGTTGCAAGGTGGACTGGGATTCCTGTATCCAAGCTAGTGGAGAAAGAGAGAGAAAAATTATTACGCTTAGAAGCAATTCTGCAAGAAAGAGTGGTTGGCCAAGCAGAGGCAGTGCAGTTAGTCAGTGATGCAGTATTAAGAGCGAGAGCAGGAATAAAAGACCCAAACAGACCAATTGGCTCCTTCTTATTTTTGGGACCTACAGGTGTTGGGAAAACGGAACTTGCAAAAACCTTAGCGGCAACGCTTTTTGATAGTGAAGAGCAAATGATTCGTATCGATATGTCCGAGTATATGGAAAAACATGCTGTGTCTCGTTTAATCGGTGCTCCTCCAGGATATATAGGCTATGAAGAAGGGGGACAATTAACAGAAGCAATCAGAAGAAAACCATATTCTGTTGTCCTATTAGATGAAGTAGAGAAAGCTCATCCAGAAGTATTCAATATTCTGCTTCAAGTTCTTGATGATGGCAGGATTACAGATTCGAGAGGACGAACAGTGGACTTTAAAAATACAGTCATCATCATGACATCCAATATTGGTTCCCATCTTTTATTAGAAACGGGAGAAGCAGAGGAAATACCCGAAGTAATAAGAGAAGGCGTTATGAATCAATTAAATGGACATTTTAGACCAGAATTTTTAAACAGAATTGATGAAGTTATTTTATTCAAACCATTATCACTCGGAAATATTAAAGATATAGTATCCAAGCTAGTTGTTCAATTACAAGCACGCCTTACAGATCAGCATATCACTATTGATATGACGGAAAAGGCGAAAGAATTTGTTGCAAGAAATGGATTTGATCCAAAATTTGGAGCAAGACCACTTCGTAGATATTTACAGAAAACAATTGAAACACTGCTGGCAAAAGATATAATTGCTGGTAAAGTAAAAGAAAATGATCATGTCTTAATTGATGAAGAAGAGGAACAAATAATTTTAAAACATACTTTGTAATTTTCGACTATTAAGTGTTTGTAACAGCCTGAATACAATTGGACAAACGAGTAAATATTTGTATTCAGGCATGTTTTTATGGCTGCAATAAAAAAGGTGATTAAACAAAATACACGAATAGTATTCCCCTATTAGTGCATATATTTAATCACCCAATCTTACAATATACAGATTTTTAATGAGAACCTTTTTCATGAGCAGGTTCATCTGGAATAATTGCTGATAAAATGAAAACTAGTACGGAAAAGACAGCTGTCAGAATTAGCCCCATTGAAAAATTAAAAGGAACCCCATTCATTGAACCCACAACATAAACTAACATTTGAGCAAGTAAAAATGTCCAAAAAATTGTCATTATGTAACGCAACCGAAATCACCTCTTTATAGCTTGCTTATCATAACCATCTTACCACATCGAAGCTAAATAATAAATGTGAATGATAGAGCTTTCTTAAATTCTTCACTTTTTCCATTATAAATAGTATTTCCGATTCTGTTAATATGTCATTCCTTTAACAGAAATAGATAAAAAATCTGATTATTTTCTGAGATGACTCCGCATTTCTTCTTGAAATATAGGCAAACTCCCTTACGTTTTAATAAAAGAGACATACATTATTAGAAGGAAAATGCTAAAAAGGAGTTTTTAAGATGGAGAACCGGAACTTCCTGTTAGATACCGAATGGAACATGATACATTATCCTCATCGACCTAATGGTTTCGGTATCTTAATAATTGGAGACGAAAGAAATTATGTAACCGACAGTAATAGTTTTTGGAACCAAAATGAAGGAAAGCGGAATTTAATTGAATCGTTACGGGATAATGGATATACGATATTTTATTCCAATCTATATGGAAAGAACTGGGGCAGTGAAAAAGCTTTGCAATTGGCGAAAAGATTATATGAACATATTATTCGAACAGAAATATTAAACCAGAGAATTCATATAATTGCTGAAGGAATGGGGGCACTGACAGCGATCCAATTAATGATGGAGATGAAAGACAATATTCGATCTGTTGTTTTGCTAAACCCAATTTTATCTTTAAAAGAACATTTAGATAGAGAGAAAGAGCATAAGTTTTTTATAAAAAAGTTAACGAATGAGATAAGTATCGCTTTTAATACGAATAAGCAGGAGTTATTCGAAATGGTAAAGGAGAAAAAGGAGTATCAGTTAGATGAGGCAGACATCCCAACAAAAATTATTCACATTTTGCATAACGGTAGATCCTATTACCAATCAAATGGATTAAAAAAAGCTTCTGTAATTTGGGAAGAAAAAGACCTGCCTATTTTTGTTTCTTATGTATTACCGGAGAAAAGGAGTGCCATTCCGAAACAAATTGCTACGTTTTTTAAAAAATATGAAAAGTCGCTTTGAGAGAAAAGATGGTGTCCAAGTAGCATAGGCTATATTAGGCACCATCTTTTTTGAATTTTTCATAGAAGAATGGGTACTAAATCAAGCTTTTATTAAGCATATGAAATAATTGTCTTTTTTATTGCATATGATACATTAAGTAATTTTAATGGGAGGCTTTTTCATGAAGAAAGCTGTAATATTTGGCGTTTATCAGTTTGTGGGCTTTCATATATGCTCCGCATTATTAGAAGAAGGAGAGAAAATAATCGGCATCTCCTATCCGGAAGTTTCGATAGAAGATTTAGAAGATAAGAAAATGGAAATTGGGCGCAATGCGAATTTTAGTGAGAAAAGCTTGGATAAGCTCCCTTTTATTCTCCAAGATTCAAATGTACAACATATATATTTTGACCTTTATACATTAAAACAAATATCAATATACGAAAAGGTCCAAAGTCTGTTTTCAAATTTTCGAGATAAAGAAAAGAGCTGCGGTAAAAAGTTGATTTTTTTAGTGAATATTACTTCTATAGAGTCAGAAAGAGAGTTTGCAACCTTTTTAAAAGATAATTTAGTTGACCATGATATACAAGTAATTCATCTACCAACACTTTATGGTCCGTGGCAGCCAAATGATTTTTTATTTCAACAGATTGTAGAGGGAAAAGAGAAGAACGATATTCAGTTAAATGTACGCGAGTATACAATGGATGCAATTTTTATTGAAGATGCGGTAAGGGAAGTAGTAAAAATGACAACGAAAGGAAAAAATAATGATATTCTATTAAAGAGTAAGGAAATAAACCATTGGCAAAGATGCTTAGAACAATTACAATGGGATATACCAAAAACAAATAAGACATTGCAATTATCTCGAAATTTACAAGAAGTAATCATTGAAAACAAAGGGACGATAGAGGATAACATAGAAAAGCAAAAAAGGCATTACTTATTTAATAGAATTTAGCAGTATTATAGGAGTAAATACAATGAAAAGTGCATGGATGAACATTCGTAAATCAATAATTAGGGGAAAGCTTTTTTTTATCCTTCCTCTAATGGCGTGTGTTCTTTTCCTTTTTCTATTCTTTAATAGTTCACTGGAGAAACAAGGGAAAATAGAAAAAGTTGGTCTTCTTGTAGTTGGAACAGTAAATGATCAGGCATGGGGGACGCAAGGATATAAAGGATTATTAAATATACATACGAAACTTGGGGTAGATGTGTTTTATAAAGAGTCTATTGATTCTTACACAGTTGCAGAAAGAGCAGTGAAGGAATTACAGGGAAAAGGGGTCAATTTAATTTTTGGCCACGGCGGAAACTTTGTGCAGTATTTTAACATTCTTTCTCATAAATTTCCCTCCATCCATTTTGTTAGTTTAAATGGAAGAGAACCTGCAACACAACCGAATACAAGTAATATTAGACTAGAGAATTATCCGATGGGCTTTTTTGGCGGGATGGTTGCTGGACATATGACAAGAACAAATAAGGTTGGGGTTATTGGTGCATACGAATGGCAAGAGGAAGCCACTGGTTTTGAAGCAGGCGTCCACTATATCAATAAGGATGTAGATGTCTTGAAAGAATTCGTTAATGATTGGGATAACCGTGAAAGGGCAATGAACCTGTTAGATAAGGAGATCAGTCAACATGTAGACGTGGTTTATCCAGTTGGTGATAGTTTTCATGTGGGGATCCTGGAAAAAATGAAAGAAAATGGTTTATACGCGATTGGATATATTTCAGATCAGTCCACTATTGGGAAGTATGCTGTCTTAACAAGCACCATTCAAGATATCCCCAAGCTTTATGGGCAAATTGCTCAAGCATTTGATGAAGGCAAACTAAAGTCTGGAAATCGCTCCTGTGGGATTAGAGATGATACCATTTTTCTAGGGAAATATAGCCCCAATGTAGATAAAGAGTTTATAGAACGATTGGAAAAAGACTTAGACCGCTATAAGAATACAGGCAAGTTGCCAGATGAAATTAAATTAAAATAGAAAATCAAAAACAATTTCTCGAAAGAAAGCTTGATATCTTTTGAAAAATTGTTTTTTTTTTGAACAAAAAAATTTAAAAAATGACTAGGAATACTCGCTGCTTTGGCTGAAATGGAAGGAAATCATACATTTTTAAATTAATACAGGAGTCTGCACAATTATGTGCAAATAAAGGTATTAATGTAATAAAGAATGAGCTTTATACTAAAAAACATAGAAATGAAAACGCTTAATAATGAGGAGGGAAATTTAAATGAATAATTCATGGTTAGACCTGGAAGGGAAAGTTGCCATTGTAACAGGTGGATCTTCTGGGATTGGTTTTGCTATTGCAAAAGAGTTAGTTAATAATGGTGCGAAGGTGATTATCTCTGATTTAGTAGGAGAAGAGGGACAGCAAGCAGACGGTTCTTTTCTTATTAAATGTGATGTCACCAATAAAGAAAGTATTGATCGAATGATTAATAAAGTTGTTGAACAATATGGAAAGATTGACATTTTAGTTAATAATGCTGGTGTGAACTTACCAAGATTGCTAGTTGATATAAAAGGAGAAAAACCACAATATGAATTAAATGAAAAAGACTTTGACTTTATGGTTGCGGTTAATCAAAAAGGTCCATATCTTTGTGCACAAGCGGCAGCAAAGGAAATGCTGAAGCAAGGTAAAGGGGTAATTATTAATGTTGCTTCTGAAGCTGGTCAAGAAGGATCGGCAGGTCAGAGTTGTTATTCTGCTACCAAAGGAGCGCTAATCTCATTTTCTCGCGCATGGGCAAAAGAGTTAGGGACATATAATATTCGCGTAGTTGCTATTGCTCCAGGAATATTAGAGAAAACAGGTTTACGCACGAGTGCTTACAATGAAGCTTTAGCTTATACTCGAGGTGTTACTGTAGACGATCTATCAACTGATTACAGTAAATCAATTCCGATTGGCAGGGAGGGGAAATTAAAAGAGGTTGGTGATTTAGTATCCTATCTTGCTTCAGATAGAGCTAGTTATATTACAGGGACAACCTTTAATATATCAGGTGGAAAATCACGTGGCTAATAACTAACCATTTAATGAATAAATCAGTTAATATACCAATGCTTTATGATATATTTAGTGAATTGAATATAAGCATAGTTCATATATGAACAACAGGATATAAGGGTGTGGTAATTAAATGGCTGATTTAAATTCCAGTAGTCGCATAGGGAAAATTATAGAATTAACAGCTAAAAAAATGTATTGTCCTTTAGATTATCTTGCGCAACAAATGGGGATAAGTGCAAGAACAGTTCGGCTAGTTATTAAGCAATTTAATAAAGAATTAGAAGGAATAGCTGAATTGATTAATGAAAGAGGGAAAGGTTTTTTTTTGAAAATCCACAATCAGGAAAAGCTTAATAGGGTTATAGAGCAGTTTAATAAACTCTCTCAAATGGTTGATTCACCTCAAAGAAGAATCGCAACTGTTATCGATATGTTATTGAATGATGATGGAATAATAACTATGGATGAAATGGCCTTTGAGCTAAATTTAGGAAGAACAACATTAGTGAATGAATTAAAAAAAGCTTCAGTGGCTCTTGAAACGTATAATCTTGCCATCAAAGGAAAACAGAACAAGGGAATGTACTTAAAAGGTAGAGAAATAGATTTGCGATTTTTTATACTGGATAATTTATTTCCATATCTTTTCACCGAAGATTCATTGGATAAAGATATTAAAGAAGCAATTATAGAAGTGGCCAATCATTATGACTTTGAGATAAGTACGAAAGATAGATTACTTCATTCTATTATTATTATGCTTGATCGTTTTTTAAAAGGTCACTCTATAAAAGAAATGGATGATAACTACCATAAGATAGTAAATTCACCTGATTTCAATATAGCCTTAGAAATAGGCAAAGTTCTTGAAAGGAAATTATCTATAAACCTACCTAGATGTGAGATTCTTTTTATTGCATTGCCAATCGTCGGGAGAAGGACACCAATTAATAGTCATTCCATTGAAGGTATTATAGTAACAAAGGAAATCACGAATCTTTTGGATAATAGCATCACTTATTTAGGGTTTAATTTAAATAAGGTAAAAGAAAGTGGAGATTTTTATAAGGATTTACAATATCATCTTACTTTTATGATAAATCGATTAATGTTTAATATCCAGTTGAAAAATCCTTTATTAGAAGATATCAAAGGAAAGTACCCCTTGGCATATCAAATGTCAGAAATAGTTGGAGAAAGTATTTTCAAAGAATATGGAATGAAAGTTTCAGAAGAAGAACTAGGATATATCGCATTATACTTTGGTATTTTCATTGAGAATAACAAGGACAATCTAAAGAAATTAGAACAGGTAGTAGTGGTATGTGGAACTGGTAGAGGGACAGCAAAAATTGTCGCAATGCAGCTGAAAAAAATACTCGACCCCCATACTAAAATAGATATCTTTTCTGAAAATGAATTAAGTAAGAATACATTAGATAAGTATGATATTGTCTTTTCGACAGTTAATATACCCTATGCCATTCAAACGCCGTTAGTTATCCTTAATGAAATCTTTGATGAGAAAAAGGTTCTGCAACAAATCGAACATATTAGTTACTTAGATAAATTTAAAATAAAAGAAAATAGTAGTACAAGTTTCCATTCTGTTATTAAACTACTGCTAAATAAACAAAAATTCTTTATTTTAGATAAATCGTTAAGTTACTCAGAAAATCTAAATTGGATGGTTGATCAGCTAACTTTAAATGGTTATGTGGATGATGGCTTCAAACAGCGCTTGCAAATAAGAGAAGAAAAAGGGTCGATGATATTTGATAAATATATTGCACTTCCACATACCCTCAATTATCAGTCAGACAAAATAGAGCTGGCGGTAGGGATTTTTCCAGAAACAGTCTGGCAGGATAATCATGCGTTAAAGTTAGTGTTTTTGTTAGCTTTACCAGAACATACAGAATATGATGCTAGTTTATTAGTGAAAATTTATGATGAAATTATTAATATATCTTCTAATACAAAATTAGTGAATAAATTAATTCAAGTTAAAAAATATGAAGATTTATGTCTTTATCTCGAGGATGGAATAGAGAAGGATATTTAGGATGTGAATGAATGGAACTAATTATAATTATGCTTTTAATAGCAGGAGCATTTGTTATTCAAATGGGATTGGGATTTTTACAGATTAAACATTTTACTAAAGGTTATTCGGAACTAAGAAGAATGGGAAAAGTAGCGATTGGGAAGAAACCTGGTCGGATTAAAGCAGGCACAATTGTTTTGTTTGCAATCAATAAAAATGGCAGAATCCTTGCCGCAAAAAAAATGCAAGGAGTCACCGTAATGGCGAAATTTCGAGATTTGCCAGGTTTTCTTGATAAGAATATTAGAAATTTAAAAGAAGAAGATTTAAAGCATTGCAATAAATTACTAAGAGATGCAATTTTAGATGCCTCGAATAATTACAAGATAATTATGAATGGTGGAGTCGTGCCAGAAAAAGATAGTTTCTTTAAAAGAATGATGATACGAGCAGAAAATGCCGTTTCATTTAAAAAATAAGAAGAGGTGTAATTCATGGATTATATCATAAAGTTTGCTGAAGGATTTAGAAATTTATTTGATACAGGAGCAGAGACGTTCATTTCCTGGATGACAGGTATAGTTCCAGTAGTGTTATTACTACTGGTAGCGATGAATACTATCATTCAATTAATAGGTGAAAATCGCATTAATCGTTTAGCGTCGGCTTCTTCCAAAAATCCATTATTAAGATATTTAGTTTTGCCATTATTAGGGACATTTATGTTAGGTAATCCAATGGGATTATCGTTAGGAAGATTTTTACCAGAGAAATATAAACCTAGTTATTATGCATCTGCATCTTACTTCTGTCACACAAGTAATGGACTATTTCCTCATATTAATCCAGGAGAGCTATTTATTTTCCTAGGAATTGCTGCAGGAATAGAACAATTAGGCTTTAGCACGGCTGATTTAGCGGTTAGGTACTTCCTTGTGGGATTAGTTATGAATTTCTTCGCAGGTTGGATTACGGATTTTACAACGAAAATGGTAGAAAAACAGCAAGGAATAAAATTAAATTCCGAAGTGAATTTAAATCATTAAGATGGAGGATACCGATATGGCACATTATCGAACGATAAAAATAAAAAAAGGGAATGGTGGATTTGGCGGTCCGCTGATAGTTACTCCAACGGAGCAAAGAAATAAAATTGTATATATTACTGGTGGAGGAGCAAAGCCAGATATAGTTGATAAAATTGTGGAATTAACAGGAGTGGAGGCGGTTAATGGATTTAAAACCTCTGTACCTGATGAGCAAATTGCCATTGCAATTATTGATTGTGGTGGGACATTAAGATGTGGGATTTATCCACAAAAAAGAATACCAACGATTAATATAATGCCTACAGGGAAAAGTGGTCCTTTAGCAAAATTTATCACAGAAGATATTTATGTGTCTGCGGTAGGATTAAATCAAATTGAACTTATGGAAAACGAAGCTGTCTTGGAGAATGCGAGTTCAGTAGATAAGGAAGATAATATACCTAAGAAAGAATATAAATATAGTACAGACAAAAAAATCTCTCAAACATTGGCTGAAAATCATAAACAAGGACTTCTTACAAAAATAGGGCTTGGAGCAGGGAAAGTAATCAGTACTTTTTATCAAGCTGGTCGTGAAGCAGTTCAAACATTAATTAATACAATTATTCCATTTATGGCATTTGTATCATTATTAATTGGTATCATTCAAGGTTCCGGAATTGGAAGCGTATTCGCTAATTTAATGTCTCCATTAGCAGGAAACATTATCGGTCTCTTATTAATCGGTTTAATATGCTCTTTACCATTTCTATCACCGTTATTAGGACCTGGGGCGGTAATTGCCCAAATTATCGGAACTTTAATAGGTGTTGAAATTGGTAAGGGGAATATCCCACCGAACTTAGCGTTACCTGCAGTTTTTGCTATAAATACACAATGTGCAGCAGATTTTATTCCTGTCGGGTTAGGTCTAGCAGAGGCAGAAGCAGAAACAGTAGAAGTAGGGGTACCGTCCGTTTTATATTCAAGATTTTTAATAGGGGTACCACGAGTATTCGTTGCTTGGTTAGCAAGTTTTGGATTATATAGTAATTAAGAAAGAGGATAATAAAACAACTAATGGAGGCGAATGGCATCTCAATATGCCGGTTAAGATGAAAACAATTTACGAAAACACAATTAATAGTATAGGGCCATTAGCCACAAGCTTTGTAGAAGAAAAGATGATCATTCTCTTTGGAGAGGGAGCACCTAAAGAATTAGCAGAATTTTGCTACGGAATTGAAGTAGTTGGTGTCAAGGATAGGATAAAAACAGGTCAGAAAGTAATGATAAATAATGAATCATATGAAATAACATCTGTTGGCGAAATTGTAGAACAAAATTTAACATCTATGGGACATATTACTTTACGCTTTAATGGGGCCACAACTCCTGAACTTCCTGGTACTCTTTATATAGAAGATAAAGACATGCCAGTTTTAGAAATTGGTACGAAAATACGAATTGTTTCCGAGTAAAAGATTCGATAGGAGATTTCCAATTAGAATTTATAAACATTGCAATGAGTTAAGTAAAAATAAGGTGCATGTTGATAATGAATTGGGAATCTTCTATTTTTAATTTTTTGCTAAATTTTTTTAAAAGAAAAGAGGAGAATCTTTCCATGAGACTATATATTGATTCAGCAAATTATGAGCAAATTGAAAGAATAAATGAATATTATCCCATTTCTGGTGTGACTACTAATCCTTCTATTCTCGTAAAGGAAAAAAAGCCCTATATTCAAGTTCTTCAAGATATTCGGAAAATAATAGGAGAAGAGAAAGAGCTTTTTATTCAAGTTATCGCAGATAATGCAAGTGAAATAGTAAAGGAAGCTGAGTATTTCCAAACAAGGATTTCAGGGAAGATAATTATAAAAATTCCTGTTACGGAAGAAGGGATAAAAGCAATAAAAGCGTTGACTGCTAAAAAAATACCAACGTTAGCCACAACGATATATACTCCATTTCAAGCATTAATCGCGGCAAAAGCAGGTGCAAAGTATGTTGCTCCTTATGTTAATCGGATTGATGATTTATCTGGAGATGGCATTCGTGTAGTGAGTGAAATAATTACTCTGTTTACCACACATAAAATTAGTACAGAGGTGTTAGCGGCAAGTTTTAAAAACGTACAACAGGTCTATGAAGCATGTTTAACTGGAGCTCATACTATAACTGTAGCTCCTGAAATAATTGAAAAATTAATTGATTTTCCAGCAACTACTAGAGATGTTAGGGTCTTTCAGAGTCAGTGGAAGGATACGTTTGGAAAGGGTGGAAATCCCCTTCTTAAGTAAATGAATGGGAGCGAAACAAATATGGAAACGAACAAAATTGTATTTTTTGATTTAGACGGAACACTTCTGACGAGTGAGCTTACTGTGTCAGATAGTTCTATTGCGGCAATTAAAAAATTAATGGAAAACGAGATTGAGCCTATTATAGCTACAGGTAGAACATTAATGGAAATAGGATATATATTAGAAGCAACAGGTATTAATTCAGTAGTTGCTATGAATGGACAGTATGTAGTGTATAAAGGAACAACGATTTATGAAAATCCATTAGAAGTAAGTGTAGTAAAAGAACTTCATCTGGATACTATTAAAAATAGGCATAAAATGGCGTTCTATAATGCGGAAAAGATTTGTGTTACAAATGAGGGTTCTACTTTAATTAGGAAGAATTATGAAAGAGTAGGTGGGAAATATCCTCCTATAAATGAATGCTTGTACAATCAAGAACCCGTTCATTTAATGTTAATTTTTTGTGAACCGGATGAAGAAGTCTATTATCAGGAGAAGTTCCCACATTTTCAGTTTATAAGAAATTCACCTTATGGATGTGATATTTACCCCAAAGGAAAGTCAAAGGCAACGGGCATAAAGTATTTGTTAACTCATTTAAATTGTTCTGTTGAGAATACGTATGCATTTGGAGACGGATTAAATGATTTAGAAATGTTTGAGCTCGTTAAATATCCAGTTGCAATGGGAAACGCATTTGATATTGTGAAAAAATCAGCCAGCTATGTTACAACTAGTAACGATGAGGATGGTATTGTAAATGGATTGCAATTATGTGGAATCATTTGATCCGTTAGTAAAAATTAAAAATAATAAAAGAGGATGGATTAACAAGTAATGATATCTTGCATAGTTAATCCATCCATTTTTTTATAAATGGGGTAATTTTCTTAAAAATAGGCTTTAAGTCATTTGCCGATGTCATAAACATATCAACGTTTTTAATCAGAAGCTCCATGTCAATTTGATTTAAAAAATTTGCTACCGCATCAATATTTACATTTTCATCTTTTTCTTCCACTTGCTTTGTATTTCCGCCACTTCTTCCAAGAATCCAATCATCCCCTTTCTCTCTTCTGTTGTAGGATGGTTTCTTGTCGTTATGCTGAGAATGTTCAATCTGTTGCTTTTTTCTAACGGATTGACGGTTTGTACCAAACATAAACATGGAAAAGTGATCAATTTCAATTTCTTCCTCTTCTATTTTTTCCTTGTCTTTTTCATCATAGAATTCATCTTTAAAATCCTCCACAATATTTCCTCCTATTTCACGATCATGGAATGATGCTCTTAATATGCTATGATAAATATCAAGGAATGCTTAGACCAATGTAATAGAAAGTAAAATATGTTGCAAAAGGGTAGAGGAATTTGATAAAATTAGTACCAAGTCATAATAATTGATAATAATATATACTGTATGAATACTATTTTCTTTTTTCTTGAATAACAGTTAGGAGAAACGAAGAAAATGGTAAGCTTCTTTGTTTGTGAATTACAAAAGGCACCGATTTAAACTCAACCAGACTGGCATTATTGTAGCAATCATTCTAATAAGATTTTATGAAAAGACTGTTCATATTAACAGTCATAAACGAAACATATACCGGATAACCGGTGACTATAAAGGAGCTGAAAGCTTTGGGAACAGGAATAATTGGTATTGGCCGTGAACTTCCAGAGAAAATTTTAACAAATTTTGATTTAGAAAAAATGGTTGATACGAATGATGAATGGATTAGAACAAGAACTGGGATAGAAGAACGAAGAATTGCAGACGACAATACAGATACATCTGATATTGCATTAGCTGCAGCACAGAAAGCAATTGATGATGCTGGTATTCACCCAGAAGATATTGATATGATTATGGTGGCAACTGTTACGCCAGATCAATCATTCCCTTCTGTTGCCTGTATGATTCAAGAGAAACTAGGAGCTAAAAAAGCAGCAGCGATGGATTTAAGTGCTGCATGTGCAGGTTTTATGTATGGGATGATAACTGCAAAACAATTTATTGATACAGGAGTTTATAAATATATACTAGTAGTTGGGGTAGAAAAGCTTTCTAAAATTACGAACTGGGAAGATCGCAATACTGCTGTTCTTTTTGGTGACGGTGCAGGAGCTGCTGTATTAGGGAAAGTTTCTGAAGGAAGAGGCATTCTTTCTTTTGAACTAGGGGCAGATGGTTCTGGTGGAAAACATCTTTATTTAGATGAGGAAGACTATATTTACATGAATGGTAGAGAAGTTTTTAAATTTGCTGTTCGCCAAATGGGAGAAAGCAGTGAGAATGTTTTGGTGAAAGCTGGTTTATCTAAAGAAGACGTAGACTTCCTTATTCCACACCAAGCTAATATTCGCATTATGGAAGCATCTAGACAAAGATTGAATTTACCGGAAGAAAAACTATCGAAGACAGTTCATAAATATGGAAATACAAGTGCTGCATCTATACCGATTTCATTGGTGGAAGAATTAGAGGCTGGTAAAATCAAAGATGATGATGTACTTGTAATGGTTGGTTTTGGTGGAGGTCTGACTTGGGGCGCGATTGCAATGCGCTGGGGTAGATAATAAATTACTTCCTATATAAATAGAACATACTTTTTAAGTTGATGATAATTACAAAAAAGGAGAAAAAGTCATGAGTACAAATAAAAGAGTAGTTGTTACTGGTATTGGTGCTGTAACACCGCTTGGTAATGATGCAATAACTACCTGGAAAAATATTGTTGCTGGAGTTTCTGGGATTGGACCATTAACTAGAATAAATGCAGATGAATATCCAGCTAAAGTTGCTGCAGAAGTGAAGGACTTTAATCCAGAGGATTTTATGGATAAAAAAGATGCTAGAAAAATGGATCGCTTTACACAATATGCAGTCGCAGCTTCCCTGATGGCTGTAAAGGATGCTGAATTGCAAATTACGGATGAAAACGCACCGCGTGTTGGGGTTTGGATCGGGTCTGGTATTGGTGGAATGGAGACTTTCGAAAATCAATATGAAACTTTCCAAAAAAGAGGATATAAACGTGTAAGTCCTTTCTTCGTACCAATGTTAATTCCAGATATGGCATCAGGACAGGTATCGATTACATTAGGAGCAAGAGGCGTGAATTCTTGTACGGTTACTGCTTGTGCAACGGGTACAAACTCAATCGGAGATGCCTTTAAAGTAATTCAGCGTGGCGATGCTGATGCGATGATTACTGGGGGGGCAGAAGCGCCGATTACTAAAATGTCAGTAGCAGGCTTCTGTGCAAATACTGCGTTATCTTTCAATCCAGATCCAAAAACAGCAAGCAGACCATTTGATGCAAATCGTGATGGCTTTGTTATCGGAGAAGGAGCAGGAATCGTTGTTCTTGAAGAATTAGAGCATGCATTAGCGAGAGGTGCTAAAATCTATGCAGAAATAGTTGGGTATGGTTCGACTGGAGATGCTTATCATATTACTTCCCCTGCACCAGGAGGCGAAGGTGGAGCAAGAGCAATGAAAATGGCAATCAATGATGCAGGACTTACTCCAGAAGATGTTTCATATATTAATGCACATGGTACAAGTACTGCTTATAACGATAAGTTTGAAACAATGGCAGTCAAAGAAGTATTTGGAGACTATGCTTATAAAGTACCAATGAGTTCGACCAAATCAATGACAGGTCACTTACTTGGTGCAGCAGGGGGAATTGAAGCTATTTTTAGCGTATTAGCAATAAAAGATAGCATCGTGCCACCAACAATAAATTTTGAAACAGCAGATCCAGATTGTGATCTAGACTATGTTATCAATACACATAGAAAACAAGAAGTAAATGTAGCAATGAGTAATTCCCTAGGATTCGGCGGTCATAACGCTACAATTGTGTTTAAAAAATATCAATAATTCATGGATTTTGTTTGAAAGAGCATTTAATAAAAAAACTGCTAAGCTTCATTTATTAATCGAGGCTTAGCAGTTTTTTAATGTTAAAATAAAATCTCCTTTATTTATAATTATTTTAAATTAATATTGACTATTATTATAAAGTGTATATAATTAAAACTATAATTCTATTATTTAACATAGAAAATTCGGAATGAATCAATTTATAAAGAAAACGTTTTCTTTAGAAGGTAAACTAGCATATCACGTAGAAAGGAAGAATTATATGCTTAGTATAGAAAGAGCTAAAAACCTCTTAAAAGAAAAAAATATACGTTTAACACCACAACGGCTAGAATTAATTAATATACTTTCTAAAGACAACAAGCATTGGACAGTAGATGAAATTTACCATGTCCTAAATGAGAATATGCCTTCGGTTAGTATTACAACTGTTTATAATAATGTTCATTTATTTACGGAATTACAATTATTAAAAGAAATACAATTCGGAGAAGGATTAAGTAAATATGAATGGAAGAAAGAGGAGCATTATCATATTGTCTGTAGTGATTGCGGAGAAATAGTTGATATTTGGTATCCTACGTTAAGGGAGGTAGAGGCATTTGCGAAATCCATATCTAAATTCCATATCAGTTCCCACAGCCTCCAATTTTATGGAACCTGTGAGCAGTGTTCAAAAGCATGAACGAAAACAAGAAACTATTTGTTTAGAATGTAAACAACCAATCAAAAAATTAAAGCATTCCATCCGATGTGGATGTGGAAGTAGAATATTGAAAGATTTTCAGAAATAAAGCTAAATATACAAATTTATTTGGATTACAAAGAAAAGGATAGACAAAGGAGAACTGGGAGTGCGTTCTTCATTGTCTATCCTTTTTTGTATAGGGAGGTTTTGAAAAGCCTGACTGCTATCAAGGTTAAATAGTAAGTCATTTAGTATCAATACGCTGCCAGCTCTGGAACCTCTAATTTCGATTTCCATATACTGTTTAAATGAATAGGAAAAAAGAATGAAGAGGGGAAATAGCAGTGGGGGTAATCAAAACAAATAAATGGTTAGAAGATAATTTTTATGAACCAACTACAATATGTGAACATTTTCAATCAGCATTTGATGGAGATAAGCCTCAAAATATATATCGATATTTAATGAGAT
Organism: Niallia sp. M35; assembly: GCF_050971705.1. Classification (NCBI taxonomy): domain Bacteria; kingdom Bacillati; phylum Bacillota; class Bacilli; order Caryophanales; family Bacillaceae; genus Niallia; species Niallia sp. M35. The sequence continues at coordinate 123,667 of NZ_JBPCEP010000002.1, forward strand.
TTGGGATGTATAAGCCATCAAGACATTCGAGACAAGCATTTGAGAAGATGAAGGAACAAGATACGTGGAGTAAAGTAGAACGGATTTTTTTTAAGTATAAGAAAAAATGGAAGGGGCCAGATATACCTATATACGTATTTCCTTTTCAGTCTTCTTGGAGAGGAGACGAAAATAAATCTGGTGTATCGTTTCCTGATCAACTCTTCTTATTTATTGATGATGTCGAAAATGAAAAAGAGCTAGAAGCCCTTTTTATTCATGAATATCATCATGTATGCCGAATTCATTACCAAAAGAAAGCTATAGAGGATTATACCTTACTAGATTCCATCATAATGGAAGGATTAGCGGAGCTTGCGGTGAAAGAAAACTGCGGAGAAGCCTATAATGCTAATTGGTGTCACTTGTATGATGAAGAAGAAATAAAGCAATTTTGGGAGACAGAGCTTAAGGAACATTTACATGTAAAGAAAACAGAAGAGAAACATGATGATTTATTGTATGGTTATAGACGCTATCCCCGTCTTATTGGCTATAATACAGGTTTTTATCTTGTGAATTCTTTACATTCCAAGCAAAAAATCTTAGAAAAAGATCATTTCACAATTAATAGTGAAGCTTTTTTGTAATACTATACTACTATTTGAATGACGAGTTTAGCAGAATAGCTCGTCTATTTTTTATGGGAACATTGAAAGGGGATATCCTCTTTATAAAAAAGACATGTTAGCGAAAGTTTGTACATATTATGTTAATAGGTTATAAAAATGATTGTTCAATTTTTAGGATGAACTTTAGCAATATATTTAAAGAGAAAAATGATATTCCGCTATATGTATGCCTATTACTAGGGAAACTGGAACATAAAGAGAAAATCGTCATAAAAAAAATAATCCTTTGAAAATAGGAATAAATTTACTAAGCTCTGACAATACTTATGGACAAACAGTTGTTGAAGTGAGGGATAAAATATGCAGTATCTTCATGATGTTTGGGTAAATTGGTTTGAAGGGGAAGAAAACGGATATAATGTATGTCACTTTCATGAATGGCGAAAAGATGATGGTGTTGAATTATTGGACCAAGTTCCACTTTTGAAAGTAGATTCATGCTTATACAATTACATAGAAAATGACTTGGCAGAAATACCACGACAATTATTAGAAGAGATTTATCAGAAGGCATATCTACGAAAGAATCATGAACGAATTCAATTAGATTATTGTTTTGTTGTTTCTGATGGGATTGGTCTTTTAGTAGTAGATACAATCGGATACTCTGTTCCCATTCGAAAAAGCCGAATGATACCTAGACAAGAACAATTGGCCTATGAATTGCTTGAAAATCAAGAAACGATTTATTATAACTTTCAAAACACGGAAGAGAAAAAGGAGTTCCATATACTATCACCTGATCCTCATGTGATGAATGGATTAACGAGAAAAGAAAGGCAATTAAAGCAATTACTGTTTATGGCATTAGATCAACTACATTCTTCTGAAAACGTAGCAGAAGTTCGTTATTGGTATACAGAATGGAGCCCAGAACGCTATTTTGAAATTCAGCATTTAGATTTTGAGCATGCATGGAATGAACTATATGAGTGTACAAAATACGGATGGTCTAAAAAGCATGAACAGTTTTGTGAGAATATTATAAAAGGTCAGCCCTTTTTTGAAAAGCTTTGGGAAATGGAGCATGGTCCGAAAGTAAATTAATAGTAACCAATTTAATAAAATTAATAGGATAAAAAAGCCTGCCACTTAAGTATCCTAGCACTAAGTTAAACCCAAACACTCTGAGGAGATAGCAAGTATATTTCCAGTGATTGTTTGGGTTTTATTCGTCATTTTGCGAAATTTCATCAGGAAAAGGTAACAGGGAAGGCTTCTCTGTTATAAAGACAAATTGCCCCTGATATAATTTTTCTCACACATCCCATAAATTCGTGTCAACTGTAATTCCCCATCTAATATCTTCCCCCTACTGATTTGGAGCATAAAAAAACGATGGCGTTAACCATCGTTTTGATAAGGGAGGGGCTTAACGACGTTTACGTCCTAATCCCATTGCGTTTTCCATTTTTTTAATCATTTTCCCTGCCACTTTATTTGCTTTTGCCGCACCTTCGTCTAAAATGTCATCTAATTCAGTTGAATTCATTAGCTCATTGTATTTTTCTTGAATTGGTTTTAATGCATCCACTACAACGTTGGCTAAGTCAGACTTGAAATCTCCATATCCTTTTCCTTCGTACTTTTCTTCAAGGCTTTGGATACTTTCCCCTGAAAGAATAGAATAAATTGATAAAAGGTTGGAAACCCCTGGTTTATTTTCTCGATCGAATTTAACGATACCTTCAGAGTCTGTTACCGCACTTTTAATCTTCTTCGTAATCTGTGCTGCCTCGTCCAATAAAGTGATGGTTGCCTTATTATTTGTATCAGATTTACTCATTTTCTTTGTAGGATCCTGTAAGGACATAATGCGAGCTCCTACTTTTGGAATGCGTACTTCAGGAATAGTAAGAATATCATTATATTTTTTATTAAAACGCTCGGCTAGATCACGAGTTAATTCAAGATGTTGTTTTTGATCTTCTCCAACTGGAACAATATCTGTACTATATAGAAGGATATCTGCAGCCATTAATGGTGGATAGGTTAATAATGCAGCAGAAACAGCATCTTTACCAGTTGATTTGTCTTTGAATTGTGTCATTCTTTCTAATTCGCCGATATAAGAAATACACTGCATCACCCAAGCTCCTTGGGCATGGGCTGGTACTTCTGATTGAATAAATAAAGTCGCTTTATTAGGGTCGATTCCTACAGCTAAGTACAGAGCTGCTAGGCTGCGAATATTGTTTCGAAGTACTATGCGATCTTGAGGCACTGTAATGGCATGTTGATCCACAATACAGAAGAAACAATTGTATTCATCTTGTAGCTCCACGAATTGACTTAATGCACCTATATAATTCCCTAATGTAATGGTGCCGCTTGGTTGAATCCCAGAAAAGATAGTTTTCATCAAATACTTCCTCCAATATGTATTCTAGACCCTTGATTAGTTTATGGATGTTTCTAATCAAGCGGTTTATTCTATTTAATAGTTTATTTTAGAGCCATGGTTATCTGCAAGAGAAACAGTTTTCTTCAAGCAAATACGATAGTACTGTTAAAAATAGAATCTAGAAACTTAATGATCAATATCATTATTATAACCATTTTAGCATGATTAGTTGATATGCAAAGGCTGTTTTCTTAAAGTTTGCCAATTTTAATAAAAAAGAATAGATGCAACTAATATGCGAGGAATAAATTTAAATTCTGATAAATTTATATTAATATAATTATTCTGTAGATTTATATATTTCAGATTTGTTTTTATTCTACAAAATTCTACAAAATTCCACAAAGTTCTTGCGTGTTGAATAATCCAATTATATAATTGTCATTGCGAATGGATTAGGTAGTAATATTTCAGACTATTTAAAAACATGTAAGAATACATAAATAATTTGTAATGAATGAAATAATTATTCCTGTATAATATTTTGTGCGTTTTATTGTGCTCTATTTTAATTGGAAACTGTCATTTATTCTAATTGACTGACTATTTAGGAAATGATTGCTTGTGTATTCTGAGGTTTAGAGTGGGAAAGATATTTTCGAAGTTCCATTTGAGGAAATTATTAAGGGGGTAATTACATGAGAAAAAGAATGGTTGTACTAATGAGTTTAGTGCTTATACTCAGTGCTTTTCTTGCTGCATGTGGTAATAACAAAGGTGGTAGTGATAAAGCATCACAAAATCTTCGTTTAAATATTGTTTCAGAGCCACCAACATTACATCCAGCATTAGCTACAGATTCAACATCTGGTGGAGTGTTAATTCAAACTTTTGAAGGGTTAACTCGAATTGATAAAGATGGAGTTCCGCAGCCAGCTATGGCAGAAAAAATCGATATATCAGATGATCAGTTAACTTACACGTTCAAAATCCGCGAAGATGCAAAATGGACAAATGGTGATCCAGTAACGGCAGCAGACTTTGAATATGCTTGGAAATGGGCACTTAATCCTCAAAACCAATCACAGTATGCTTATCAACTATATGCCATTAAAGGTGCTGAAGCAGCAAACAATGGTAAAGGTAGTCTTGATGATGTTGCTATTAAAACAGTAGATGAAAAAACGTTAGAAGTAACATTAGTAAACCCAACGCCATATTTCTTACAATTGCTAGCTTTCTATACTTATTTCCCAGTTAATAAAAACGTTGCAGAAGCAAATCCAGATTGGTATAAAAATGCTGGAGATGATTATGTAACGAATGGTCCTTTCAAAATGACGGAATGGAATCATAGTGAGTCTATCCTTTTAGAAAAGAACGAAGACTATTGGGATGCAGACAAAGTTAAATTAGAAACAGTAGAAATGACAATGGTAGAAGATCCAACAACAGAATTAAGCATGTTTGATAACGATGAATTAGATTGGGCTGGCTTACCTTTTGGTGCATTACCTACTGATTCTATTAAAGCTTTAAAAGATAAAGGTGACCTAAATATCAAAGCGATAGCAGGTACTTATTGGTATAAATTTAATACAAATGAAAAGCCATTTAACAATGAAAATATTCGTAAAGCTTTAACATATGCGATAGATCGTAAAGCAATTGTTGAGCAAATTACACAAGGTGGACAAATTCCAGCAACAGCAGTTGTTCCTCCAACCATGTTTTCAGAAAACGAAAAAGGTTATTTTAAAGATAAAGATATCAAAGCAGCAAAAGCAGCTCTGGAAAAAGGTTTAAAAGAGGAGGGCTATGCAAGTGTAAAAGACTTACCAAAAATCACATTATCATATAATACCGGTGAAGCGCATGCTAAGATTGCACAAGCGGTTCAAGATATGTGGAAGAAAAATCTTGGAATTAATGTAGAGCTAGATAATGAAGAATGGCAAGTTTATCTAGAGAAAATTGATTCTGGTGACTACCAGGTTGGACGTATGTCATGGTCTGGTGACTATAATGACGCATTTAATTTCCTAGAATTATACCGTGATGCAAACGGAGGAAATAACGATACTGGGTGGGAAAATCCAGAATACCAAAAACTTCTTGATGCTTCACAAAAAGAGACAGATGAGGTAAAACGCAAACAATTATTACAAGATGCAGAAACTATTTTAATGAACGAACTTCCGATTGCACCTGTTTATTTCTATACAAATACATGGGTACAAAAAGATAATCTGAAAGATGTAGTCATTTCAGGTTTAGGAGAAGCACAGTTAAAATGGGCACATTTTGAATAATACAATGGTTCGCTTTGTTCATTCATCATGCTTTAGGCAATTCGAATTTTTATGAAAGTACAAAGCTAAAGAGAAAAAAGAGGCTGCCTTATTTAACGAGTGATACTTTCTTAGTAAGCTCGTTTCCTAGGGCATCCTCTTCCTTGCTAATTGGCATTGTTTTAGAAAAAAATGGAGGTAAAACCATGATAAAGTACTTAACAAAACGTTTGCTGTTTATGGCGTTATCCTTATGGTTAATCATTACAGCTACGTTTTTCTTCATGAGGATGGCACCAGGTAACCCATTTACATCGGAAAAGAAAATGCCGCCTGCAATTGAAGCAAATTTAAATGCCCATTATGGACTTGATCAGCCTTGGTATGTTCAATATGGAGAGTATTTGCTAAGAGTTGTTCAATGGGATTTTGGTCCATCTTTTAAATATAAGAGCCAAACAGTGAATCAATTAATCAATGAAGGATTCCCAGTATCATTAGTCTTGGGTGTAGAAGCAATTTTTATCGCCTTGGCCATTGGTGTTACATTAGGTGTAATTGCTGCTTTAAGACATAATAAATGGCAAGATTATCTGGCAATGATTGTTGCTGTATTAGGAATATCAGTACCTTCGTTTATTATGGCAGCTTTTTTGCAATATATTTTGGCAATGAAGCTAGGGATATTCCCTGTAGCAAGATGGGGAACATTTATGCAAAGTGTTCTGCCAGCAATCGCATTAGCAGCTGGTCCTACAGCATTTATTGCTCGATTAACTAGATCTTCTATGCTAGAAGTATTAAGCAATGATTATATTAAAACAGCAAAAGCAAAAGGAATAAGCGGCTTTAATATTACAGTGAAGCACGCCATCCGCAATGCGATTCTTCCGGTTGTTTCATACATGGGGCCATTATCGGCTGGGATTGTTACAGGTAGTTTTGTTATTGAGAAAATTTTTGGTATTCCAGGTCTTGGATCACAGTTTGTTAAAAGCATAAATAACCGTGATTATACAGCGATTATGGGCGTAACAGTTTTCTATAGTATTATCCTGTTAGTATCTGTTCTTCTTGTCGACTTATTGTACGGATTAATAGATCCTCGAATTAAACTATCGGGCGGGAAGAAAGGAGCGTAAAGATGCAAGAAATTTCGAAAGATAAATTTGAAATAGTCGGCAACAGTACCATAGAATCAGAGAAAATATCAAAAGCAAGTCTGTCTTTTTGGAAAGATGTTTTTACTCGTTTTAAGAAAAATAAACTTGCGGTTTTTGGACTTGTTCTTTTAATTCTTTTAATTGTTATGTCTTTAATAGGGCCGTTATTAACTCCGTATAATTATTATGAGAATGATTATACAAAAACGAATCAGCCTCCAAGTGCAGAACATTATTTTGGAACAGATGATCTTGGCCGAGATATGTTTGCGCGGATTTGGTATGGTGCGAAAATATCACTATTTATTGGGGTAGCCGCAGCATTGATTGATTTAGTTATCGGCGTAATCTGGGGAGGGATTGCAGGTTATAAAGGTGGCAAAACCGATGAAGTAATGATGCGTATAGCGGACGTATTATATGGTATTCCTTATCTTTTACTAGTAATTCTTTTAATGGTTGTTCTTGGCCAGGGAATATGGACGATGATTCTGGCAATGAGTATTACTGGCTGGATTAATATGGCGAGAATGGTTCGAGGACAAGTATTATCCTTAAAGAGCCAAGAATATATTCTTGCTTCCAGAACGCTAGGAGCAAGTGTTTCAAGAATTATGAGCAAGCATTTAGTCCCAAATGCAATGGGGCCAATTCTTGTGACATTAACTTTAACTGTACCTAATGCTATTTTTACAGAGGCATTTTTAAGCTATCTTGGATTAGGATTAACTCCTCCATTAGCCAGCTGGGGAACGATGGCTAATGATGGAATCGGAGCACTGCAATATTATCCATGGCGATTATTTTTCCCTGCCATGTTTATCTGTTTAACAATATTTTCCTTTAATGTTATTGGCGATGGAATCCGAGATGCTCTTGATCCAAGACTACGTAAGTAAGGAGTGAGATACATGGAAAAATTATTAGAAGTAAAGGATTTACAAGTCTCATTCCATACGTATGGAGGAGAAGTGCAGGCAGTTCGTGGAGTATCCTTTGATTTATACAAAGGAGAAACATTAGCTATTGTTGGTGAATCTGGATCAGGTAAAAGTGTTACGTCCCAAACATTAATGAAATTAATCCCGATGCCTCCTGGCCATATTAAAGGTGGACAAATTTTATTTGATGGAGAAGATATTGTTCAAAAAACAGATAAAGAGATGGAAAGTATCCGTGGGAAGGAAATGAGTATGATCTTCCAAGATCCTATGACATCTTTGAATCCGACTATGCGTATTGGTACACAAATCATGGAAGTACTGATAAAACATCAGCAAATGAACAAGGAAAAGGCAAAAAAGAAAGCAATTGAATTGTTAAGTTTAGTTGGAATTCCTAAACCAGCGAAAAGAGTGGATCAATATCCGCATGAATTTTCTGGTGGGATGAGACAACGTGCGATGATTGCTATTGCTTTAGCGGCTAATCCACATCTATTAATTGCAGATGAACCAACAACAGCTTTAGATGTTACGATTCAAGCGCAAATTTTAGATTTAATGAAAGATTTGCAAGAGAAAATGAATACAAGCATTATCTTCATTACCCATGATTTAGGGGTAGTGGCAAATGTGGCTGATCGTGTTGCTGTAATGTATGCTGGCCAAATTGTTGAAATGGGAACAGTTGATGAAATTTTCTACGATCCTAGACATCCTTATACATGGGGGCTTCTTGCATCTATGCCAAGTTTAGACAATGATAATGAAGATGAGCTTGCTGCTATTCCAGGAACACCTCCAGATTTAACGAATCCTCCTGTAGGAGATGCATTTGCTGCGAGAAATCCATTCGCATTAGCAATTGATTTTGAACAAGAGCCGCCAGTGTATCAAGTGTCTGAAACACATTTTGTGAAATCGTGGTTACTGCATCCGAATGCGCCAGCAGTAGAACCACCAGCTTCAGTTAAAGAAAGAATAAGAACGTTACCCTCTAACTTTGAAACACCAGTATTAGTAAAGGGGGATAAATAAAATGGCAGAAAAGTTATTAGAAATAAAAAATCTGAAGCAGTATTTCAATGTCGATACTCCTAATGTTGTCAAAGCAGTAGATGATATTACCTTTGATATTTTCAAAGGAGAAACATTAGGTTTAGTAGGCGAATCTGGCTGTGGGAAATCTACAACTGGTAGAACAATTATCCGCCTTTATGATGCAACAGGCGGTCAAGTTTTATTTAATGGAGAAGATGTTCATGGAAGAAAATCAAGAGCGGAATTAAAGAAATTTAATCGTAAAATGCAAATGATTTTCCAAGACCCGTATGCTTCTTTAAATCCTCGAATGACCGTTGCTGATATAATTGCAGAAGGCATTGATATTCATGGTTTAGCGAAAAACAAAAAAGAGAGAATGGAAAAAGTATATGAGCTGCTTCATACAGTTGGTTTAAATAAAGAGCATGCCAATCGTTATCCGCATGAGTTCTCAGGCGGTCAAAGACAAAGAATTGGAATTGCGCGTGCATTAGCTGTAGATCCAGACTTTATTATTGCTGATGAACCAATTTCTGCATTAGATGTTTCTATTCAAGCACAGGTAGTAAACTTGATGAAGAAGCTTCAAAAGGAAAAGGGTTTAACCTATCTATTTATTGCCCATGATTTATCCATGGTGAAATATATTAGTGATCGTATTGGTGTGATGTATTTCGGGAAATTAGTGGAAATAGCGCCTGCAGATGAATTATACAATAATCCGATTCATCCATATACACAGTCGTTATTGTCAGCGATTCCTCTGCCAGATCCAGAAACAGAGCGAACAAGAAAAAGAACGGTTTATGATCCAGCGGTTCATCAATATCAAGAGGGTGAAGAGCTTAAAATGAGAGAAATTAAACCAGGACATTTCGTTTATTGCTCTGAAAGTGAATATAAAAAATATAAAATACAATGAGAGAATAAGTAAATCCCAAGCCGGCAATCCTTGATTGTCGGCTTTTTAGAATGGTTGCCTACGCACAGTTGGGAAATTGCTAGATTATGCTTGATTGTGTTTGTTACAATAAAAGGGATACATCATGGATAGAGTCTCAATAGATAATAGATACTGTATGTAGATGGGAGTTTTCACGATGAAAAAGAAAATATTATCCATTGGATTAAGTATATATTTGTTGATCCCCAATATTGCATTTGCAAAAGGGGAAAAGGTAATTCCTAAACAACCAACTAAACAAGTAGAAATTATGGTTAAACATTTGCCAGCTTCTTTACCTAGAATGAAGACTAACCTTAATTTTACATATCCGGATGCTGTGAGAGGTATTTATGTAAACAGTCAATCCATTGAAGGAAACAAATGGAGTCAATTAATGGAATTAGTGAAAACGACAGATTTGAATGCTATGGTAATTGATTATAAAGAAGATCATGGTAATTTGACTTTTATGCCGGAAGAGGATTCGCCTTATAGAGAAATTGGCAGCCAATCGATAAAAAATATGACAGTGCTTTTACAGGAGCTTGAAAAGGAAAAAATTTATCCGATTGCGCGAATTGTTGTCTTTAAAGATTCTATATTAGCTAAGGAAAAACCCGAATGGTCTTTTGTCCAAGGAGAGAAGGTTTGGACGAATGGGAGAGGAGAAGCGTTTGTTAACCCGTTTGAAAAAAAGGTCTGGGATTATAACATTAATATTGCTATCGAAGCAGCTAAAATGGGGTTTCAAGAGATACAGTTTGATTACGTGCGTTTTCCAGAGGGATTTGAAAATAAAGGAGATCTACTAAGCTATACGAAAGGAGATTATCGTAAATTAAATAAGAATGAAGGGGATAAACGAGTAGACGCAGTTACAGATTTTGTTCAATATGCAAAAGAAAAATTAAAGCCATATAATGTGAAAGTTTCTGTTGATATATTTGGATATACAGCAACCATAGAAGAAGCCCCTGGGATTGGTCAAAATTTTTCAAAAATAAGCAAACATGTAGATGTTATTTCTTCTATGATCTATCCAAGTCACTGGACAAATTATTTTGGGATTGAAAAACCCGATTTATTCCCCTATGAACTTGTAAGGGAGTATATGAAAGTAGAAAAGCAAAAATTAAATCAATTAGAGAACCCACCTATTTCAAGACCGTGGCTACAGGATTTTACAGCTGCCTGGCTGGGTAAAGATAATTATCAAGTATATGGAAAAGAAGAGGTTCAAAAACAAATTGAAGCTTTGAATGATCAAGGAGTTAATGAGTTTTTATTATGGAATGCTGGGAATAATTATACGAAGAATGTCGATTATACACCGAAAAATAAAGAGGATAAAGGAGATTAAATTAGATGCATTGGTACGATAAGTTAAATCAATATTTTCCTGTGGAAGAAATGAAATCACAAGAACATATGGAAGCATTACTAAAAGACTTTCCAGAATATTATCATAAGGATGAAGGGAAGTATCATGTGTTAATGTATGTGGAAGCAGAGGATTTTGTTTTTGTCGATTATTTATTTGTCTCTGACGAAGCAAGAGGGCAGGGGCTTGGTCATCAATTAGTGGAAAAACTGAAAAAAAAGGGAAAACCGATTATTTTGGAAGTGGAACCGATAAATTATAAAGATAGTGATACGAAAAAACGGCTGAAATTTTACCGGCGAGAAGACTTTAAGCATGCAACCTCTATTGGTTATAGACGTTTATCGTTAGCAACTAGGGAAGTGAATGCAATGGAAATTCTCTACTGGGCACCTAATAATGAAGGAGAAGATGTCGTTTATCAAGCATTGGTAAGAACATATAATAAAATTCACACATATAAAGATTTACAGTTTTACGGAGAATCATATGAACCAGTTGATGAGGTAGTCCAACTAAATTTGGAACAAAAACGAAAAAATTTATTTGATGAAATTTGATTAAAGTGTAATAAAATATCCTCAAGGTGACAGTCCTCCTATGAAAGGAGCGGTCACCTTGTAATGAAGAAGATAACTGATGTCGATTAGCTGCTATATTTAATGTTGAATTGTATTAAAATCTTTTTATATTTTCATTAAAATCTCCTTAATTGAGAATAGATAGAGGTTTAATAGAAAGAAATATTGGGTATATAATCAGAAAATATATATTTAGAACAAATATATTAACAGATGAGATAATTTTTTGAAACTTTTTTGGTTTTCAAACGTCTATAATGATAAGTAACAAAATAACTGAAGGATTCGTACTTTCATAACGAGTTTTTCTTACATAAAGGAGGAGAATCACAGCAAATACCTATAGCAGCTTATATACAGAAATTAATGATACTTGTGGATAAATTTTTTAAAACATATACCATAAAGCAAACAATTAGTGTATAATAATTAATATAAATTACTTGATTGAATTAATTATAATTTAAGAATTAGCAAGAAAATAACTCAAGTTATTTATAATCATAATGAATGTAGTTAATTACATGTCTAAATAAAGGGAGCGTGAATTTGTAAAATGGTAACATTATACACTTCACCAAGTTGTACATCCTGCAGAAAAGCAAAAGCATGGTTAGAGGAACATGAAATCGCATATAAAGAAAGAAATATATTTTCTGAACCGCTTTCTATTGAGGAAATTAAAGAAATTCTTCGTATGACGGAAGATGGAACAGATGAAATTATTTCAACAAGAAGTAAAACTTTTCAAAAGTTAAATGTGAATTTAGAAACAATGCCATTACAAGATTTGTTTGGTATTATTCAAAATAATCCAGGTCTATTAAGACGTCCAATAATCATTGACGAAAAAAGACTACAAGTAGGATACAATGAAGATGAAATTCGCAGATTCTTACCAAGAAAAGTTCGTACTTTCCAGTTAAGAGAAGCACAAAGATTAGTTAACTAATTAAGAAGAAAGTATAAAAAAATCTGGCTTAAGGCGGTACTAAATGAAAATTTGGTATCGTTCAGTCAGGTTTTTCTTTTTTTATAGTAATCAAGAAAAAACAGAGGTTTTCCTAGTTACTTAAGGTAGAAAACAATCTAACTTGATTAGATAGTCTGGTTAAAGTGTTAGTAATTGTCTGGACTTTTTAGTTTGAAATAATTTCTATGAGGTAATACTACTAAATATAATGATACAGGAATATGGTATAAAAAAGAACTAATTGCTGACTTCGAATAAGCCTTCATTTATTTAGATAATTGAAAATTGTGAATGGTTTTTGAATAGGCATTTAATGGTTTTTTCCATTCCCAAGATATTTTAATTCCATTTATACTGCTTTTGTCATAAAATATAAAGTACAAGGTACAATACAAGGAAAAATAAAAATTTTATTTCAGAAAATTTACTTGTAAGAAATAAAACAATCTGTATGGGGGTCTCTTGTCCCTTCCATCATAGTCTGAAGGGAGTGTTAGCGTATGGAAATTGAAAGAATTAATGATCATACAGTAAAGTTTTATATTTCGTATATTGATATAGAAGAACGTGGGTTTAAGCGTGAGGAGATTTGGTATAATCGGGAACGCAGTGAAGAGTTATTTTGGGAAATGATGGATGAAGTGCATCAAGAGGAAGACTTCATATTTGATGGACCATTATGGATTCAAGTTCAAGCTCTAGAAAAAGGGTTGGAAATCTTAGTTACAAAAGCGCAGCTTTCGAAAGATGGACAGAAGTTTGAAATTTCTATACCAGAGGATAAGCTAAAGGATTTACCAATTGATGAACGTTTTGAAGATTTAATGGATCAACATTTTACGATTAAAGAGGGAGAAGAAGAGTACGATGAAAGTCTCGAGTTCCTCTTAACGTTCAATGATTTTGAGGATATTATTTCTTTATCTAAGATGCAGGGGCTAGAAGGGATCGATACGAAGCTTTATAATTACAATGGAAAATATTACTTATTTGTGCAATTTCTTGATGAAGAAATTGCAGAAGAGGAAGTAGAAAATGCATTGAGCATTTTACTTGAATATGCTCAAGAAGATTCTAAAATGACCATTCATGTTCTCCAAGAATATGGTAAAGTTATTATTGAGAATGAAGTCTTTATGGAATTAAGAAAGTACTTCCATTAAATAGTATCTGTGCCAATCATATACTAAAAAGTAAAGAAACTCTACAATGTTCGGTCATAGCCTTTCATTGTAGAGTTTCTTGGCGTTTTGTGAGAAAAAGTAGAATATTTAAGTGCTGATCCTTCTGAACTATATAGAGACTTCTCCGGAGAGTGTAAATTTTAATCCAAAATAAATAGACTAATTCTCCCTTAATAGATTGATTATCGGGCGCCTGTGGAGTAATTTATGGTAATTATGGGTATATATATAGGAATAAAAGAGATAATTCTAAGCTTAATGTAAGTATATTGGGAGAATGGCGGTGTCTATTATGAATCATACTGCTAGATTAGGCTTGTTTTTTATCGTAGCGGTTCTGTTTGTTTATGTGTTTAATTTATTTTTCTCTATACAGGGAGGAATTTACGGACAATTAAGTTTAGTGATCAGTTTATCAGTTGTTTTTATCGGCTTGGTCATTTTCTTTGAAAATCGACATCCTACACAAACATTAACCTGGTTAATCGTCTTGGGGAGTTTTCCAATTATCGGGTTTGTCTTTTATCTATTTTTTGGCAGGAACTATCGAAAAGAAAGAATTTATCGTAAAAAATACTTTCTAGATAAAGAAGCATTCCTGAAGATCGAACAAGCAATTAGTTCGAGAAGAGAAGAAAAGAGAAAGATACTTGATGGACATCAACGGAACTTATTTCACCTAGCTGAGAAGCTTGGAAATACGCCTATTTCCTTTGGTACCTCAACAGAGATATTAACAGATGGAGAGGAAACATTTTCAGCTATTTTGAAAGAACTGAAGAAAGCAAAACATCATATCCACCTAGAATATTACATTGTAAGAGATGATGCCATTGGTCAGGAGATAAAGGATGTATTAGTTGAAAAAGCCAGAGCTGGGGTGCAAGTGCGATTTTTATATGATGCAGTTGGTTCTTGGAAGTTATCGAAAAAATTTTGTTCAGAGATGAAAGAGGCAGGGATTGAAGTTATCGCTTTTGGTCCAGTTAAAATGCCTTTTTTTAATAGTAAGTTTAATTTTCGAAACCATCGTAAAATTATTATAATAGATGGCAATATTGGTTTTGTTGGCGGGCTTAATATTGGCGATGAATATTTGGGAAGAAATCCTTCCATTGGATACTGGAGGGATACTCATTTATTAGTAAAAGGAAATGCTGTAAGATCCTTACAATTAATTTTTCTACAAGATTGGTACTATATGACGAACCATAGCTTTTTAACAGAGGAATATTTAACGCCTATTTCAGAGGAAAATTCGCATGGTGGCGTACAATTGATTGCGGGGGGACCTGACAATGAATGGAGCGTCATCAAAAGTATCTTTTTTAGCATGATTACTACGGCTAAAGAATCGATTTGGATTGCTACTCCTTATTTTATTCCAGATGAAGATATATTTTCTGCTATTAAAATTGCTTCATTAAGTGGTGTAGATGTACGTATTCTTGTTCCTAGTAAACCGGATAAAAGAATTGTTTTCCATGCTTCCCGCTCTTATTTTCCAGAATTACTAGAGTCGGGAGTCAGAGTCTTTGAATATAACCGCGGATTTATGCATAGTAAAATTATTATTGTAGATGGAGAAATTGCTTCCATTGGGACATGTAATATGGATATGAGAAGCTTTCATTTAAATTTTGAAGTTAGCGCTTTTTTATATAAAACAAGAAGTATCGAAAAGCTCGTAAAAGACTATCTAGAGGATATAAATCAGTCAATCGAATTAGAAGAAGAGACCTTTAATAAGAGGCATTATGGCTATAGAATGCTTGAATCGACCTCCAGATTATTATCACCGTTATTATAAAGTGTTTTTCCCTCTAAAGGGCGCGTATTTATGCTTATTTAAGATAATGAGCAAAAGCGAGCTCTTTTTTCGTATGGGACATTCTCTAAGAAAGAAGGAAGAGAAATTGAAATAAAAAAGAAGTTTAAGAAGGGGATTCTAATCATAAACAAGAATAGGTATAGAATAAATTGAAAAGGAGGAAATTTCTTTGTTTACAGCCATAACAGAAGCTGGCGAAATAATCAACTTATTCACTAGGAAGGAGAAAGATGATTTAAAAGGCTTACGGCAAACTCCATTGTATTGTCCAGAATGTAAGGGACGTGTTCTCTTAAAAATGGGAGAAAAAAAGATTACACATTTTGCCCATGAAAGGAAAGCGTGTTGTTCAAGTAATGGAGAGGCGGAGTCTACTTATCATTTACAAGGAAAGTTGCAATTATATCAAAAATTAGTTGAATTGAATCTTCATCCCCTATTAGAGCCTTATTATCCAGAAATAAAGCAACGGGCAGATATTAGTTTTGTCTTTCGTAATAAGCAGTATGTAATTGAATATCAATGTGCTGTGATTTCTCCACAGTTAATCAAGAAACGTACAGAAGGTTATCGAAAAGTAAACATTCATCCTATTTGGATTATCGGCTTTTGCCATTTAAAGAAGTGGAATCCAATCAAATTGAAGCTTTCTGCATTTGTTTATCAGTTTTTCATCTTATACCGCAAACAATATCTCCTACCGTCGTATTGTCCATATGACCGGGCGTTTTATTTGATTCAGAACCCTATACCAATATCCATCTCCCAATCTTTTGTGACTACTTTTTGCTTTCCATTAGTAAAAATAGAGGGAAAGCAGCCCTTTATTCCCAGAAAAAAATGGCATTTTGCTTATTGGCGTGAGATCATTCATCGGCAAAAAACAAAGGATGTACATTACCAAACTAAAACAAATTATCAATTTTTAAAAGAACTGTATGCCCATGGTCTTCATCCCCATTTTTTACCCCCATTTATTGGTATCCCTTTAAAGGAAGGGGTTCTCCTCGAAACACCACCATTATATTGGCAGGCGACTATTTTTCTGGATAGCTTTAAAGAAGAGACGAAAATATACCCCCTTCAAAAGATTTATGTGAATTTCCATAAGAGAATTGAAAGGGGACAAATTAAAATAAGAGATTGTCCTTTTATAAGCGAGGTAGACTGGCGAGAAACAGTTAAACAATATATACTCCTTCTGGTGGAACTAAAGGTTATAGAGGAAATAAAACCTTGTTTTTATCAGATGCTTTATAAGAAGAAAATCAGAAATTATGAGATACAGGAACAGGAAGAAGTAATGTTCTATAAGCAATTAAAAAATTTGATCAATAAGCAATAAAGATAAATGAAAAAACATAAAATACATATGCTATTGTATATGTAGAAAAATTGCTCATGCATTAAAATCGGAAATAGATCGAAAATTTGGTAGAATAAGAAGGAATTGGTTTGGAAACAGAGAATATTTAATAACGTTTATTTTCGAATTCCGAAATAAAAAAAGAGTGGAGGATGGAATATGTCAGCAGAAACAGGAGTAAAAAAATTACCACTGCGTAATGAGGTACCAGTAGAAGATACTTGGAGATTAGAGGATATATTTGCAAGTGATGAAGAATGGGATAAAGAATTTGAAGAAGTAAAGAAATTATCTCAAAAAGCAACAGAGTATCAAGGGAAGCTTTCCGAAAGTGCAGAGGTTCTTTATGAAGCTTTGCAATATCAGGATGAGCTTTTATCAAGACTTGGAAAATTATATACATATGCACATATGCGTTATGATCAAGATACGACTAATAGTTTCTATCAAGGCGTAGACGGACGTATTAAAAGCTTGTATGCACAGGCTGCAAGTGCGTTAGCTTACATGGTACCAGAACTATTATCCATTGATGAAAAAGTAATCAGTGCATATTTAGAAGAAAATAATGAATTAAAGCTGTATAAGAAGGCTTTAGAAGAAATCAATTTACAAAGACCTCATGTGTTAAATGCTGACCAAGAAGCCCTGCTTGCACAAGCATCAGAGGTATTAGATTCTTCTAGCAATACATTTGGGATGCTGAATAATGCCGATTTGGAGTTTCCAAGCATTAAGGATGAAAACGGAGAAGAAGTAGAAGTTACGCATGGCCGTTATTCTCGCTTTCTGGAAAGTGCGGATCAACGTGTACGCCGTGATGCATTTATGGCTGTCTATGATACCTATGGCAAATTTAGAAACACATTTGCTTCTACATTGAGTGGAGAAGTAAAAAGTCATACATTTAATGCAAAAATAAGAAACTATAATTCGCCACGACATGCTGCATTGGCTGCCAATAATATTCCAGAACAAGTGTATGAAAATCTAGTGGAAACAATTAATAAGAATTTACCATTATTACATCGTTATGTGAAATTGCGTAAAAAAGTCCTTGGCCTAGAAAAACTGCATATGTACGATTTATATACACCATTAGTCAAAGATGTGAAAATGGAAATTCCTTATGAAGAAGCGAAAGAATTAGTTATAAAAGGCTTGGCTCCACTTGGTGAGGAATATGCGTCTATCTTAAAAGAAGGCTTTGAAAACCGCTGGGTGGATGTACATGAGAATAAAGGGAAAAGAAGTGGTGCTTATTCTTCTGGATCTTATGGAACCAATCCATATATTTTAATGAACTGGCAGGATAATGTAAACAATCTATTTACGTTAGCACATGAATTTGGGCATTCTGTGCATAGCTATTATACAAGAAAATCACAGCCATATCCTTATGGTAATTATTCCATCTTTGTTGCAGAAGTAGCCTCTACTTGCAATGAATCCTTATTGAACGATCACTTGCTAAAAACAATAACAGATAAACAAAAACGTCTATATTTACTGAATCATTTCTTAGAGGGCTTCCGTGGTACGGTATTCCGTCAAACGATGTTTGCTGAATTTGAACAATTAATTCATGAAAAAGCAAGTAATAATGAGCCATTAACAGCTGATTTACTGACAAAGGAATACTATGCTTTAAATCAGAAGTATTTTGGGGAAGAAGATATTATTATTGATGAGGAAATTGGCTTAGAGTGGTCAAGAATTCCGCATTTCTACTATAATTTCTATGTATATCAATATGCAACTGGCTATAGTGCTGCAACAGCATTGAGTAAACAAATATTAGAAGAGGGGACACCAGCAGTGGAACGATATATTGAGTTCTTAAAGGCTGGAAGTTCTGATTATCCAATTGAAGTACTTAAAAAAGCTGGAGTAGATATGACAAGCAAAACGCCAATCGAAGAGGCATGCCAGGTTTTTGAAGAAAAATTGAATGAGATGGAAAGCTTATTAAACGAAATTTAATTGCCTTAAGAATAGTAAAGCGTGTGGTAGAGGAAAACTCTATTACACGCTTTTTTTCGTTTGCGAACAGTTTGAAATTATGAAGGTTTTGTGAACATCCCCCCAGATGTATTGCAGAAGATAATTAAATTATGATACTATTTAGTTGTGAAGTTAATCACAAACAAACTTATACCCCTTTGTTTGACCGTGAAAAATTTCTCCCATCCCCTTTGTTCGTAAAAGTAAAAAAGGCCTTGCCTTGAGACAGCAAGTCCTTTTTTATTTTTTTTCGTATTTCATTATAAAAAAATAGACATGGCATCTTAATAGATTACCATATCCCCCAGTTTTAACCGATATATTTCCAAAATACCCCGTATTTAGCTGGTATTTGTTCTACTAGTTGTCTTAATTGCAATTTCTTCATTTCTTTTTCAATCTCTTGAATGGATTTATTATAAACAACAGATAATTCCTTTGATGCAACAAGTTTAAAGCACTCTAAAAAGTTTTCTAGTGGCGGTGGAGCTGCTTTTTCTGGCTGAATCTGAAGCATTTCCTCGATAATTTGTACATATACCTCATATGGATAGTAACCGGTAACTTTAATCCCTTCCTCTTCAATATTCTCATTAAAGAAGACTAATGTTGGTATTTCATTTACTTCCATTTCCCTTGTGATTTTTAAATCACATTGAAAAGCTTTAGCTGCACTATTTGAATGAATATCTGATACAAATTCTATTACATCGATTCCTACACTTTTAGCACAGGACTTAAGAACTTCAAAGGTGGCAATATTTTTTTTCTCTAAAAACAATAGTTCTTGCAATTTTCGCAAGAATTTCATTCCAGATTTCCGTCCCTGCAATTCTGCTGCTTTAAGTGCGATGGAAGGTAAATGTGGAGAAACGATAGGGTTATCAAACCATAAAGAACCATCACATGACATTCCTGAACGACTAGCGGTTTTTTCCCAAAATTCGGCGATATTCGCATGCTTGCTCTTCTTACTACAATTTAAGGAAGATAATCTACCGCTTAATACATGTTTAAGGGAGAAATACCGTCCGTATTCAATCTGTAATTTTTTCATAATAGGCTCAAGCGCCCAGCATTCTGGACAGAGTGGGTCGATAAACATATATATTTCGAGTGGTTTTCTATCTTGGCAATTGTCATCAGCTGTTTTCGGCTTGGATATAGAAATGTCTTTTTCCATCACGTGTTATCACCTTTTTTAGTTTCAATTTCCTCCGAATTAACCATATGTTTCGCTGTCAGCACGAGTCTTGAAAAAATCTCTTCTCGTATTTCCTTATCTAAGTCTACTTCTTCCATGGCTTCATCCATACAAGATAACCATGCTAGGGCAAGCTTTTCTGTTATTGGAAAAGGTAAATGTCTCGCTCTTAGCATTGGATGACCATGTTCATTAGAGTAAAGAGGTGGACCGCCTAAAAATTGTGTGAGAAATTGTTTTTGCTTACGAGCAGTTTCTGTTAAATCTTTTGGGAAGATAGGAGCTAGGTCAGGATGTTGACCAACACGATTGTAGAATGAATCTACAAGTTTATTTAATGTGGCTTCACCAATTTTTTCATAAGGTGTCGACATTTTCTCGACCATATTTAAAACTCCTTTATCGTTCTTTTATAGCAGTACTTTAACTATATTGTAACAATCGATATTTCATTGTACAAATAAATAGCTTGTAAACAGGTCGAGAGGGACATTATGCCGTATAATGCTGCGTTACTTTAGCTACGTAATTCTGTGTTTCCTTAAATGGCGGAATGCCACCGTACTTATCCACATTACCAGGTCCAGCATTGTAGGCTGCTAAAGCAAGTTCGACATTTCCGTTATATTTATCTAACATTTGTTTTAAGTACTTGCTGCCACCCATAATATTGTCTAATGGATTAAAAACATTTTGCACACCTAACGATGTTGCTGTGCTCGGCATTAGCTGCATTAATCCAGATGCTCCGGCATAGCTTGTTGCATTAGGATTAAAATTGGATTCCACTTTGATAACAGAGCTGATTAACTTTTCAGGTAATTTATATTTTTCTGCTGCTGTTTTAATCATTTCATCGAAATCAGAAGTGGTAGATGCCGATGAAGAAGACAGCTTGGTTAAACTTAATGGCATAAGAGGGCTAGTATTCGCTAAGCCTAATGTTATGGAAGCTGCTCCTAGTGTATTATTTTCAATTGCATTCGTTAATTTTGTCTCAGATGATAACATATTACTCAGAAAATCTTGAAAGAGGGTAGATGCACTACCTGTATTTTGTGAATTTAAACCTTGTAAAGCTTGGAGTTCAAGCATTACCTTAAACTGATCAATTTTCATTGCTTTCCTCCATTTATGAGAAATAAGACTATTTACATCAAGTAACAACACTTCGCAGTGAACAAAATAGAAGCAATAAAGTGGTGAATAAACTTTATTGCTGGTACAACGGTGTAGAATAATCTAGCAAATGTACTAAATTACTTTTGGTTATATTTTTCATCATAAAATCTGCGTACTTTGTTTTTTGTTTTTCTAACGGGAATTTTTAAGGTGGCTAATAGCTCCTGAAAGTAAATTTTTCCTTCTTCCCGATTGCTTACTTCATATTCTAACTCATAATCTTCTTTTTTTAAATAAAAACTATGGTCCAAAACTAGTAAACCATTTCCAATTTTCTTTTCCGCCCTAATTGTTCGTAGGCTTCCAAAATATATAATAGATGTTGGATCGATGTTCATGTTTCTTAACAGACTTGAAATTTGCTCATCACTTATTCTTCCAGTTGAAAAAATATCATCGCTTTCTGTTTTGGAAAGAATTTTATTTGTTTCTAAAAGCCCGTCTGGATGCGGCTGCTTTAATGTTAATTCATATTCTGCCTCTTTTTTACGAATTCGAAGTGCGGAGTGATTAGCTTTTAAAGCAAAATTACTAGTATCAAAGTAATGGTTTTCTTGTTCAAATAAATCTTCCTCGCTCACTTGAAAATGAGTTAGGAGCAGTTCATATTCTTCTTTTGTTAACATATTTTTAAATTCGATTTCAATGTTTTGATTTTTAGACATATATAGATCCTTTCTTAAACCATCTTGTCTATTATTATAATGGTAGAAAGAGAAACAAGCTATGTTCGTGTTTCCTTTATCTCAATCGACGTCTTCCGACGTACAGGATGTACTAGTGTCGACGTTGCCACAGGACGTGGCGTAATTAGTCCTCCAGTTTGTACACCGCTAACAAGGGCGCTTCCGCTTTTCTATCTGTCTAGCTACAGCGCCTAGCGGTTAGCAAACTTCAGACTACCTCCCTACGATAAGTCAACATCGATTCGCTGCCGCTTATCGTGTTTCCTTTATCTCAGTCGATAGCCTTCCAGTTTGTACACCGCTGACAAGGTGCTTCCGCTTTTCTATGATAATTCTTGTGGTTGTGGTAAAATATGCATAGTTGGAGGGTGAATGATGAAACAAAAATGGCAAATTAAAGAGACAATTAAAAGGGAAAATGAACTAGTATTTCAACTGCAAGAGGATGTCAATTTAGAAAATGCGAAGGCATGTGGTCAAATACTTGTTGATTCTGATGCTCTTGCGTTTATATATTTACTTGAAAAGGAAAATGAATATGTTTATCTAGAAATTCCGGAAAGCGTATGGAAGGATTGTAAACAGGCATTAGAGTCAAATAGTTCATTTTTTATAAAAGATGAGAAGGGGCATTTATTGCTTGAAAACTTCAAAGAGGAATTAGAGTATTTAATTGAGAATATTCGAGGAAATGGAAATTATGGAGAGGATATGGAAAAAGGAGTTTCATCCGTTTTTCTATAATGATTTGTTAGATTGTATAAAGCAGGTTTATCCACTGTTTAATGGTGTAATTCTGCCTGTTTTTGAAAAAATAGATAATTAATCGACAAATCGTCTATAAAAGAAATACCTCGTCTGAAAAGAACCTTGGAATTGAGGTGTTATATATATGAAACAGTGGGATCAATTTTTGGCGCCCTATAAACAAGCGGTAGATGAGCTAAAGGTTAAACTAAAAGGAATGAGACGTCAATTTGATCATGAAGATGATCATTCTCCGATAGAATTTGTAACAGGGCGTGTAAAACCAATAGCAAGTATATTGGATAAGGCAAATGAAAAGGGGATACCTTTAGATAAATTAGAAACAGAAATGCAAGATATTGCAGGACTTCGAATGATGTGTCCATTTGTTGACGATATTATAAGAGTTGTTGAACTATTAAGACAAAGAAATGATTTTGACATTGTCGAAGAGAGAGATTATATCTTACATAGAAAAGAAAGCGGCTATCGTTCTTACCACGTGGTAATTGTCTATCCAGTACAAACCATAAATGGGGAAAAGAAACTCTTAGTCGAAATTCAAATTCGTACGCTTGCGATGAATTTCTGGGCGACGATTGAACATTCGCTAAATTATAAGTATAAAGGCCAATTTCCCGAAGATATTAAAATGAGATTGCAAGGAGCGGCAGAAGCTGCTTTTCGATTAGATAAAGAAATGTCTTTAATCCGGGGAGAAATTCAAGAAGCACAAGCTTTCTTTAACCGTAAGAAAGAAAATGATAAAAATAAGTAGTTTTTAGTTAGATCGTTTCTAAGCACAAAAAGAAATTCAAAGATATTCTGCATTTCTAAAAACTGAGAAGAGGAGCTACCAAACTTATGAAATTTGCCGTTACCTCAAAGGGTGATTCGAAATCAGAAAACTTAGTCCAAATAATTAAACAATATTTGCTTGATTTTGAATTGGTATATGATGAAGAAGAGCCGGATATTGTAATCTCCGTAGGAGGAGATGGGACACTTCTTTATGCATTTCATCGATACAGCAATCGTTTAGATAAAACTGCCTTTGTTGGGATGCATACTGGTCATTTAGGTTTTTATGCAGACTGGACGCCAGCTGAGTTAGAAAAACTCGTCATTGCGATAGCAAAAACGCCATATAACATTATTGAATATCCCATTTTAGAAGTGATAGTTCGTTATCAAAATGAGGAAAAAGAAACGAGATATTTAGCATTAAATGAATCAACGGTGAAAAGTATGGAAGGAACCTTTGTTATGGACGTAGAAATGAGCGGCAAACATTTCGAACGATTTAGAGGGGATGGTCTTTGTGTATCTACCCCTTCTGGAAGTACTGCTTATAATAAAGCTTTAGGCGGAGCGATTGTGCATCCCTCTATTGAAGCAATACAGTTGGCAGAAATGGCTTCCATAAATAATAGAGTCTTTCGAACGGTTGGCTCCCCATTAATTTTACCGAAACATCATACATGTGTGTTAAAGCCAGTGAATGAACCTAATTTTCAAATCTCTATTGATCATTTGAATCTTTTACATAAAAAAGTACATTCGATTCAATATCGAGTAGCAGAAGAAAAAGTACGGTTTGCAAGGTTTCGACCATTTCCATTTTGGAAACGAGTACATGATTCTTTCATTTCTGAATAAGAAATAGACAGGAGCGATAGCTTGAGCTTTACGTTAAAGTGGGTTATGCAGCAAGAAAAAAGTATGACCATTAAGGAATTTTTGAAGACTCAACATATCTCTAAGGCGGCTTTAACAGATATAAAGTTTAAGGGTGGGAAGATTCTTGTTAACGAAAAAGAAGAAAATGTTCGCTACACATTAAAGGAAGGCGATCAATTAGTGGTTTCTTTTCCACCGGAGCTGCCTAGTAGGGGCTTAATTCCAGAACAGATCTCGTTAAACATTGTCTTTGAGGATGAGTATCTCTTAATTGTACAAAAAGAGTCTGGGATGAATACGATACCATCAAGAGAGCATCCTAGTGGTAGTTTAGCTAATGCATTAGTAGGCTACTATCAAAAGCAGGGAATTGAAGCAACAACCCATATTGTCACGAGATTAGATCGGGATACATCTGGATTAGTGCTTATTGCTAAACATCGTCACATTCACCATTTACTTAGTGAACAGCAAAAAGGCGGTGATGTAAAACGAAAATATCTCGCTTTTGCTGAAGGACAAATTTCGCCGTTTACTGCTACCATTAATGAGCCAATTGGCAGATGCTCGGACAGTATTATTAAAAGGGAAGTAAGGAAAGATGGCCAAACAGCCATTACCCATTATCGTGTATTAGCACAGGATAAGCATTTATCCCTTATAGAATTGTCTTTAGAGACAGGAAGAACGCACCAGATTCGTGTTCATCTAGCTTATCAGGGACATCCGCTTTTAGGTGACGATTTATATGGAGGAAAACGAGATTGGATAAATCGGCAAGCCTTACATTGTTTTTTTCTTAAGTTTACGCATCCTGTGACGAAACAATCGATTACTTTTACAGTTGATCTCCCTGATGATATGAAAGGGCTTGAACGGAAAATAAAAAAGAGTGAAGAATCCATTTAAAAGGAAACTTCACTCTTTTTTGTTATTTTCTAAAGTAAATTAAAGATTCTTTGCTGTTTCTGTATCAAATGTGCGAAATTTTTCTTCTACAAGAGGCATACTGGAGGGCACAGATTCAACAGTTAGTTCTGGATATTGAAGTGCTGTTAATTTCCCTCCAAAGACCGCGCCGGTATCTATGTTGTATGTTCGATTCATTTCTCTTACATTGCGCACAGGGGTGTGTCCATATACAACAATCGGTTTTCCTTTATACTTTTTGGCCCAATCTCTTCTTACAGGAGAACCGTCTTCATGAACTTCTCCGGTGATATCGCCATAAAGCACAAAGGTTTTTACTTTATTATGGTACTTTCCAATATAATCTTCACGAATACCTGCATGGGCAATGACTATTTTTTGGTTATCCAAAATATGGTATAATGGTGCATTTTCGTATAACTCTTTAAACATCCTTTTGATTCTTTGTTGTTCTTTTTTATTTAATTGCTCCCATTCACAAACAGTGGTTTCCAAACCATGGGCAATTTTTACCTTCCTTCCTAAGAAAAAACGGTATAGTTTATCACAATGGTTTCCGGGTACATAATAAGCTAACCCTTTCTTTACTAATAAATAAACAGTTTCGATAACCGCTAAGGAAGCAGGACCTCGATCTGTTAAATCACCAACAAAGGCAAGCTTTCTTCCTGCTGGATGCAAGGGATAACCTTGGTCCCAAGTATAGCCTAATTTTTCTGTTAAAAGCGTAAACTCTTCGTAACATCCATGGATATCTCCAATGATATCAAGCTTCATTAAAATCACCCCTTTACCTTTTTACTATACCCAATTGCTATAATATGCATTTTTGTTAATTGTTTCTCTATTTGGGGAATTATAAAGAGAGTATTTAGTTTATGTATAAATAAAAGACAAATCGTTTATCTTTTGTTACTATAAAAATCATATTATTTTTTTATGAAAGGAGGAAGAACAACGGTGGCAGAGAAAATATTAACAAATGAAGCACAGCATGCTGTAATTCTCCATTCTTTACAAAATGAAAACTTACAAGAATTCCGAAAAAATTTCCTTGATTTACATCCATACGATCAAGCTTCATTTTTTAAGGAAATGGAGATCGAAGAAAGAGCTCAAGTTTTTGAATATTTAGCTCCAAATGAGATTGCAGAGATGTTCGAGAACTTACAAATGGATAATTGGGAATATCAAACGTTATTTGCTAAACTGTTACCTGATTATGTTGCAGAGACATTAGCAAATATGTCCGTTGATGACGCAGTCGATATTTTAAATGTGTTGGATAAAGAGCAAGTAGAAAGCTATTTGGCAATAATGGATCAGCCAACTGCCGCACGAGTTAAAGCACTTATGCATTACGAAGAGTCCACTGCCGGAAGTATTATGACAGTTGACTATATTAGTTTATCTGCAGAACAAACAGTAGAAACCGCTATGGAGATATTGAAAAGAGAGGCTCCTAATGCGGAAACAATCTACTATGTATATGTCGTTAATGAACAAAAGCAGTTGGTAGGTGTCGTATCGTTACGAAGTTTAATTGTTAGTGATAATCAGATGCTCATAAAGGAAATTATGAATGACCGCATTTATTCTGTTTCTGTAAGTGAAGACCAAGAGGAAGTAGCAAGAAAAATGCAAGACTATGATTTTTTGGCGCTGCCTGTGGTTGATTTTCAAAAAAGGTTGCTTGGGATTATTACTATTGATGATATTGTAGACGTCATGCAAGAAGAGGCTTCAGAGGATTATTCTAAATTCGCTGCTGTATCAAACATGGATTTTGTTGATCAGCATCCCTTTTCTGCTGCCAAAAAGAGATTGCCATGGCTGATTATCTTATTATTTCTTGGCATGTTTACTGCAAGCTTAATTGGTCGCTTTGAAAAAACATTAGACCAGGTTGCTATCCTTGCTGTATTTATTCCGCTTATTGCGGGAATGGCTGGAAATACTGGAACACAAGCCTTAGCTGTAGCCGTTCGTGGGATAGCTACTGGGAATATTGGCAAAGAAAGCAGTTGGAAGTTAATAGGAAGAGAAGCGGGGACAGGGCTTATTACCGGAACAATTTGTGGGTTGCTTGTTATGATGGTTGTGTATATATGGAAGAGTGATTTCTTTTTAGGAATGCTGGTGGGAATTTCGATTTTGGGAACCCTGATTGTAGCTACAATAGCTGGGGCGATTATTCCCCTTATTATGCATAAATTTAAAATTGATCCTGCCGTCGCTTCTGGACCGTTTATAACGACAATAAATGATATTATCAGTATTTTGATTTATTTTGGTATGGCAACAATGTTTATGAGTTATTTAACAAATTAGAAAAAAGAGGAGGGATAGCGATGGCACATGGTGCTTCTTTCGCATCACTAGTTATCGTCGTGACGGTAGCTCTATTAACCCCTATTATTTTGCAGCGGCTTAAATTGAATGTCATTCCGGTAGTTGTTGCCGAAATTTTGATGGGATTAATTATAGGAAAAAGCGGTTTTAATCTAGTCGAACAGGATATGTGGCTAGAAACGCTATCAACATTAGGATTTATCTTTTTAATGTTTTTAAGCGGGTTAGAGATAGACTTTTCTGCTTTCTCTAGTAAGAAAAAAAGAGAGACACTACCTAATGGAGAATTGGAGCCAAAATCCTTTAAAACGGCAATTATTATATTTGTAGCAATTCTCGTTCTTTCTATTGGATTAAGCTTCTTGTTTGTACTTGCTGGTTTTGTTGATAGTACTTTCTTAATGACAATAATTATTGCAACTATTTCTTTAGGAGTAGTAGTACCTACTTTAAAAGAAGCAAATATAATGAAATCAGTTATTGGGCAAATTATTTTGCTGGTGGCTGTAATCGCAGATTTAGTCACGATGATTTTGCTCGCTGTTTTTGCTTCTATTCATGAATCAGGGGGAAATACTTGGCTGCTATTAATTCTTTTTGGGGCAGGATTAATTCTTTACTTTGTTGGTAGAAGAATAAAAAACAAAAAATTTATGGATACTCTTTCCCGAGGAACCGTGCAAATTGGTACGAGAGCAGTATTTGCACTAATTATTTTTCTTGTTGCTT
This sequence comes from Niallia sp. M35, assembly GCF_050971705.1. NCBI lineage: Bacteria > Bacillati > Bacillota > Bacilli > Caryophanales > Bacillaceae > Niallia > Niallia sp. M35. Next base: position 151,897 of record NZ_JBPCEP010000002.1, read on the forward strand.
TATCCGAATCTGTTGGAGCAGAACATATTTTGGGAGCATTCTTGGCAGGGGTCCTAGTGTCGTTATTATCGCCAAATGAAGAATTGGTTCATCAACTTGATTCTTTTGGCTATGGATTTTTAATTCCTATATTCTTTGTAATGATTGGGGTGGAGATGGATATATGGTCATTATTTACTGATCTTAAACTATTGCTATTTATTCCATTGTTATTAGTAGCATTATTAGTAAGTAAGCTGCTGCCAGTCTATTATTTAAAAAAATGGTATGATACTAAAACGATTGTGGCTTCCGGATTTTTATTAACATCAACCTTATCCCTTGTTATTGCAGCCGCGACAATTGGGGAACGATTGAATATTATTACTACGCAAATGAGTGGGACTTTTATTCTTGTAGCGATTATTTCTTGTATCATTACACCTGTTGTCTTTAAAAAGCTATTCCCTAAAGATGCTGCACGTGAAAAAGTGATAAATGTTTCTATTATTGGGGTAAATCAGGTAACCATGCAGGTTTATCAAGAGTTGAAGTCCACCCTGTATGATGTTACTTTCTATCATAAAAAACAAGAAAAACACGATTTTCAAATTGCTGACTCTTTATTTGAAATCATTGAGTTGGAAAATTATTCGGAAGATATACTGCAACAAACAGATATTTATGGAGCAGATATTGTAGTTGTTTCCACTGGAGATTCTTACTTAAATGCTGAGATGAGTCTCATGATAAAAAGGGCAGGAGTAGACCGAGTTATTTGTCGTGTCGAGAACATGGAGAAAGAAGAAGAGCTGCGCAGAGAAGATATCGAAGTTTTCTCTATGCTTACTTCAACGAAAGCTTTATTAACAGCATTAATTCAATCACCAAATATCTTTGCCCTGCTTGGTAATACGGAAACAGCATTACATGAGATTACATTAAGAAACAAAGAATTTGAAGGGATGTCATTGCGCTCATTCCCATTTACGGGAGACGTTATTTTCGTCCGCATTTTCAGAGGCTCTGATTTTGTCATTCCACATGGCGATACAGAATTACAGCTTAATGATCATCTTCTTGTTACAGGATCACACTCATATGTAACAGAATTAAAACGTCAACTAGAGTTTAATTATAAGTAAGGAAGTAAACCGAGCTTTCTCTTTCTTTTAACAATAGGAAGAGAAAGCTTTTTTAGAGTTTGGTTCCTTATAATGGGGGCGAAAATAGATAAAAGGAAGATGGTTTGTAATGAATAGTTTTTGCTGAAAGAAATAGTAGAGTACTTAATATAGAAGAAAATGATTAAAACGCCTATTACAACAGTGCTTTCTTTTTTTACGTTTTTGTAGTAAAATTAGTACTAGGTACTAATAACTTGTAATAGTATATAGGAGGAATAAGAATGACTTTTTCGTTAAAAGGCAAAACCTATGTAGTGATGGGTGTTGCGAATAAAAGAAGTATTGCATGGGGAATTGCGACTTCCTTGCATAAAGCAGGTGCGCGTTTGATTTTTACTTATGCAGGGGAAAGATTAGAAAAAAGCGTTCGTGACCTTGTTGCAACTTTAGATTCAACAGACAGCATTGTTTTGCCATGTGATGTTACAAATGACCAAGAGATTGCTACTTGTTTTGAAGCAATAAAAAAAGAAGTAGGAACCATTCATGGAATTGCTCATTGTATTGCTTTTGCTCATAAAGAAGAGCTGCAAGGTGATTATATGAATACAACAAGAGACGGATTCTTACTTGCCCATAATATTAGCTCTTATTCTTTAACTGCTGTAGCAAAAGAAGCGAAAGGGTTAATGACAGAAGATGGAAGCATTGTTACATTAACTTATTTAGGCGGAGAGCGCGCTATTAGAAATTATAATGTAATGGGTGTTGCCAAAGCCTCCTTAGATGCTAGTGTTCGTTACTTAGCTGCTGATTTAGGAAAAGAAGGCATTCGAGTTAATTCTATTTCTGCAGGTCCAATTCGTACATTATCAGCAAAAGGAATCAGTGATTTCAATTCCATTCTTAAAGAAATTGAAGAACGTTCTCCACTAAGAAGAACAACTACTCCAGAAGAAGTTGGCGATACAGCATTATTCTTATTCAGTGATTTAGCAAGAGGGATAACAGGAGAAAACATTCATGTTGACTCAGGTTTCCATATTGTTGGTTAATTTCATTCAAGACAGCCGATCAATAGATCGACTGTCTTTTTTTGCTCTTTCCTTTGCTCCAATTCCACTCCCTTGTACTAGTTTTCTTTTTCATTATTTAAAGTTACATATTAGGCGAATCATGCATACATTAGGATGAATCCTATAAAATTTGTATTCTCTGTTTTAGGAGGTGATTATAGATGTATAGTGAGAATAATAAGCCTTATCTTTCTCAGTCAGGCACAAAAACGATGCAAGGCAATATGCAAGTGAGCTATTCAGCAAAAATTTCTAAACAGAAGCAATACAAAGAGCTGATGGAAAAAAAGCAGAAGGAAGAAGCGCTCCAAGAAATAAAAGCGAAAAAAGATGCTGCGAAAGAAGGAGCAGAAAAACTAGATACTACAAATGTTCAGGAACAAATTCAAAGCTATCAAGAACAGCAAGTGGAAAAAACACCAAGAAAACCAGCTTTTAAACGATTAAAAAGCTTTAAAGAAATGGGAATTGTCGAGAAATTAGAGTACTTACTTCATTTTCCGAAACAGTTACCACCAGTCCCATGTTTGGTTGTAACTGAGCAGGAGACTGTTCGTGGATTTGTTGTTGATTTAAATGCAGATAAAGTCGATATAAAATTAATGGATCAGACAATCGTTACTTTAAATATTGCAACGATCGATGAGATTAAAATGATTGGTATTTAAACAATCTTTTCCCGTTTTAATAGAGAGTTATTTCAAATTGGAATATTTGGCGTCATAAATATAATAGCAGTTATATTTACTATATTACTCGCTAGAATGTAAATGGCACCATTTTTCCATTTGGAATAACTTTTTTTCATCGGATACTATCGTACAAGCATAAAAAGTATTAGGAAGGATTGAAGGATACAATATTCAACAAATTCGTGAACATATAGGAATCAAACTCGTCTAATAACATGCTTGCTTCTTCTTATGCATAAAATATAAGGCGGAGAGAAAGGAGCGATAAATAAAACGGAGGCGTCTTAAAGACGACCTCCGAGTGTATAGCATATACAAAGTTAGTAATTTCTTAGTCACAAACATTTAAGTCAACGTCAGCGATACATTGAACAGCACAGAAGCAGCTTAAGTCAACAGTTATACAGCTTGAAGTACGTTGGAATCCTTCTAATTCACAAATTTTGCTTAAGTCGATTCCTTTGTGTCCAACGATATCTAGAGTTTCTCCATCTTTACCAATAGGAGCAAGAACTCTTAATACTGCACAGCAGTTATCAAAAACATCCTCAACTCTGAAAAAGATGGAAACACAGTTGCAGTCATGACCTGTAAAGAATGCATGGAATGGAGAGCCATCTGCACTGCTTAATACGAATACACGTGTATCTGCTTTTTTACGTTTTGATGGAGATACAAGAGATCCTAAAGGCTCTGAGAAACAGTTAGTTTCACATTCGCAATTGTCTTCAGCGTTATCCTGGATATCTTTAATGGCACGAACCACTTCGCAAACACAGCTGGATGTACCGTGAATATCTTCTTTTTTTCCACAACCCATAATTGTTTTCCTCCTTGTTTGTTTCTTTCTTTATGTTTCTTACATTACTAACATATTGCCGAAGAGCCTTATGGGTTACGGACAAACGCCTTTTTTCTTAAAATTTGGGCATATGACCATTCGTTTAGAATATTTTGGTCTATCGGAGAGGAGAATGGAGATGGATATCCATTGGATGGAGTTTTTTTTACTCATTTTGGCAAGCTTTCGTGTAACAAGATTAATTGTGTTTGATCAGATTACTGAATTTTTCCGGAAAATATTTTTAGAAGAAGTAGAGGAACAAAATAAGGACGGGCAAACAGAAATTTATATTGTCCCTAAGTCAGGTAAAATTCGTGGATTTATTGGCGAATTAATTAGCTGTTATTGGTGTACCGGAGTATGGGTAGCAATCTTTCTTATCATTTTATATTATTTCTTCCCAGCCATTTGTGAACCTGTTGTACTTATTTTTGCGATCGCTGGAGGAGCGTCTTTGTTAGAAGCTATTTTACAACGAGTGTTTGTTGAATAGTTACTAACTGCTGGGCTAGTTGTTTACACATACATTTTTTCCTGACATACAATGGGATAAGAACATTAAAAATTAATGTTTTTATACATGCATAGATCATCATTATTGGAGGGATTGGAGTTGCTAGGAAAAAAAGTACCTAAAGTGACTGAGCCAGTAAAGTCGCAACCAGCTAAAGCAAAGAGAAAAAAATCTGGATGTAACTGTGGAAAAAAATTAGCGAAATAACAAAAAATACCCGACTTTGTGCGGGTATTTTTTATGACTTAAACCCAATTTGTAAAAATTGGATTTTTTTTGTTGTAAAAACATCTAATAATTAAAGCCTAAATCGAAAAAAATAAAGATACTTTAATTCATCTTTAAATAGGAAGGGAAGAATATGACAAATAGAAGGCATGCATCTTATCTGTTGATTTTTAGCATATGTGTATTCTTAGCTGGCTGTGCGAAGGAAACACCGAATAGCCGATGGTCGATGCTTAAAAGAATTAATCCAGCGCCAATTGCTCTTTATACAGAGACTGATGAGAAACAAGAGGAATTAGTAGAGGGAATAAAAGAAGAAACGAATACCATTTCGTCCATTTATGATGTTGCGGTAATCAAGGGGAAGAAAGATATATTAGTTGCTTATAAGGTAAAGCAAATGGCTAGGTTTAAAATGAAAAGCATTGAAAAGGAATTAACGAAGAAACTGGAATCAAAATATCCAGATGAAAGATTCACTGTCTCTAGTGATTTTAAGATATTCTTAGAGACCATCCGCTTATGGGATAAAATCCAGGAGCCGGACTATAGTAAAGAAAAAGCAGATAAGCGTTTGAAAGAGATCATTCAATTGAATAACGAATTAACATAAGGAGGGAAAAAGGTGGCGGATAATAAGAAAAAAAACAAGACACCAGAGCAGCAGCAATATGAAAAGTTGGAACAAAAATTTGAAATGAAACGTCCTGTTCTAAAGAACTGCATTAAAGCATTTTTTGTCGGTGGATTTATTTGTATGATTGGTCAATTTATTTCTTACTTCTATATATATTTCTTTCATTTTACGGAACAAACATCGGGAAATCCAACTTCAGCTACCATTATTTTTCTTTCGATGCTGTTGACTGGATTTGGAGTTTATGACCGGATTGGCCAGTTTGCTGGTGCTGGGAGTGCTGTTCCTGTATCAGGATTTGGTAATAGCATTATTTCTGCCGCTATTGAACATCGCACAGAGGGATTTGTACTAGGAGTCGGAGGAAATATATTTAAGCTCGCTGGTTCTGTTATATTGTTCGGTGTTTTTTCGGCATTTGTAGTTGCTCTTATAAAAACACTATTTATTATGATGACGGGGGGATTCTAATGCTTCAGGGAAAACAGTCCTGGGTATTTCAAAATCATCCAGTAATAAAATCTACCGGAGTATCAGGCGGTCCTTTTGAAGCAAATGGAAGATTAGCTGCTGATTTTGACGTATTACATGATGATTTATGGATGGGAAAAACCTCGTATGAACAGGCTCATCGCATTTTATTGGAAGAAGCAGCACAAACAGCCATGAAAAAAGGAGAACTCAAGCTAGAAGATATCCAGTTCTTTTTAGCAGGTGATTTAATCAACCAAATTACCCCTTCTAGTTTTGCTGCTAGAGATTTACAAATCCCTTATTTTGGATTATTTGGTGCTTGCTCCACGTCTATAGAGGGATTAGCACTTGCTTCCTTTATGGTGAATTATCAAGGAGCTGATAATGTATTAACAGGTGCTTCCAGCCATAACGCAGCAGTCGAAAAACAGTTCCGCTATCCAACAGAATATGGTGGCCAGAAGCCGCCGACTGCTCAATGGACCGTCACAGGTGCTGGAGTTGCCCTCGTCACGAAGAATCAGACAAATGAGCAGCTTCCATACACAACCTCTGCAACGATAGGAAAAGTGGTAGACATGGGATTAGCGGATCCTTTTAATATGGGCGGGGCGATGGCTCCAGCAGCTGCGGATACAATCTATGCTCATTTCCAAGATTTAAATTTAGATCTTTCTCACTATGATTTAATTGTAACAGGTGATTTAGGGAAAATTGGCAGAGAAACAGTAATAGCCCTTTTAAAGGAAAAGGGGTTAATAATTGATGAAAATAAAATGAAAGACTGTGGATTGTTAATATACACAAATGAGCAGCCTGTACAATCTGGAGGCAGTGGTGCAGGCTGTTCCGCAACAGTAATGTACGGGCATTTATTAAATGAAATGAAAAAAGGTATGTATAAAAGAATTCTCTGTGTCGCCACTGGTGCGCTTCTCTCACCGCTTACCGTTCAACAAGGGGAAACGATTCCTTGTATCGCTCACGCTGTATCAATCGAAATTTAAGCAGTGTTTTCTCTGCTGAATGCTAATTTATAAAGAAAGAAGGAGGAATCTATATGCTCCCAATGTTCTTTTGGGCCTTTGTGATTGGTGGCATAATTTGTGTCATTGGTCAGCTTATGTTTGATGTTGCGAAGCTTACGCCTGCACATACATTAACAACATTAGTTGTGACAGGTGCCGTTTTAGATGGATTTGGATTATATGAGCCATTTGCTGACTTTGCAGGAGCAGGTGCGACAATACCAATTTCAAGCTTTGGGAATGCTTTAGTACATGGGGCGATGCAAGAAGCTGAAGTGCATGGCATTATCGGTGTATTAACAGGTATGTTTGAAGTGACAAGCTCTGGAATATCTGCGGCAATCGTATTTGGCTTTATAGGAGCACTATTGTTTAAACCTAAAGGATAAAGCATCATATGTTTTAAAAGAAAAACGTTGTTTAAACCGGGAAATAAATGATTATCTCTGTGACAATCGTACATTCTATTTGTTAATAGTAGCTTGCCTACACATAAACTTCAATTCTCCATATTCTGTTAAGGAGTACAAGGAGAAGCGAGGTGAAGTAGGAATGTGTTATGGCGGATATGGCTATGGCGGCGGCGGTTATAGCGGCGGAGGATATGGTATCTCTTCTTTTGCATTAATCGTTGTTTTATTTATCCTTTTAGTAATCGTAGGAGCTAGCTTCTACAACTAATTCAGGTTAGTCAATGGGAAAAGGAGTTCTCTTGCAAAGAGAGCTCCTTTCTGTTTGTTCTTTGGATTCTCCATATTTATTTAAGCGCTTTGTTCATTTTTTGTTTTCTTTTTCTTGAGTTCTCACCTTTTTTTCTTTCCTTCATAGAATGTAAAGTAGCTCATCGAAGGAGGAAACACAGGTATGAACAATAATTTCTTTAAAAACATTGAGTCTAAAACTGGCGTTAATATGAAAGATATTTTAGAACTAGCGAATTCCTTACAAAATGCAAATTTTAAAGATGAAAAAACAGTAAGAAGTGTCATTCGCAGAGTATCACAAATTGCTGGAAAATCTGTTCCAAAGCAAACGGAAGATAGGATTGTTGAATCAATTGTTAAAGATGGTAAACAGCTTGATTTTAATACATTATCTAAAATGATTAACAAAAAGTAAAATCGAAAAAAGGGTAGCTGCGCGAATTCACGACATAGTTACCCTGTTTTTTCCCTGTAAAATGCTTCTTGTAGAGAATGTATCTGTGTAAGGTTTGAATTACTGATTTTTATTATGACCGTTCCTTTTCAGCTGCTTTAATAGTAACCATTGACAAGGGTGATAAAAAGCGCGAAGTTTTTGCTTTTTTTCCTCTTAAATACATAGGAACCGATAAATATAGTTCTTGTTGTGCCCTTGTCATGGCAACGTAGAGAAGGCGGCGTTCTTCTTCTATCGGCATGAAGTTGTTATTGCGGAATGATTCTAGTGCAAAGTCATGGGGAATGGAACCATCAACCGTACCAACAATATAGACTGTTTTATATTCTAAACCTTTTGCGCGATGAATGGTGCTTAATGTGATTACATTTTCTTCGTTTTTATATTGCTTTCGTAATTCTTCATTCATAGCAGTCATATGGTCTGTATATTGAACAAATTCTTTAATCGATTGGAATTTACGTGCCACCACTTTTAAATCGCGAATATCATCAGAGCCTTTATCCCATTGATTTCCTTCGTTTCCCCGTTTTTTTATAAATTCCTGAAAGCCTAATTCCTTTTCAATATAATTAATAGCATCCAGAGGAGAATAACGAATTAATCGTTTTACTATTTCAGGAATCTTTTTCAATCTGCTTTCTTGAAATGCGAATCCTGTTTTAATAAAAACTAGACAATCTAAAAAGCTGCAATCTTCTAATATGCTTATTGCTTTAATATCCTGTAATACCGTTTTTTTTAAGAATAGGGTCGGGAGAATATCAGCAACCGCTTGCTGGTTATCTGGATCATGAATGAGCTTTAAATAGGCCATCATACTTTTCACAATAAATCTTTGATAGAAAGAACCTGTATCTTGTTCTAAACGAAATGGTAGACTGGAAGAAGCCAGTCGCTCAAACATGGCACGGCTATTTGTATTAGTTCGAAAGAGAATTGCAAAATCCTTCGGTTCATAGCCTGTCTTTATTTTCTCCTGAATATCGGTCAAAATCATCGTAGCTTCTTCTTCCTCATCATAAGGATAAAAGGCAATGGGAGTTTGGCCTGAATAGCCAGTTATCATTTTTTTTGCTCGTCTCTTCGTATTTTTACTGATTGTAGACTTAGCGATGGATACAATTTCTTGAGAAGAGCGGTAATTGTAATCAAGAATAATCGTTTTAGCATTCGGATAATCTTTTTCAAAATCTAAAAGGTATTTTGGATCACTACCACGAAAAGAATAGATAGATTGATCATCATCTCCTACTGCATAGACAGAATGAGCTGACCTTGCCATTAGCTTTATCCATTCGTACTGAACTTTATTGATGTCTTGAAATTCATCTAATAAGAAATGAGTAAAACGCTTTTGATAAGTTTCTAAAATAGCTGGATTTTCAAGAAAGAAATGATAGCCTCCAAGAAGCATATCATCAAAGTCATACAAATTTCGCTGTTGTTTTTTTGTTTCATAGCCACTATATAGTTGGGCAACTTTCTTTTCCCAGTCATTATCAGGCTCTATTTCATGAGGAAAAAGCATACTATTTTTCCATGCACCGATTAATTGAAGAGCTGCATCGAAAGGGAAGTCTTTTTCATCTAATTGCTTTTCACGGGCAATTTCCTTTAACAAAAGCTCTCGCTGCCAATTACTGCTTAATAATTTATTTCGCTGCCATTTCTCTCGTTCATGAAAGATTAAAATTTGGTAAAGAATACTATGAAAAGTTCCAGAAACAATTTTTTGCACAATCCCTTTATTCATCATTGGATAGTGTAAGAGTCTTTCCTTCATTTCATTTGCTGCTTTATTGGTGAAGGTAACGAGCATGATAGTTGACGGATCTACCTTTTTCTCCTGGATGAGATAAGCTGCTCTCATTGTTAACACTCGGGTTTTGCCACTACCGGCACCTGCAAGGACCAGAATGGGTCCATCATCTATTGCGACAGCCTCACTCTGTGTAATATCAAGAGAATAGCCGTTTTGTTTCAGTGTATTTAAATAAGATTCTTGTGGAAAAGTAACTGGTTGACTAGCAGCGACATCAGATGTATGGGTAATCGCCTTTATAGACATAGGCGGTCTAAAAGGAGTAATTTCTGTATTGTCTTTGGAAATATTTCTACTCTTAGGAATCCGGAACCCATTTTTTTCTTCGTAATCGATACCAGCCGCAGCAGCTTGTTCCTGTTCAATAGTAGATGATTCTGTCATACAGGGCTGTTTAGCTGAATAGTGATAAAAATAGGGAGTACTTTTTAATCCTAAATAAAGCTTTACTGCTTCTCCGCATACAGAACATGCGAGAAATCCATTTTTGCCAGCTTCATAAATTTTCTGTAATTCTTGTCTGTCAATGGTATTTAATGAAATAAGTCTATCATAATAAAAAGCTGTTAACATAGGAAACCTCGAATCTATTAATAAATCTGGAGCCGTACATAAGTTTGAAATAATATCTATCATATCAAAAACAGATGATTGTTTAAAGAGTAGAAAAGGGGTTTACTTTTTGGAAAAGAAGGGAAAAGGATAAATAATAAACTAGAAGGGACAGATTCTGATGGGATATATCTTGCCAATTACTCATTATCAAGCAGAGCAGTACGCGGTTAGAGACATTATAAGCAAAACAAAGAATTATAAGAAAGAAGAAATTTATCCAGCGGCTAAAATCGTTAATTCTTCTACCAATCTACAGATAAAGTATCCTTCTCAGACATCTTACCAGAAGAAACAAAGGCATGAAGAAGGAGTACCCAATGAGAAGTTAATTGCAGAACTAACTGGAAAGGGTACTTATTTTCATGCGCAAATCTAAAGTGTTTTAATTCAATTAGTAGCTTTGCACATATAAAGGCGATCCTTCCTGCCATTCGGCATAGAGGATATCTTTTGGAGATTGAACATCTCGTTTTTTTAATTCTTGCATTAATTGCTCTTCATTCCAACCGATACGAGGTAAGTTTTCTTTGATGATTTCTCCATCAAGAATGATACTTATCGGAAGGGAAGTGGTTTCTAACGATAAATTCATATCCTGTTTTGTTGGATTCACGAATGCTGATTTCTTGAGCACACTGATCGTGCCATCTGTTTCTAAAATGGCATAAGCACATTCTGCTATTGAAAAAACATCTTTTGCACGAAGTAAATGTTGTAATTGATTTATATCTAAATGATTTTTCTTTAATTCCTTAAAATCAATCTTGCCTTTATTTATAATAATAGACGGTTTTCCTTCTAAAAGTTGTCTGGTTTTCCGAAACTTTTGCGTGATGAATTCTGTTATGTAAATTAATCCTCCCCAAATAAGAATGGAGTACATTATTTCTTTTATTCCTGTCTCTGTATCATACATAGCATTTCCGACAAGCTCGCCTAGTACTAAGACAGAAACAAAGTCAAAGGTAGTAATCTGCGTGATCTGTGTCTTTCCTAACACCTTTGTTAAAAGCAACAATAAAAAATAGCCAATAATAAGCTCGCTAAATATATGAGTGAATTCCAATTCAACTCACCCCCTTCTTCCATCTATTGTAGGCAAATGGAAGAAAATTAAACCGTTGTTTTTCGCTAATCGCGAAAAATAAAAAGGACTGCTCCATGACGGATAATCACAAGCTTTAAAGACAAGCTATGCTTTTCCATCCATTGGGCAGTCCCAAAATCTATAAATGCTTAATCATGGTTTTATGTGGAATACCAGCATCTAGGAATTCTTCCGAGATGACTTCATATCCAAGTTTGCTATAAAAAGGAATGGCCTGTGTTTGGGCATTCAGTTTTAAGGCAGGAGCCCCATTATTTGAGGCATATTCCTCAATTTTATTCATAACTGCTTTTCCAGCTCCACCTTTTCGATTAGTGGAGAGGATGCAGATTCTTTCTACCTTTCCGTATTCATCAAATGTTCGGTAACGTCCAGCACCAATAGGCTTATTGTCGTCATCATAGAGAACAAAATGAACGCTATCCTCTTCATATGCATCTATTTCTTCTTCCATTGGTACTTTCTGCTCCTGAACAAAAACAGTTTGACGAACATAAAAGGCATCTTTTAACTCTTTATCAGTTTTAACAATAACTACTTCCACTTTCCACTATTCCTTTCCTAAACGGAATGTTTCATAGACGGTCCAAGAACCATTTTCCAATTCATATAGCAAATGGAAACGATCCGCTGTTTCTTCAAAATGATAGTTTTGCATGCGTAAATTACTATATAAGTCTAAATGCTCATCACTCGATAAATCCTGCCCAAGTGTAATATGTGGCACAAACGGATGCTCTAGACTAACACCTAATGTACTGATTAATTCTTGGTGAAGATGTTCTAAGTCTGTACTTGGTTCAATCTTTAAATAAACAACATTGCTTACGGGTTTAAAAGAGCTGACCTTTGTTACTTTAATAGGAATAGAATGATAATGACTTGCAATCGTTGCTAGTTTTTTACTTACTTCTTCAATTTCCTCGTTACTAGCTTCAAAATCACCGATTAACGTGATATGTGGTGGTATCAAAGCATATTTCGGGTCATATCTTTTGCGAAGTGAATTAGCTAAATCCTGCAAATCCTTACCAGGGAAAATAGCAATACCGTATTTCATTCGACGAACCTCCATTTCAAAATAAAAGAGTGTACAAAGATATAGAAGATAGACTATCTATTATTACGATTTCAATGTTCTATATGTAAGATATTATAACAAAATTAGTTATTTATGTTCAAAGATTTCAGAAAAAATCTAATGGTTAACGAGGTACTCACTGTTAGGAAACAAAGACAGTCAATTGAGTGCTCTCTTTTAAGAAGGAAACATTTTAATGAGCATTTTCGCAATATAAGGCTGCCAATATTTCCATGTATGATCCCCATTAAATTCTTCATATGAATAATCAGCATTTGTTGTTTGCAAAACTTGAGATAACTCTCGATTAGGGGTCAGGAAATCCTCGGTTGTGTTGATGGTTGTTTTTACAGATGTTTCACCTATACCGATAATATGATCTATTTCTAGTAAATGAAAAGAATCGAATTTATCAACTGCATCAAAAACACCTTCATTTACTAAGGGGGATTGCAACATAATCTTTCCAAAAGTATGCGGATATTTTAAAGCGGTCATGAATGATACAGTTGCACCTAACGAGTCGCCAATGAGTCCACGTCCCATTCCCATTTGGAAGGTGGGATATTGATCATCTAAATAGGGAACAAGTTCATGTGCTAAGAAGCGAATATATGCTTTATTCTGAGTGCCATCAGGATGATATTTCCTGCGACGATCTTGGACAGAGGAATAGGGGATTCCAACAATAATCGTATCCGCAATTTGATGATTGCCATGTAATTCATCAGCTACTCTGCCGATTCGGCCAAATTGGTAATAATCTTTCCCATCTTGTGCAATGAGTAAATGATATTTATAAAGAGGAGAAAATGCTGGTGGGAGATAGATTAATAAAGTCACTTCTTCTCCTAATTCTTTACTAAAGATAGTTTCCTCTTTTATTGTCCCTTTTGTTGTCATAGTTATCCTTCCTTTATTACAACTGATTTTACAATTAGTTTATCAATAAAAGCACATTATGAATAGTATAAAGCTAAAACGATAGGAATTTTCCTATGTTGGGATTTCTATATATTGTGTACTTTTTGTGAAATTAACACAATATATAGTGAAATGATGATTTGTTCAATTATAATGGATAAGGATTCATTTAGAATGGAGTGAGTTAAATGAGTAATGAGGTTCAACTATTAAATCAATTTGCAGAAATAATGAACAGCAATAATCAGGACTTTATTCAAGAAAATGCAAATGTAGACGGAATGTCACCGATGAGTCATATGATGCAATTTGCTGCAACAGCTTCTAAATACTATACAATGGAACATTTATTATCAGAAAAGGTAAAACAATCACATCAAGAAGGATATATCCATATTCACGATCTAGACTTTTATTCTTCTGGTACTACAACATGCTGTCAAATCCCATTGGCCAAAATCTTAAAGGATGGCTTTAACACTGGTCATGGATATATGAGAGAACCAAAATCAATTATGAGTGCAATGGCTCTTACTTCTATTATTTTGCAAGCTAATCAAAATCAGCAGCATGGTGGACAATCCATCCCAATGTTAGACTATGATCTTGCGCCATATATACAAAAAACATATAGAAAGAATAAAAAACGGTTAAAGGAGGTAATTCAAGAAAAGGCGGAACTAGAGAAAAAGGCCTGGGAATGGACAGAAAGAGAAACCTATCAAGCGTGTGAGGCATTTATACATAATTGCAACAGTATGCACTCCCGCGGCGGTGGTCAGACGCCATTTGTTTCCGTAAATTTAGGAACGGATCAATCAGTAGAAGGAAGAATGCTGACAAAGAATTTATTATTGGCAACACAAGCAGGACTTGGGGCAGGAGAAACGCCAATTTTTCCAATTATCGTTTTTAAAGTAAAAGACGGAATTAATTATCAAAAGAATGATCCTAATTATGATTTATTCCGCTTAGCGATAGAGACGACAAGTAAACGATTATTTCCCAATTTTGTTTTTATAGATGCCCCATTTAATTTAGCCTATTATAACGGCACTCCTCAATCGGAAGTCGCCACAATGGGGTGTCGGACTAGAGTGATGGGAAATATCCACGGAAGTGAACAAACAATAGGAAGAGGGAATTTATCCTTCACAAGTATTAATCTTCCTTTATTGGCTTTAGAGTCAACGACGATAGAATCATTTTTTCATAAACTGGATGAAACGATCGACTTAGTTGTTGATCAACTCCTTGAAAGGTTTCATTATCAAGGAAAGAAAAAAGTAGCGAATTTCAAGTTTTTATACGGACAAGGTGTTTGGCAGGGCGGAGAAGAATTGAATGTGGATGATCAACTAGAAGAACTTCTGAAACAAGGTACACTATCAATTGGCTTTGTTGGTTTAGCGGAATGCCTGGTATCCTTGCTTGGTGTCCACCATGGACAAAGTGAAAAGGCCTATGAAATTGGTTTACAGATTGTTCAATTTATGCGCCAAAAGGCAGACGAAGCCTTGGAAAAATATCAGCTTAACTTCTCTCTTCTTGCTACTCCAGCAGAATCATTCGCTGGAAAAGCATTAAGAGCTGCTCGAAAGAAATTTGGGATTATAAAAGGGGTGACAGATAGAGAATACTTTACGAATAGTTTTCATATTCCCGTTTATTTTCCCATTTCTATTCATGAAAAAATTCAGCGCGAAGCACCGTTTCATGCGTTAACAAATGCGGGACATATTACGTATGTAGAATTGGACGGAGATGCCAGTAAGAATGTAGAAGCCATAGAAATAATCGTACGGACGATGAAAGAGGCAGGGATTGGATACGGAAGCATTAATCATCCCGTGGATCGTTGCATGACTTGTGGACATAAAGGAATAATCGATAATGAATGCCCAAATTGTGGGGAGAAAGATGAGAACCAGATTGAAAGGATTCGGAGAATAACCGGTTATCTTGTTGGATCACTTAATCGGTGGAATAATGCAAAACGTGCTGAAGAACGGGAAAGGGTCAAACATCGATGAGAGTGTTATCGATTGTGGAAGATAGCATTGTAGATGGTCCAGGATTGCGAACTACTATCTTTTTTGCAGGGTGTACGCATTATTGTAGAGGATGCCATAATCCAGAAAGTTGGAAAATAAATGGCGGAACAGAAATGTCAATAGACGAAATAATGAGGAAAGTAAAGCAAAACCCTTTAAACGATATTACCTTTAGTGGCGGAGAGCCAATGCTACAAATAACTGAGCTTAAACAATTAGCTAAGGAATGTAAACAATTAAATAAAAATATTTGGTGTTATACTGGATATCTTTGGGAAGAATTGAGAGCAACCCAATCTGATGAATTTGCTGAACTAAGTATGTATGTAGATGTTTTAGTAGATGGTCGATTTGTGCTAGAACAAAAAGATTTAAGTTTATTATTTAAAGGAAGTAGCAATCAACGAATTATTGACTGTCAAAAAAGTCTAAAAGAGGATAAAGTTTGTTTATTTAATGAATGTAAGAGAGAGGAAAGAGACTGGGAGATAAGTATTTTAAACTAAATATAAAACCGAACAATTATACGTAAATGGTAATGGGAAATCGTATAATTGTTCGGTTTTTTTTACAGACCATCCGCTTAATTATTTCCTAACAACTTTCTATTATGTTAAACGAGGTTTTTTTGTAAATTCTGCATTATGATCTTCTTTTTTAAAGAATGTTTTTCTGATATAGGGTAATACCCATCGATCTAATCCGAAGTACCCAGCATTTGCTCCAGCAAACATAATGATCATGCCCATTAAGATATCAGTTGGGTTATGAGAGATGGTGCCTGCAAGTAAGAAACAGAAATTCATAATGACACCAAAGAATGCTGCTGCTGTAGTTAAACAACCTAAAATTAACCCAAGACCAACTAATACCTCCCCAATTGGGACGAGCACATTAAATAGTCCAACATTTGGTAAAGCAAATCCTTCGACAAAACTTGTATACCATCCATAAACCGCGGTTCCGTCTGGTCCTGTAACTGGATTAGTAACGGCATTTGTTAAAAACCCAGAAGCATCAAATCCTCCACCAGTTAATTTACCAAATCCGGAAGTAAACCAAGAATAACCTAGCACCAAACGTATAATGGTTAAAAGTCCAGCTGCGACTTTATTTTCTCTAAAAAAGCTCATAAACATAAGAATCATCCCTTCTTTTTTGTTTCTATTATTTACAAGTTAAATATATCAAATACTCCTAAGAAAAAAACAATATTGTGATTTAATTCACAATATCTACAAAAGAATATGACAGAATTGTGAACATAATTAAATGGAAAGTAATTTATATTGCATTTAATTTGGGGATCATCATTTCAGCACGGTTCTTCTTTTTCGTGTTAGAATAATGGATAAATAAAAAACATCGTATTTATAAGGGGAATTTATTATAAAGGAGAGGCTTTCATGACAACGGTAACCATCATAGCTGGTGGACATAAAATAGACTCACGATTAACAGGTATTTTACAATTTGCGGTAGATTATTTAGGAAAGAAGAATGTGGCTGTTCATATCATTCAAGTGCATCAATTACCAAGTGCTGCCTTAATTACAGCAGACTTTATGAACAAGGATATAATAGCGGCAAGACAAAAAGTAGAACAAAGTAATGGTGTCATTGTATTATCACCTGTATTTCAGGCATCTTATTCCGGAATTATCAAGACGTTTCTTGATTTATTACCACAAAAGAGTCTACGAAATAAGGCAATACTTCCACTGATGCTAGGAGGAAGTATTGCCCATTTATTAGTAATGGATTATGCTTTAAAGCCTGTTTTAGCGAACCTAGGTGCGACAAATTTATTAACAGGGGCATATGTAACAGATAATCAAATTGCAAAGAAAGACAATCAAAACTATGTATTAGATATCGATTCAGAAACAAGGATTACGAATCAATTAGAACAGTTACTGGAGGGAATTCAATAATTGTGGAAAAGTGATGGCAGACCATCACTTTTTCTATATTTTCCTAGAATGTGGAGAGTGGACATGGTATGATAAGAATAGAAAGAGTATTTTAAAAGATGCAGGTAATAATAATCTATAATCATGACTTGTTAGCTCAGTGGGAGAGCACTTGCTTGACAGGCAAGGGGTCACTGGTTCGAACCCAGTACAGGTCATTATAAAGGAACGTGGAAAAAAGCTTCTCAGTAGAGAAGCTTTCAGCTTGTTGACAGTAGGAATTTAGGAAATGCAAAAGGAATTATTATGCATTGATTGGAGTGGAAGGGGTGAGACTCCTGTGGGATCTACGAGACAGTCTGAGACCCTGCAGGCCTTTAGGGCGAAGCGGCTCAGCGCGAGCCCCACGGAAAGCGAACCCCTGCAACGGAAATCAACTCTTATTTAAAAGAATGTATATGTATAAACTAAGACAAACTCCTAATTACTGAATTAGGAGTTTGTCGACAGTCTGAAAGCTTCTCAGTAGAGAAGCTTTTTTTCTTTGTAAACGTACTTCAAAATTTTATTAATTTGAATAGTCCTGCTAACCAAATACATAATAAACAGCATTTTTCGAGAAGAAAGCGAGTAAGCACTTGGTAGATGCGGAAAATATCAATACCATGGTCCTCTATTTAACGGTACATTTGGACCTAAGTAAGGGTAATAAGCTTGAGTTCCTTGTGGCCTTGGAGCGATATAATACATTTGTCCACCAATCAAGTAGTAATAAGAGTTATCCTTTCCAAGAAGTTGTTGGTTCCATGCTCCATATGTCGGCTGGGGGAAGTTTTGATAAATTACGCCATCTAGCCCAGTGATAATAGTTGGCTGCATATGTTTGCCTCCTTTATATTTGATTTATCTTATGTGAAGTTTGATAAATAGATGGTTGTTTCATAGTTATAAAGAAAAAAAGCACCAGCAATTTCGGTGCTTAAAAAGATTTATTATGATACATACAAAAAATCTATTACATTTTTAATTACTATTTCTCTCCTCCTGTACTGCCCTTAATTGAGAAATAGTCACAAGTTGATATCCTTCTTTTGTTAATTTTTCAATAATTTCCACTGCTGCATCAGCGCTTTTTTCATATATATCATGCATTAGGATAATGCTTTCATCACTCGCTGCTTTCATAACTTTATCAACAATTTTCTTTTTCGATGGATGTTTCCAATCTTCTGGATCAATGTTCCAAAGCACAATCTCTTTATCTAGTTCTTTTTTTAGTTCAAGCTGGATAGCTCCATAAGGCGGACGAATGAGAGTTGGTTCCACTCCTGTTACCTTTTTGATTAAATTATCCGTATCTTGAAATTCCTTTAAGGCTTTCTTGGTATTCATTTTAGTGAGAAGGGGATGATTCCATGAATGATTCCCTATTTCATGCCCATTCTCAATAGCTTGCCGAAGGACGTTTGGATAATATTGAACACGCTCACCAAGAACAAAAAACGTAGCATGGCCATTATATTTCTTTAATGCTTTGAGAATTTTTTTTGTTGGTTTATTACTTGGACCGTCATCGAATGTTAATGCAATAACTTTTTTGGATGGATCAATTTTTGCTACTTCAGGTAATTCGGTGACCAATTTTTTCGGTTTTGCTTCTGCAAGTAAATTTTTATTTTTCTCTTCCTCTTGATAGATTGCTAGTAATTTATCTTGTAAAATCTCTTTTTTGATGGCAAGTTCTTGAACACCTAGTTTTTCCGCCGCAATTTGGTTAGGAGGAAAATAAAAAAGAATAGAATCATTTAGAACCGCAAAGTTTTGAAAGTTACCTTCATGTGGTGCAGTTCCTTGTTTTACTAACGCTTTGTCTGTTGCCAGGTCTTTATCCTTTATTAATTCTCCATAACTGATTTTTGAAAGGAGAGATAAATAATTGCTTTTTTCTTGGAAAATGTCTTTTAATGAAAGCTGTTTATGTGTCTGTAAATCAAATGTTAAACTTTCTGTTGTCAAATTCCCTTTAGGTCCTGCAGTATATTCAAACGTCTCAAAAAGAATCGAGATTGTTTGCTTGCTGTAATGCGTAATCGTGTAGGAAATATGTAAGGAAGTTTCCTGCGTGTCTGGAACATTTGCTTTTTGAATATGTTTGTCATATTCGGTAATTTTGTTTGTAATATATTTTTTCAGGGCAGCAGTAATTTCTTCATCTGGAAGGATTGGATAGCTGGTCCAGTAGCCTCCATGCTTTTCATCTTTAGTATATGAGTTTATTTCAATTGTCTTATAATTTTGATCATATTGTATTTTGACCTCTGGCTGTTTTTCTGAGGGTTCAGCAGCCTGCTTTTTTTCACTATCGAAAAACTTGAAAATAAATACTAAAAGAGTGAGGCAAATAAAAAGTATAAAAATATTTCTCCATTTTAAGCGTTTCATGTTGTTAACTCCTTACTTGAAATAAAAGGTAATGCTTCATCATTTATATAGACGTAATAGAAGGGGAAATAGTTTTACATTTAGTTAAATTTTTCAAAAAAAGATGGATACAATTATAATTTTGTCGCTAAATAGATTGGAGAACTAGAATTTCCTTTTCATGCGATTCTTGAGGAGGAGGAGGAGACTCCCTGTGGAATCAACGTTAGTCCTACAGAAAGCACCCTCTGATTCAAGGAGGTTAATACATATACTTTACTCAAATTTATATTTCTAAAAAATGGGGTTTTATCTTAAGTCTGTATGATTAAACTATATTTTTTCTTTAATATAATGAATAAAAAATTTTCTTTGTTTGTAACTTGATAAAAGAAATATTTTTTCGTATAATAATTCTATTAAATGAAAACACTTTCAAACGTAAAAGAAAAGGTGGTAATAATATGGATGCCTATTTATTGATTATTGCATTACTTTCCATTGTCATTGTTATTGTTGGAGTTTCCCTTTTTAAGTGGCATGCTTTTATCAGTTTAACAGTGGCGAGTTTATTTTTAGCTGTTTTTTCAGGACTATCTTTTGATAAGATTGTAAGCGCTTATGAAACAGGAGTAGGTGGCGTATTAGGTCACTTAGTTGGTATATTGGCACTAGGTACAATTTTAGGAAAAATGCTTTCTGAATCAGGTGCAGGCTTAAGAATTGCAAATTATTTTGTAAACGTTTTTGGAGAAAAGAAATTACCTTGGGCTATGTTTTTTTCGGGGTTTATAATTGGAATTCCGGTATTTTTTGAGGTTGGTATTTTAATATTATTACCGCTTGTTATTTCCATTCAAAAGGCAACAAAGAAAAATATTTTATTGATTGCCTTACCTGGTATTGCTGGATTATCCATTGTACACGGACTTGTTCCGCCACATCCTGGAGCAATTGCTGCTATTGGTATTTTTGATGCTAATTTAGGTACGGTCTTATTATACTCCTTGATTATTGCAGTACCAGCAGGGATTCTCGGGGGACCTTTATTTGCAAAGTGGATCAATAGCCGTGTTTTTCCTAAAGGAGAGTCAACACTTATTACGGCAGAGCCAATAGCAGAAGATAAATTGCCAAGTATAGGCGTGTCTTTCCTATCTATCTTATTACCTGTCATTTTAATGATCATTGGAACCGCTGCCCCTTACTTAACGATTTTCTCACAAGGCGTAAGAAATGTACTTATCTTTCTTGGCAGCCCGTTATTATCTTTATTAATTGCTGTATTTTTCGCTTTTTATTTCCTCGGTATGCGTCAAGGAATGGACAAAGAGAGTATCAAAAAGTTTACAGAAGATTGTTTCTTGCCGGTCGGTTCTATTTTACTAATTATCGGTGCTGGCGGTGCATTTAAACAAGTGTTAATTGCTAGTGGAGTAGGCGATACAATTGGATCAATGTCAGAGAGCTTATCATTATCCCCACTTGTATTAGCTTTTATGATTGCAGGATTGATTCGGATAGCAACTGGTTCTGCAACAGTAGCCTTAACAACAGCAGCAGGGATAGTGTCACCAATAATCGCAGGAATGTCTGGCGTAAATGTGGAACTATTAGTGATTGCAACCGGTGCTGGTTCCTTAATGTTCTCCCATGTAAATGATGCTGGGTTCTGGATGGTAAAAGAATATTTAGGACTAACAGTCGAAGAAACCTTCAAAACATGGACAGTATTAGAAACGATATTATCATTCATTGCATTTGCAGGCGTCTTGATTTTAGATTTAATTGTTTAATAGACAGTTGTATAAGTTAATAAAAGGCAAGAGGGATTATTCCTTCTTATATGATATGTACTTTAGTTAATCGTTTAATGGTAACCAGTTTATTGGAACGGTAAGTGATTGGTCAGATCTAAGTTAGTTAGAAAAATTTACACGAGCAATTTATTTGTCATTCCCCCTTGCTTCATGTACAGTAAAGCTCTCACCTTTTTAGGTGAATGCGCGGAAGGTTGACGTCTGTAAAACTCGAATGGTTCAATTATTCAGTTGAACTGCTAGAAGTTTTCCTTTTACTGAAATAGAGTATTCTTCAACTCTCCATAGGGAAGCAATTAAAGGGGAAATGTTAATGAAACAAGTATATAGTGATTTCATCCAGTTTCGCGGAAGTCATTATGATTTTGGATACATGCAGGGAGAATTATTAAAGGATTCACCCATTCTCCCTAATCGCATAAAGCACTGGACATCTAAGCGAAAACGCTATTTTACCATAAATGAAAAAGAATCTATCCAACTCCTAAATAAATTTATTCCTGGAATGCTAGCAGAAATCACTGGATTAGCTGACGCTCTTCAGTGGAGAATAGAGGATGCATTACGAGAATTTGGCGGCCATTATGTAGAGTATGGAAGAAGTGGATGCTCTATTTTAGCAGGCTCCCAGTATTTAATTAGAAACTATGATAGTCATCCAGGTTCCTATGAGGGTCGCTATATGATCTATCAGCCAACTGATACTGGATATGCAGTAATCGGTCCATCTATGCAA
The DNA here is from genome assembly GCF_050971705.1 of Niallia sp. M35. Taxonomy (NCBI): domain Bacteria; kingdom Bacillati; phylum Bacillota; class Bacilli; order Caryophanales; family Bacillaceae; genus Niallia; species Niallia sp. M35. Next base: position 174,154 of record NZ_JBPCEP010000002.1, read on the forward strand.
ATAACAGGAAGAATAGATGGGATAAATGAAAAAGGTCTCGCAATGGGTTATAACTTTATTAATCGAGTTGGTTCAGGGGATGGTTTTATTTGTAATATGATTGGTCGAATGATTTTAGAGACATGTGCAAATGTAGAAGAGGCCATTGATTTATTAAAAGAAATACCACACCGAACATCCTTTAGTTATGTGTTATTAGATCCAAGTGGAGAGGCGTATGTTGTAGAAGCAACTCCACGATCTGTCATTGCCAGAAAATCTAATATTAGTACGAATCACTTTGAAATATTAAAAGAAGAAAACCGCTATCAGATGGATGAATCTATACAAAGAAAGCAGAATATCGAAAAGCAGCAGGGAAATCATTCAAATGTGTATGAGGCCTTTCGAATATTGAATGACAGAGATAAAGAGATATTTTCAAATAAGTATAATGCTTGGTCTGGAACACTGCACACCGCAGCATATTTACCTAATGAAAGAAAAGCGTGGTTTGCGCTTGGGAGTGATCGAATGCCTGTTATCATCGATTTAGAATCTTTCTTAAAGGGAGAAAAGCTGAACTTTAAAAAAATTATAGGGCAGCTTGATTATGATACTCCCTTTATTAATATGGAGCTATTATAGTGTATTTATATAAAAAGGAAGTTAGTGATGGTAAGAACAATCATAATTAACTTCCTTTTTTGCGTTTGCTGAAACTCTGAAGTAGGGAATATTGTTTTTCTTCCGTTAGATTCGTGTATCAGAAATGGCATTCCTAATTCTTTCTAATGATTGATTAGCAACATTTTTATTTAAAATCATTACATTGACATACAATGCATCTATTAAACTAAGCTGGCCAATTCTTGATGATAAAGCTTCCGAACGATATTCTGTTTCCTCAGAGCTTGTGAACAGTGCTACATCTGTATTCTGGCCGATTGGTGATTTAGGATACCCAGTGATACCGATTGTTTTGGCACCATTGTTTTTTGCTGTTTTCATTATGTTAATAGTATCTTTATTAGTGCCAGAATGTGAAATAATTACAGCTACATCCTTCTCTGAAAGCTGAGAAGAGGACATTAGTTGAAAATGAGAGTCAACGAATGAAAACGCTTTAATTCCAGTTCGGACAAATTTATGAAAAGCATCCATAGCGATAACTGCTGAACCACCTGTACCATAGAATTCAACCCGATTTGCCTGTAAGAGAAATTCCACTGCTTTTTGAATCGAATGACCATTTAATATTTCTAATGTATTTTCTAGTGTACGTACATTCGACTTAAATACTTTTTCAGTAACGGTTTTTACACTGTCATTTTCATTAATCTCTTCATGTATTTGCTGAATAGGTTCAATTACTTCTGAGGCCAATGCTATTTTCATTGCTTGATAGCCTTTAAATCCAATTCGTTTACAGAAACGAAAAACAGTAGCATCTGCTACTCCTAGATCCTCTGCTAATTCGTTAATGGTGGAATGAATGATTTTTTCTGGATTCTCAAGAATATAATCAGCGATTTTTTTTTCTTTTTCACTCAGTCTAGCGTAATAGGAACGAATTTTCCCAAGACAATTTTGCGCCATTGACTTCTATCCTTTCCAAATTAATATAGTTGTAGTATAACACAATTAGTCTCTTGAAAAAAAATTTCTTATTAAAATAATTTTTTTCAAAAAATATTTTCAAGGGGGTATATTTTCGAAAAAAATTTCTATATAATAGTATATAGAAAGAAATATTTTTTCAAAAGGAGAGATAACGAATGAACATCGGTCTTATAGGTTTAGGAAAAATGGGTTTTAACTTGGCTTTAAATATGGTGGACCATAAGTATAGTGTAACAGCTTTTGATATAAATGAAAGCGCTGTAAAAGAAATTTCTAATAAAAATGTAACAGGAGTTAATACAATTGAAAAATTAGTAAGAAATTTGCCAGCTCCAAGAGTAATTTGGCTAATGGTGCCAGCAGGAGAAGTAACGGAAAATGTCTTGCGTGAAGTAAAGAAATATGTGGAAGCAGGGGATATTATTATCGATGGTGGGAATTCCCATTATAAAGATTCCAAGAGAAGAGGATTAGATTTACAAGAGTTAGGAATCTTCTATCTAGATGTTGGCACAAGCGGCGGAGTAGATGGAGCTCGACATGGTGCCTGTATGATGATTGGCGGCAATAAAGGAATATTTGATAAGGTAGAAGGATTATTTAAAGATTTATGTGTGGAAAATGGTTATACGTATACCGGCGTGTCTGGAAGCGGCCATTTTCTGAAAATGGTTCATAATGGAATTGAGTATGGCATGATGCAATCCATTGCAGAAGGATTTGAATTGTTAGAGAAAAGTGAGTATGATTTTGATAATGAAGGAGTTGCAAAGGTTTGGAATAATGGCTCTGTTATTCGTTCGTGGTTAATGGAATTAGCACAAAATGCCTTTTCTAAGGATTCAAAACTGGAAGGAATCAAAGGAGTAATGCATTCCTCTGGTGAAGGCAAATGGACGCTAGAAACAGCCCTAGATTTACAAACTGCTATGCCAGTTACAGCCTTATCTTTAATGATGCGTTATCGTTCGTTAGAGGAAGATACCTTCTCTGGAAAAGTGGTTGCTTCCTTACGAAATGAGTTTGGTGGGCATAGTGTAGAATCAAAATAGAATGACAAGAAAATCCTTTAGCAGGTAGAAGTAATGCTGAAGGATTTTTTTGATAAAATAATATTAATGTATCGGAATGGTTTCTTAACTATGGTAAGAATACAGAAAAAGGAGGCGGAAATACATGAGAACTTGTCAGAATTGTGATCAAAAATGGACTTGGAAGCAAACTTTAAAAAGCTCTTTTACATTAGATAATAAACTGATTTGTCCACATTGCAGGGAAAAGCAATATGTTACCTCTCGAACAAGAGGGATAACGTTTATGGCAACTATTTTAATAATCACATTTACGCTGCTTAGCAATCTTCTCTTTGGACCTTCCTTTGTCTTTGTAGTTATTCTAATAAGTTTTATCCTAATCGTTCTTGGACTTTATCCTTTCTGGGTCGAACTTTCCAATAAAGAAACAGGGTCATAGCAATAAGCAGGCTAACTAATAAAAGGTGGAAAGACAAAATCTTTAATTTAGTAGCGCGGCCCAATTCGTTACACTACAGACTGTGGATGATCCACAAACCTTCTTTCTTAAAAAGCATAAAAAACCCAAACAATTATACGATATATTGGTATCACCGTAAAATTGTTTGGGTTTGAATTCGTTCGACTGAGTTACTTTATATGCAGGTAATTTTCTTAAGATGTTTGTGGTGCTTATTTAACCCATTTATTCTGAAAAGATGCTATGGCATCATATTCTTTTTCTAAAGCTCGAGAAATACGGATATAAATAGCGGTTAAATCTTGATAGATATCAACATTCTCTTGAATTGGCTGATGGGAATGTGTACTACCGACTAATTGTTTCATAATCGAAAAATCATCAATTTCTCCGAGTGCATACATACCTAAAACGATGGCACCAAGACAAGAGCTTTCAAAGCTTTCTGGAACGACTACTTCTTGATCAAAAATGTCTGCCATCATTTGTCTCCATAGTTCAGAACGAGCAAAGCCACCTGTTGCTTGAATTTGCTTTGGTGCTCCAATCACTTCTTGTAAGGCTAACATCACCGTATAAAGATTTAAGATAACTCCTTCTAATACAGCTCTCACCATATGTTCTTTTTTATGATGTAAACCTAGTCCAAAGAAGGAGCCTCTTGCATTGGCATTCCATAAAGGCGCTCGTTCCCCAGCAAGATATGGATGGAATAATAAACCGTCCGCACCAGGTGTAACTCTAGAAGCAATTTTTGTTAAAACTTCATAAGGATCAATTCCGAGTCTCTTTGCCGTTTCCACTTCCGAGGAAGCTAATTCATCACGAACCCAGCGGAATGTCATGCCGCCATTATTTACAGGGCCACCAACTACCCAGTGATCTTCTGTTAAGCAATAACAAAAGATTCTTCCTTTAGGATCGGTTACTGGTTTATCGGTTACAGTACGAATCGCCCCGCTTGTACCGATTGTCACAGCGACAACTCCAGGGTCAATAGCATTTACCCCAAGATTAGATAGTACGCCATCACTTGCGCCAACCACAAATGGAGTTTCAGCAGGAATTCCAAGTTCCGCTGCATAGTTATCCTTCAGTCCTGTTAAATAATGGGTCGTCGGAACGGGTCTTGCCAACTGCTCAGATGTTACGCCGGCAACTTTTAAAGCTTCTTGATCCCAATTTAAGTGTTCAAGATTAAACATTCCTGTTGCAGAAGCAATTGAGTAATCGATCACAAATTCGTTAAATAAGCGATAGAAAATATATTCTTTAATGCCAATAAATTTAGCTGCCTTTGTAAAAATATCTGGTTGATCATTTCTTAGCCAAGTTAATTTTGATAAAGGAGTCATAGGGTGAATTGGCGTTCCTGTTCTGCGGTATATTTCCAAGCCATTATATTCTTCTTTGATTTTTTTTGCCCAAGAGGAAGAACGGCTGTCAGCCCAAGTAATACAACGTGTTATTGGTTTCCCCTTTTCATCTAATGCAATAACACTGTGCATTGCTGAACTAAAGGAAACTAATTTTATTTTACTAGTATCCACGTTCGCTTTTTTAATAGCTGTTTTCATTGTTTCCATTACAGCCTGAAAAATTTGCTCTGGATCTTGCTCTGCGATGGCTGGTGCAGGGCTATGCAGCGGATATTCGACATGATGCATGCTTAATACTTTGCCAGCTTCAGCAAATAAGACAGATTTTGTACTCGTTGTACCAATGTCTACACCTAAATATAGGGATGATAATTGCATATTAAAAACTCCTTTAATAAAAAGTCTAAAAAATATTTCATAAAAATATAAATTCGCAGAAAAAAATTTCTTTAATTATATTTTAAAGGAAACAAAATGATTTTGAAACTGTTTTCATTCATTATTTTAAATTAATTTCCCATTATTCTTCCTCAAAAGATAAAATAATTGTTGATTTCTCAGATAGCTGTAAATTTTTGCCCTGGTTAGCATAAAAATAAAGCAAAAATATGCTAAACTTAATCTATCTTATGGGGAAGGAGTTTTTTGAATGAATAACGAGATTGAAACGACTTATGAGGCTATTTATAATCAAATTCTCCATTTTCAACTGCAACTGGAAGCGTTGAGTATACAAGCAGGTTCATGGCAAGAAGAGGATCAAGAACAGTTAATTAGAATGTCTATTGCCCTTCAAGCCTCGAAAGATATTTTGGAAAATATGCTTACACCAGGGAAAAAGCTGAACTTTATTTATGAAAAAGGAATGTTCAGCTTGGAAATGTTTGATGAAAAATAAGCATTAAAGAAGAATATCCTCGCTTGGCCGAATATTCTTCTTTCGAAATTCTCCAGGAGTAATACCAGTAGATTTCCGAAATACTTTTGTAAAATAGTTGGCATTCGCAAAACCTACTTGGACTGAAATGTCTTCAATAGAATATTTGGTTTGATATAATAACTCTGCTCCCTTTATGATACGGATATTCGTTAAATATTGAATCGGTGTAATTCCAAGTACCTTTTTGAATAAACGAGTGAAGTGGAAGCGGGAAAGCGCAGCAGCCTCTGCCATATCATCTGGTCCGATTGGTTTATGATAGTGATTTTGAGCAAATAATGTCGCATTTAGTATACTTTCAGGAAGCTGAATGTCTCCTATGTTCTTCTTATATTGATACAATTCCATGATAAAGGAATAGGCGAGACTTGAAGCATAAAAAGCGTTATTTATCTGTTTATCTTTTGCTAGCTGATAAATATGCAGAAGGTGCTGAATGGGTCTCGAGTCCGAAGCTAATTGAATAATTGGCTGCTCGTTTTCCGTAAAAGAACGCCAGCATTTTTTTACCGTTTCACCATATAGTGTAATAAAAATAAATTCCCAATGCTCACTAGTTGGAGGCAGATAGTATCTGTATTCCTCTGAAATATCAATTAAAAATGCCTTTCCAGCTGTCAATTTATGATTTTTACCTCCAAGTTCAATAGCACCAATTCCAGATATGGTATATTGAAAAACATACATACTATCCTCTTTACGCTTTTTTCCTTTCCAATTATATAGATGGGAGGTTTGATTTTCCCATCCGATTGACCAAATTTGGGCTACCTCTTTTGTAATTTTTTCCGTAAATCTGTAAGCAAATACATTATTATCTTTTTTGGACAATAGAATGCTCCTTTCTTAGTAGAGCTGGCATTGGTAGATACTTGCCTTGGATAAGATAGGAGTAATAGATAGAAATTAAGTGTTTGGCATAAAAATTTGAAATTTATTAGCAAATTATTACCCTTTTCCCTTTCTTATTTTACCATTGAGAGAGAAAGGTTTGAAGCATAAAATAAAATTGTAAACGGTTTAATGGAAGTCTAGAAATATGAGTAAGCATAAATGTTCATAAAAAAGGAGAGATAGAAATGGCAAAAAATCTATTTGCAACTTTTACAAATATTTTTAATGAAACAGAAACAAGCATCCGTACTTTTTTTGCACCAGGACGTGTGAATTTAATAGGTGAACATACTGATTATAATGGAGGACATGTTTTTCCTTGTGCCTTATCTATTGGTACGACAGCACTTGTAAGAAAAAGATCAGATCGAGTGATTCAATTTTATTCTACAAATTTTGCGGATTTAGGTATTATTAATGTTTCTTTAGACGATCTATCCTTTAATCAAGCAGATGATTGGGCGAATTATCCAAAGGGAGTAATAGTAACGCTTGCGCAATATGGATATCAGCTCGATGCTGGATTCGATGTTTTATATGAAGGAGAAATTCCCAATGGTGCTGGCTTATCTTCGTCTGCATCCATTGAAGTAGTGACAGCCATTATGTTAAATGAGTTGTATTCCTTTGCAATTGATCAAGTCAGCTTAGTAAAAATGTGTCAAAAAGCAGAAAATGAATATATTGGTGTGAGCTGTGGAATTATGGATCAATTTGCAATCGGAATGGGCAAAGAAAAACATGCTATATTACTAGATTGCGACACACTTGACTATGTGTACAGCCCACTAGATTTAGATGCAGCTTCTTTAATTATTGCCAATACAAATAAACGCAGAGGGCTAGCGGATTCTAAATATAATGAGAGACGAGGAGAGTGTGAAAGAGCATTAAGAGACTTGCAGGGAGAATTAGAGATTCGATCATTAGGTGAATTAACGCCAGAGGAATTCGATTCGCATGCTCATTTGATTAAGCAAGATGTCGATAGAATGAGAGCAAAGCATGCTGTGTATGAAAATGCTCGAACAATAGAAGCTGTAAAAAAACTTCAAGCAGGAGATATTGCAGGATTTGGACAATTAATGAATGCATCACATATCTCCTTACGTGATGATTATGAAGTGACCGGAAAGGAATTAGACGCATTAGTGGAAGCTGCTTGGGAACAAGCAGGGGTTATTGGATCTCGTATGACGGGAGCAGGCTTTGGCGGTTGTACGATCAGTATTGTCAACAATGAGCATATTGATTCTTTTATCGAGACGGTCGGAGCGAAATATGAGGAGCAAACAGGATTGAAGGCAGACTTTTATGTTGTTCAAGTTGGAGATGGAGCCAAGGAAATTGTTGAATAGTAACAGTAAAATAAAAAGGAGAGAGAAAATATGGCGATATTAGTATGTGGTGGTGCCGGTTATATCGGAAGTCATATGGTTTCTGAATTATTAGACCTAGGTGAAGAAGTAATTGTTGTTGATAATCTTCAAACTGGGCATAAAGCTGCTGTAAGAGCGGAAGCAACCCTTTATATTGGCGATTTACGGAATGAAAGCTTCTTAGAAGAGGTCTTTAAGAATCATACGATTGAAGCGGTAGTCCATTTCGCTGCTGACTCTTTAGTAGGTGAAAGTGTAACAAATCCGTTGAAATACTATGATAATAATGTAAACGGTGCGATGACTTTATTGAAAGTGATGCACGCAAATGATGTGAAGAGAATTGTTTTCTCGTCAACTGCAGCAACTTATGGAGAGGCAAAGAATTTTCCGATTCAGGAGAGTGATGACACGATTCCAACGAATCCCTATGGAGAAACCAAACTAGCCATCGAAAAAATGCTAAAGTGGTGTGAAGCAGCATATGGGATTCATTATGTAGCTCTTCGTTATTTTAATGTAGCAGGTGCGCATATAGATGGGAGATTAGGGGAAGATCATTTTCCAGAAACGCATTTAATTCCCATTATACTGCAAGTAGCGTTAGGAAAGAGAGAAGTAATTAGTATTTTTGGTGATGATTATGAGACACATGATGGGTCATGTATTAGAGATTATATTCATGTCACCGATTTGGCTAATGCTCATATCCTTGCTTTAAAAAAATTGCAGAAAGAAGAAACAAGCGGTATTTACAATCTAGGGAGTGGAACAGGTTTCACGGTGAAAGAAGTAATTGAGACAGCGAGAAAGGTAACGGGGCATCCTATTCCAGCAGAAATTGCTCCAAGAAGAGCAGGGGATCCGGCGCGATTAGTTGCTTCATCAGAGAAAGCGCAAGTAGAGTTAGGGTGGAATCCACAGTACACTTCACTGGAGACAATGATAGGAAGTGCATGGAACTGGTTCCAAGCAAATCCGAATGGCTATAAAGAATAAATGAGAATGCACTAAGAGGAAAGGAGCAATGTTATATGACAACCACTATTTATCAGCATGTAGAACAATTGCTTCATTATGGAATAGAATCAAACTTAATTACAAAATGGGATATAGATGTAGTGCGGAATAAATTACTCGAAATCTTAGAATTGGATGATTTTGTCCCATCAGAGATTAGCGCTCCAGTGAAAATAGAGTTGCGTGAACTATTAGATACTATTTTAGATTGGGCTGCTGAACATAATCTCTTGGTAGAAAATACAATTACCTATCGAGATTTACTAGATACTAAATTAATGGCTTGCTTTGTTCCGCTGCCCTCTGAAATAAATAATAGATTTGCCATGCTCTATAAGGATAAGGGAGCAAAGAGTGCAACTAGTTGGTTTTATGACTTTTCAAAAAAAGTTGATTACATCCGCACGGATCGAATTGCTAAAAATGAAGAGTGGCTGGCGCATACGAGTTATGGAGATTTAGAGATTACGATTAACTTGTCTAAGCCAGAAAAAAATCCACAAGAAATAGCTGCTCTAAAAAAAGTAAAACAAGGTTTTTATCCTAAATGTTTGTTATGTAAAGAAAATGCTGGTTATGCAGGAAGAGTTAATCATCCGGCTAGACAAAATCATCGTATTATACCAGTGACTCTAGAAGAGGAACAATGGTTCCTGCAGTTTTCGCCATATGTTTACTATAATGAGCATGCTATTTGTTTTTCTGAACGGCATGAGCCAATGACCATTTCGAAAAGAACATTTACTAGATTACTAGAATTTGTTCACCAATATCCTCATTACTTTATGGGGTCTAATGCCGATCTGCCGATAGTTGGAGGGTCCATTCTTGCCCATGAGCATTTTCAAGGGGGATATCATGAATTTCCGATGGCAAAGGCAGAAATAGAAGCTGGATTTACGTTGGAGCAGTTTCCTGCTATCCATGCAGGAATAGTTAAATGGCCGATGTCTGTTTTACGTCTAAATGGTACAGACAAACAACAATTAGTGGAAGCATCTGATTATATATTAAAAAAATGGCTGGATTATAGTGATGAAAGTGTTGATATTCTTGCATATACAAACGGTGTTCGTCATAATACGATCACGCCAATTGCAAGAATGCGCAATGGCCAATATGAAATGGATTTAGTGCTCCGTAATAATCGTACAAGTGAAGAATATCCATTCGGGATCTTCCATCCACATGAGGAAGTTCATGCGATTAAACAAGAGAATATTGGTTTGATTGAAGTGATGGGGTTAGCAGTTTTGCCAGGAAGATTGAAAGTAGAAATGAGCTTACTTGCAGAGAATATCGTCAAAGCTGATTTTGAAGAGCGCATCCGTCTAGAGCCAGCTATTGTAAAACACTTAGCATGGGCAAAAAAAGTTAAAGAAAACAATCCACAGATGACAAAAGAAAATGTAAGTACTATCTTACAAACAGAAATAGGAATTGTTTTTGAGACAATCTTACATCATGCCGGTGTATTTAAAAGAGATGACGATGGAACAAAAGCCTTTTATCGGTTTATAGAGACACTATAAAAAGTGCAGAGGAAAAAGATTAGATTGGTTAAGGTTAGAATATGAATGAGAGATGAAAAAAATTCTTAGAGATCACTCGTTTTATAAGAAAACAGGCGGTCTCTAAGAAATCAACTCTTAAACTTAATATTAAAGAACCTTTAGCGCCAAGTGATTGTGAATGGTTTTATAAAAATGCTGCTTATCTGTTTGCTGCTTTTTTAACCGGAGCTTAGGGTTCGGGATATGTAATTGGACTTTATGATAATCTCTATAAGATAAATAAATAGTATAAACTGATTTTCCAAGAGCGGTAAAGAATGCTTCTGGTACCATAATTCTCTTTAAAGCCCCTTCATATGGTTCAATCGAAAACATAAACTGGTTATGGATGTTGTTTCGATCGCGGAACAGGAGATGTTCAATCTCTTTTGGGTGATCACCTGCAATACGAATATCGAAGCGGAAGAAACCATTCGTATATTCACAATTTATTAATTCAGCATACATAGGGACTCTAATAAAGTTATAAGGCGAGCTTAGCGGAGAAACCCAGTAAGCAGTATCATCTTTAACTACATGTTTTTTTATTTTTTCTTGATTCATCCATCGAAATAATGTTTCGATATCCTTATAGCGTTTTTGTGAAAATAACTGATAACAAACCTTATTATAAGGATGGTAAAAATGGTCACTGATCTCATAATCCAACGAAGAAGTCGTCCGTAACATTTTTTTCATGGTGGATATATATGCTTTCCTTTTTAAAAACTCATCTAATTTCCCTTTAAATGTTTGATTGTTTTCCGTTCTTAGCGTATGATACCGATTTATAAATCGATTAAAGCAATCAAATTCATACAAGCGATTAAGGACCATTCGCTTTAACTCTGAATCCATTTCTTTCTCTTTAAAGTAGTTGATTACTTTTCGATTACAATGCATTTTATTTAATACATTCGTCTGCTTCGTCAAGGATTCGTCATTATCATCTAAGCGATTTAAATAGTAGATAACAGCTTCTGTTGTTGAGATTTTTTTACAATTAGTCAATACTTCCATGAAAAATTGCTTATCTTCTCCATACTTCATCTCAGGAAATTGAATTTGGTTCTGTTTTATAATGCTAGACTTCATTAATCTTGCCCTAGGTCCTAAATGATGAAAAATATGTGGGATACTCGCCGGGGGGATACTTCTTCTTTCTTTCCATGATTCGTGTTCGCCTACTATGGCATTTTTTTTAGACGTGACTTTAATTGTTTTTCCCACTATATAATCATCATCTGTTTCATTTAGTACACTATAGAGTTTTTCCAAGCCAGTCTTTTCAAACCAATCATCTGCATCTAAAAAAGTTAAGTAAGGGGCCGATGAAAGTTCAATTCCTAAATTTCTAGGATAGCCAGGTGTGCCTGTGTTTTTCGCTAGAAGAGCGAGTTTAATATTAGGATGCTCGTTAACAAATTTCTTCAAGATAGAACGAGTTTGATCTTTAGAGCCATCATCAATAAGTATATATTCAATCTGTGGCATAATGGATTGCTGTAAAACCGATTCAATCGTCTTCTGGATCGTTTTTTCATTGTTAAATACGGGGGTAATAACAGAAATAATCGGCTGTTCTAAATAGTTTGCACTCTGTAATAGTTCATATTTATATTTATTGTTTTTTCGAAGAGATGATATATTTTTCATTGCATTCCCTACCTTCATAATTAAAACTAAAAGAAAGTCCTTATAGCAATCATTATGAATCAACAAGCTACAAGGTATACTTCCATAAATAGAAAAAATAGTGCATACGTTATTGTTTTTTATCCTGTATAATATATAGAGAGAAGAACAAGTAAGGAAATCTAGCTTTACATCAAGGAAAAATGAAAAGGCTTTCTTAATTAGCGGGTTTCAAAGAATGCCTGCTCTATAATTGATTTTTCTGGAAGAAAGCAATGTATAAGGAGGTTTATAGGTGACAACTATTAGTGATATCGCTAAACTTGCGGGCGTGGCCAAAAGTACTGTTTCTCGATATTTAAATGAAGGTTCTGTCAGTGAAGCCACGAAAAGAAAAATACAGCATATTATCAAAGAAACCGGCTATACGCCTAATGCATTTGCTCAAAGCTTAAAAGCAAAGAAGACAAATATTATTGGAACAATTGTGCCTCAATTAGATTCGTATGCTTTTTCACGGACTTTAATAGGAATAGATGAAGAGTTGAAGGCAAGGAATTATCAAATGTTAATTTCTCATTCAAATTTAGATTTGGAACGGGAAATAGAAAATATTCATTCTTTAGTAAGACAGAAGGTTGCTGGGATCATTTTATTAGCAACAGAAGTTACGAATCGCCATTTAATGATCATTAAACAACTAGGAATCCCTGTGCTTATTGTAGGGCAACAGCATGAGGAGATTCCAAGTTTAATTCATAATGATTATGAAGCAGCATATGAATTAGGGAAATATATACTTTCTCAAGGGCATAAAAGAATCGCCTTCCTTGGTCTCCAAGAAAAAAATGTTGCAATAGGAATTGATCGGAAAGAAGGGTTTAAGAAAAGTATCGAGGAAACAGCAAATATAGATGTCCAATTTTTTGAGGTGAAGATGGATCAAGAAACACAATCATTTTCCATTGTTTCTGAAATAATCGATCGATTTCACCCTAGCATCATTGTATGTGCTACAGATAATATTGCTATGGGAACAATGAAAGCAATCTATTCGAAGGGGATTTCTATTCCTTGCGATCTGTCCATAACCGGGTTTGGTGGGTATGAAATGACTGAGATGATATATCCAGGTTTAACCACTGCAAAGTTTTTTTATAAAGATGCTGGCAATCTAGCAGCCAGAAAGATGTTAAGTCTCATTAAAGGTGATGATACTCCCATGAAAACAGTTTCTGGGTATGAAATTATTTACCGCGAAAGTGTTAGGCAAATGTAAGTTCAACTAAATGATATCAGCTAAAAGTGGATTTAGCCGATATCATTTATTCATATTTTTAGAAATAGCAGCAAGAAGGACAATAGGAACTTGACGAAATAAAAGGAAATAACTATAATTTGAGGTGAAACCGATTACCGCTAGTTAGTTTGGGGAAATAGAAAAATAGTGAATATCTGATAGGTTAATATTTAATCATCCAAGAAGAATAAGTATAAATCAACTGGTATAGACATCTAGATATATAGATACGTATATTTTAAAAAAAGGAGCTTTTAGAATCATGATAACGGATGAACCAAAAGAATTAATATTAAAAAATGTATGTATTTACACAGAAACGGAAGTTAATCCAAATGGGTATGTAGTTGTGAAGGAAGGGAAAATTAATTCGATTGGGTTAATGGACTCCTTCCTTGAAAAAGAATGGGAAAATGCACATATACTAGATTTTCCAAAGGGTATGAATTTAATACCAGGGTTTATTGATATTCATATCCATGGAGCAAATAATGCTGACGCAATGGATGCGTCACAGCAAGCCTTAGAAATTATGGCTGAGACATTGCCAAAAGAAGGAACAACAAGCTTTTTAGCAACTACCATGACACAAGAGGTAGAAAGTATTGAAAATGCGCTCACAACTATTGCCCAGTATGTCGAGACAGCTAATCAATCAGGAAAAGCAGAAATCATCGGGATTCACTTAGAAGGTCCCTTTATCTCCGAAAAGAGAGTTGGAGCACAGCCAGTCCAATCTGTTAAAAAGCCGAATGTAGAGTTATTTAAAAAATGGCAGACATTATCCAATAATCAAATCAAACTTGTTACGATGGCACCTGAGGAAGATGAAAACTTTGAGCTTGTTCGCTATTTAAAGGCAGAGAATATCGTTCCATCAATAGGGCACTCAGATGCAGTTTATGAGCAAGTATTATCAAGCATTCAAGCTGGTGTAAATCATGTTACTCATCTGTTTAATGGAATGAGAGGTCTGCATCATCGTGATCCAGGAGTTGCAGGCGCAGCCTTGCTCCATTCGGAGTTAATGGCTGAAATGATTGTCGATGGTGTTCATATTCATCCAGAAATAGTTAAACTTGCTTTTTTACAAAAGGGGGCTGAACATATCATTCTCATTACAGATAGCATGCGGGCAAAATGGCTTGCGGATGGTATTTCATCCTTAGGTGGGCAAAAGGTAATTGTTCGTGATGGAAAAGCGTTATTAGAAAATGGTGCTCTTGCGGGTAGTACATTAAAAATGAATGATGCTATCAATAATATGATGAAATTTACAGGATGCTCTTTACAGGATGTTGTCAAGATGGCATCTTATAATCCAGCTAAGCAAATTGGTGTCTTGGATAAAAAGGGAAGTATTGCAAAAGGTAAAGATGCAGATTTAGTCGTATTAGATGAAAATAATCAAGTGGCACTAACAATTTGTAAAGGGAAAATTGTATATTCGAATGGAGGATTTTCAGCATGAAATTAATTGAAGTTCAAAACTACGATGAAATGAGTAAAGTAGCAGCCAAAAAAATAATAGAGCAAATACAAACGAAGCCAAATAGTGTGCTAGGTCTTGCTACTGGGGGAACTCCAGTAGGAACCTATCAGTATTTAATAAAGGATTTTACGGAGAACCAAACATCCTATGAAAAAGTTATCACCGTTAATTTAGATGAATATGTTGGTTTAGAAGAGGATAATCCTCAAAGTTATAGCTATTATATGAAAGAACACTTATTTAATCATATAAATATTCCTGAAAATCAAACTCATTTGCCTTTTGCCAAAAATATTGATGATAAAGAAGCAGGAAAAAATTATGAGAAACTGATTGATTCTTTTGGTGGAATGGATATGCAAGTTTTAGGAATAGGTGAAAATGGACATATCGGTTTTAATGAACCAGGTACTTCGTTCTCTTCTACAACTGATGTTGTTCAATTAGCTGACTCGACAAGAGAGGCAAATGCTCGCTATTTTACTAGTATGGATGAGGTACCAACACATGCTATCTCTATGGGGATTTCCACTATAATGAAAAGTCGGAAAATCTTATTGCTCGTGTCTGGAGTGAAGAAGGCATCTGTGCTTAATCAGTTATTTCATTCCGATATAAAAGAGGATCTTCCAGCTTCTATTTTGAAAAAGCATCCGGATGTTACAATTATCGCTGATCAGGAGGCTTTATCTATTTTGAAAGAAAATAAAGGAAGTGTGTATAGTTGATCATTAAAGATTCACATATTCCTATCTATTATCAATTAGAAATGGAGATAAAAGAAATCATTAAAGAGCTAAAGCCTGGTGACCCTATTAGCTCGGAACGGGAGTTTTCCGAAAAATACGGTATTAGCAGGATGACGGTTCGTCAAGCTATTAATAACTTAGTAGCTGAAGGTGTACTTGTTCGTCAAAGAGGGAAAGGGACTTTTGTTGCTGCACAAAAGGTAGAACAAGAGCTTTCTGGATTAACAAGTTTCTCGGAAGATATGCATTCAAGAGGGTTAACACCAAAAACTAAAATTCTTGATTTTAAAATAATTCCTTGTCCAAGAGGCATTGCCAGTAAGTTGAAGATAGAAGAGGGCGACCAAGTTTATGAGGTTAGCCGATTACGGATTGCGGATGATATCCCAATGGCCCTTGAAACTTCCTACCTTCCAACGCTCTTGATTAAGGAGCTGCAGGAAGAGACTTTACATGGTTCTATATATGAATATGTGGAGCAAACTTTACATCAAAAGATTAGTCACGCTACCCAAACAATTGAATCAACGTTATCCCATAAAAATGAAAGTGCATCTCTTGGGATTAAAGAGGGGGCACCGGTGCTGCTGATGGAGCGTTTTAGTTATTTGGCTAATGGAACTCCTTTTGAATATGTGAAATCTATTTATCGCGGAGACCGGTATAAATTTATTATTGATATGAAGAGATCTTAATCACGATGCTAGATTACTACAAAGTAGTTACATGAACTGATGATAAAGAGATGGAGTCCCTACAAATAGAGACTGTATAAATATGGTCAGTAATTGCTTCTGACGACAGCATATTTAAAATAAAGTTTGATGAAAAACATAAATATAACAATGGAAATACGGTAGCCCCTTTGTAGGACTTCCGTATTTTTTTTTGTAAAGTGAAAAGGGAAATAGTAGAGAAGAGGAGGTTTAGTCATCTGTATTCTAGAATTCATTATATTGGGCTTGAGGTGAATAAATAGGGGAAGAAATTTACTAAATAGGAGGAGCCTATATGTCTATTGATATAAATTGTGATTTAGGGGAAAGCTATGGTGCTTATCGAATTGGGAATGATGAAACAATTATCCCCTATGTAACTAGTGTAAATATTGCTTGTGGTTTTCATGCCGGTGATCCAACTACCATGAGGAAAACGGTGAATCTTGCACTGGAGAATAAAGTGGCGATTGGTGCCCATCCAGGCTTTAATGATGTTCTTGGCTTCGGAAGGAGAGAAATAAATATATCACCCAATGAAGTATATGATATAGTCATTTATCAAATAGGAGCATTAGAAGCATTTGTGAAAGCAGAGGGCGGAACCTTGCAGCATATAAAGCCACATGGTGCGTTATATAATATGGCTGTGAAAGATGGACGATTGGCTGATGCGATTGCCAAAGCTATTTACAAGATAAATCCTGCGTATATTCTATTCGGTTTAGCGAACAGTGAATTGATTAGAGCAGGGAAACGTTATGGCTTAGAAACTGCTAACGAGGTATTTGCAGATCGAACTTATCAATCAGATGGAAGTTTAACCCCACGTACACATAAACAAGCTCTTATCGACTGCCCTAAACAGGCAGCTAAACAGATAATTGATATGGTTAAGAATAAAAAGGTTACCTCTGTACAAGGTGAAGAGATACCTATTCAAGCAGATACCATATGTATTCATGGTGATTCCACCCATGGTATATCCATTGTAAAAGAAGTAACATCTACGTTACTTCAATCGACAATAACCATCTGCAATTTTATGGAGAAAACATAAGGATTTCAATGTAGTATTGCTAAAAAACCCCCTCAACTAGAATGTTGGAAACTAATTACAATACCAAGAATTTAGTTACAATTAATGATCCGATGAAATAAATAGAAAATTAATCAATTTTTAAAGAAAAAACTGGAATTTTTATTACGTTAAGATGTATAATATATTTCATTGATGTTACAATAAAGTAGTTTTGTAATTGCTTTGTAACAAAAAAGATAAATACTTTAGGATAGTAATAATTAAATGAAGAACTCGCAAGAAATACATACTTACTATTTAATAATGGAATAAAAAATGCTCTCTGGAATTTTAGTAATAGGAGTTTTTTGATTGTTATCTGTCCGTTGATTCACTGGTTTTGTTAGGGGTGGGGGAAATGGGTTCGATTGAAGAGCTCTATGAAAGATATAGTCAAGAATTAATTCATTTTCTGATCTATTTAGGGGTGAAAAAGGAAGAGGCAGAAGATTTAGTACAAGAAGTTTTTATACGATTGCTAAAAACAAAGTGTCTCTTTAAAGGGGAAAGTAGTGAGCGAACTTGGCTATATACAATTGCTAAAAATATTGCCATTGATCATTTTAGAAAACAAAAAAATTCCTATACCTTTGATTGTGAAATACCTATCCATATAAAGGATGAACAAGCTCTTCCTGATGAAGTTGCCATGAAGAAAGAACAGCTTGATTGGATTAAACATTTACTTTATTGTTGTACAGAAGATCAAAAAAAAGTAATTTACTGCAGATATTTAAAGGAATTGTCTATAGGAGAAACTGCTTTGAATTTGGGGTGGTCTGAAAGTAAAGTGAAGACGACACAGCATCGGGCTTTAAAATTGCTCAAAAAGAATTTAGTAGGCATATAAAGTCCGCAAGGTAACAGAAGGAGTTAAATGTGTTAGGGACAAATTTAACTTTCACTTACATTAAAAAAGTGGAGGCATATCCTCCACTTTTTTTGTTTACTTTATTCCTTTCATCTTGTTTTGAATCATAGGTGATAACAAGAAAAGGATAATACTTAAGAAAATAGCTACTCCTCCAAGAATACCGAAATATGCAACTTCAGATATTTTTGTGAATAATGGGGCGATTTGTGCATTTAGTGCTTGGGCAGCAGCGCTGGATAAGAACCAAAGACTCATTGTCTGTGCAGAGAAAGCCGCTGGCGCCAGTTTAGTTGTAGCAGACAGGCCAACTGGAGATATACATAGCTCTCCAACTACTACTAGGAAATAGCTTAATACTAACCATAATGGGCTAACTAATGTGTTTACTCCGCTTAAATAAGCAGGTAACATCATAATGATAAAGGATAAACCGGCAAACAATAAAGCAATTGAAAACTTCTTAGAAACAGAAGGTTGACGATTTCCAAGCTTAACCCAAATCCATGCAAATACCGGTGCAAATATAATAATGAACAATGGATTGATTGATTGGAAAATAGTTGGTGAAAGACTAAATCCGCCAAACTCTAATTGTGTTCGTTTATCAGCATAGGCAGCAAGAATGGTTGATCCTTGTTCTTGAATCGCCCAGAACATAACGGCAGCTAAAAACAGTGGGATATAGGCAATCAATCTAGAACGCTCATCACGAGTAGTTTTTGGACTGCGATACATAACAATAAAATAAATAGCTGGAATTAAGAAGCCGAGAATTCCGACAATTGTGACAAAAGATTCGAAAGTTAAGATTTTCAATGGAATTAAAATAGCTAAAATGATGGCAATGACCACTATGCTAATACCAATAGAAGAATATACCTTTTTCTTTTCTTTTTTAGATAATGGATTTGGCACAAATGTACCAGCAAGACCTAAATTCTTCTTCTTTGTCATCATGAATACAATTAATCCACATAACATACCAATTGCAGCAAGTCCAAAACCAAGATGGAAACTATAATTCATTCCAATTTCGCCAACAATAATTGGTGACAGGAATCCACCAAGGTTAATTCCCATGTAGAATATACTAAAACCTGCGTCACGACGCGCATCCTCTGGACTATACATTTCTCCAACAATACTTGATACATTTGGTTTTAATAATCCTGTTCCGATAACAATTAAAATCATGGAAATAAAGAACATGGTAATACTACCCGGCACAGCTAATACAATGTGACCAAGCATAATGAATATACCGCCATAGAAAACGGCCTTACTTGTCCCAAATATTCTATCTGCCAACCATCCACCAATAATACCAGACATATAAACGAGTGAACCGTATATAGATACAATGGCAATCGCCGTACCTTCGGAAATACCTAATCCACCTTTAGATACTTCGTAGTACATATAATAAACTAGGATGGCTCTCATCCCATAGTAGGAAAATCTTTCCCAAAATTCTGTAAAGAAAAGTGTGAACAACCCTTTAGGATGACCAAAAAATCCCTTTTGGGGAACACTGTCCACAATTTTCTGTTTATTTAAATCTGACATTAAAGAAACCTCCTCTATTATTTTAATATAATACTGAAAAGATACTAGACTTGTCAAAAAAAATTTTGCTAGAACATAAAATTGGAATAATTTGTGGCTTTTTAGAGTCTGAATTCATAATAATCATTTTATTATGAAAAATAATAATGTTTTTAATATAATTTTTTTCGCTTCAAGTGAGTAGTTTTAATTTGATTCGAAATATATGTATAAAAAATTAGCAGAAGGAAGCATACTAGAAAAAAACGAGTTGGTGAGCACGGGTGCAACAATTCAATGAGCAAGCATATAGATATAAAAACATGAATATGTCTATTATTGGAACAAATTATTTAAGTGTAAGCAATCCTTTGATGCCACTATGGTGGGCTCTTGCCATGCCAGGTACTGGTCATATTATGGTTGGAAAGTTATTGATAGGAGTACTTTTATTTATATGGGAATTTTTGATTAATACACAGGCGCATTTAAATTTAGCTATTTTGTACTCCTGTATTGGCGAATTTCAATTAGCTGCTGAATCGCTGGATATAAGATGGTTTTTTTTCTATGTAGGAATTTATATTTTTAATGCATGGGATGCATACAGAATAACTACGGATATTAATCAATTTTCTAAGTTAGCTAAAGAGGAAAGATATCCACTAATGCCATTTGTCATCCATCCATTGGGAATCAATTATTTGCAGCGAGTAAATAAATGGGTACCAGTATTTTGGTCCATCATTACTCCAGGTCTTGGTCATTTAATTCTTAGAAACTTTTTAACGGGTTCATTTTTATTAGCTAGTCATCTAATCATAATCTACCATTCAAAAGCATTAGAAGGAATTTATTTCACTTGCAGAGGATTGTATGGTTTAGCGACCTCCATTATTAATATAGAATGGCTTCTGTTTCTGCCGTCCATTTATCTATTTGCTGCATGTGATACATATTACCATGCCATCGAAATGAATCAACTGTTTAGACTAGAACAGAGCCATTATCTTGAACAAAAATATTCTTTTTATCTTAAAAGAAACTTTAAAATAAAGGACAATAATCCATGAATATTATCTCCGTCTTTGATCATTCCTTAAAAGTCGAATTGGTACTACATGAATTAGAAAAACATCATATTCGCAAGGAAGATATATTTGTATCATCTCTTAATAAAAAAGGGGTAGAGAAAAAATATATGGATCCTTTCAATGCAGATGGTTTTAATATGTTCTTTGTTGCTAGTGTGAGTATGATTATGATGCTTTTGGGGACCATCTATGGATTTGTTCTTTATTTAGGTCCAATTCTTTGGGGATTAATTGGTTTAATAGCGGGAATTTGTATCACTATTCCGGTAGATTATTTGTATAAGCGGTGGAGAAATAAAGAAGAGATAAAGCCAAGTAAAGCGGAGTTAGTTATCGTTATTCATTGTGAGGAGACTCAAGTAGCTTTAATAGAAAGTCTATTGTACCAACATCATACAATTGGGTTAGTTAAAATATAAAAAAAGGAATCTAAATTTATAGACTCCTTGTTACTATTTTATCCACGTATTGCTTTAATTGCTTCTTCACGATTAGGATTGTTATAAATAAATGATCCGGCAACAAGAACATTCGCGCCTGCCTCTTTGACTAATACAGCAGTTTCAGTATTAATACCACCGTCTACTTCAATATCAAGTGTTGGATTTAACAGATCTGCTAACTGACGTACTTCTTTAATTTTAGGAAGGACATTAGGAATAAAAGCCTGTCCGCCAAAACCAGGATTAACTGTCATTAATAGAACCATGTCAATATCTTCGATAATATGCTTAATCATTTCTACTGGCGTACTTGGATTTAATACTACTCCAGCCTTTACGCCCTGTTCTTTTATTAATTGAATAGTACGATGCAAGTGGCGAGAGGCCTCTACATGTACGGTGATGATATCAGCACCAGCCTTAGCGAATGCTGGAATATAAGCATCTGGATTTTCAATCATTAAATGAACATCTAATGGCAAAGTTGTCACAGGACGAATTGCTTCCACAATAAGTGGGCCAATAGTTATATTTGGTACAAAATGACCATCCATTACATCCACATGAATGTAATCAGCGCCACCTCGTTCTACATCTTTCACTTCATCCCCTAGCTTAGCAAAATCAGCGGAGAGAATGGAGGGTGCAATCTTAATCATTTGTATGCCTCCCTTTCTTAATCTATGTATTACATCAAAATTATAGCAGATTGTGAGATATCGAACAAGCTGATTGGATGCGCTTGCTTGTTTTTATGAAAGGTTGAGGATAAAAAATTGTAGCCACTTCGTTCGAATAAGAGGATAAATAGAAGTGGCTATCCATAAGTGAATCTCATCATAGTGAAGAATTATAGTTTAGTTATGATTTCTTTTTGAATATCAGCTGGTGCTGCAGCATAATTTGTTGAAATACATGTAATAAGCATTTCTTTATTCTTGTAGAAAGGTTCTTTGTTTTTATTATAATAAAAACGAACACTTTCTTCTTCTTTAAAAAATTCTTTCCCGATTTTTAATAGAGTAGTAACGGGTAGTTTCTCAAAGGAAACAGTGCTTACTTCTTCTTTTCTAGAAACTACAGGCTGTTCTTGGTCTGTATTCTTAAATTCGCTCACCAATTTTTTTAGAACTTTTTCTTGCGAGATTACTTGTTTCAAAAGTTTTTTACGAACTCTTTTTTTCTTCGATTGAAGTCCAAAAGTTTCTAATATATAGTGATGTAATTCTGTATTTTGTGTTACTTCTTCTTGCATCTTACTCATTGTATCCATTGCAAAACTCCTCTAATCTTTTCTTTCACCACTAAATCCATAGAAAATAGGGATTTGGCACTGAATCATTATATACTAAACTGTTAAAAGTACAAAATTTACTTCGGTTAACGAAATAAACATCTGTAAAAATAAGGTTAGCAAACTTAGAAAAAAAGGCATCAAAAGCCTTCTTTCAGACTGTCGACAAACTCCTAATTCGGTAATTAGGAGTTTGTCTTAGTTTATAAATATACATTATTTTAAATAAGAGTTAATTTCAGTTGCAGGGGTTCGCTTTCCGTGGGGCTCGCGCTGAGCCGCTTCGGCCTAAAGGCCTGCAGGGTCTCAGACTGTCTCGCAGATCCCACAGGAGTCTCACCCCTTTCACTCCAATAAATGCATAATAATTCCATTTGCATTTCCTAAATTCCTTTTGTCAACAAGCTGAAAGAAGGCATCAAAAGCCTTCTTTCCTTTATCCACGTTCTTCAAATAGGCGGACAATTTCTACGATTACATTTGTTGCTTTTACCATGTTATCGACAGAAATGAACTCATATTTACCATGGAAGTTTTCTCCACCTGTAAAAATATTGGGAGTTGGCAATCCCATATAAGATAACTGTGAACCATCTGTACCACCGCGAATTGGCTGAACAATTGGTGTAATACCGAGATTTATCATTGCTTGATAGGCTACATCCACGATTTCTTTTACGGGTTCAATTTTTTCCCGCATATTGTAGTATTGGTCGTTTAATTCCAGTTTTACTGTTTCGGCACCATACTTTTCATTTAACTCCGCTACAATTGTCTGCAGGATTCTTTTTCTCTCTTCAAAAGAAGTACGATCAAAATCACGGATAATATAAGCAAGCTTTGTTTCTTCCACGTCTCCCTCAAAGGATAGTAAATGATAAAAACCTTCATAGCCCTCCGTATATTCAGGTGCCTCATTTGCTGGTAAGCGGTTTTGTAATTCCATCGCTATTTTCATACTATTAACCATTTTTCCTTTTGCTGTACCAGGATGAACATTCGTTCCCTTCACTGTGATTTTTGCGCCAGCAGCATTGAAGCTTTCATATTGCAATTCGCCTAATGGCCCGCCATCAACAGTGTAAGCAAAATCAGCATTAAAGGCTTTTACGTTAAATTTATGTGGACCTCTGCCGATTTCCTCATCTGGTGTAAATGCCACTCTAATTTTACCATGTTTAATTGCTGGGTTTTCTTTTAAGTAAATAAGAGCTGTTACAATTTCGGCAATACCTGCTTTGTTATCTGCTCCTAGTAAGGTTGTGCCATCCGTTGTCAACAAAGTATGTCCTACGTAATTTTTTAATTCTGGAAAATCTTTAGGAGATAAAACGATATGTAAATCTTCGTTTAAGGTAATATCCTCCCCATCATAATTTTCCACTTTTTGTGGACGTACATTTTTACCTGTAAAATCAGTAGCAGTATCTAAGTGAGCAAGGAAGCCGATTGTCGGCACTTTTTTCTCAGTATTTGCTGGCAAAGTTGCCATCACATAACCGTTTTCATCAATCGTTACTTCTTCCATACCAATTTCTTTCAGCTCTTCCACCAATAAATTGGCTAATGTTAATTGTCCTGGTGTAGACGGACATTCTAAATTATTTTCATTTGATTGGGTATCGACAACTGCATACGATACAAAACGATTTATTATATTTTCTTTCATGCGATTCAACTCCTTTATCAGATAGTTTGATTTTATCATAGGAGGAATGAATAAGACGAATATTGTGAATTTATGCTAAAAAGTCTCCCATTTCAGTTGTCGTTGGTAAATAGGTATGTTCACAATTATGTTGAATTTAGTGGAGGATTGATGCTTTATTTACAGAGCTTTTTAGATAGAATATAGTTAATAGGGTTTGAAAAAGGAGATTGAGAATGAAAAGAAAAAATAGACCGATTATTATATTTAGTGTAATTGTGGTAATTATTATTATTTGTATCGCAGCTATATGGACACTAAAGAGTAAGGATAATGACGCAATTGAAGACATACAGAAAATAAATGCATCAGCTACTTTTAATCAACAAGAGGAAGAATACATCGTTTATTTCTGGCAAGCCACTTGTACATACTGTAAACAAATTGAAAAAGATGTTCTTTCTTTTAGCAATAACGGTGACACACCTATTTATGTTGTAGATATGCAGGATGAAAAAAATGAATCGAGCTGGTATGACTGGGAAGAGCATCATAAAAAGTATGACCAAGTAATTGGGAAAATCGAAGACGGGAAAGAAGTATGGAATGAGGGCATAAACATAGAGAATTTCCAAAATGATAAAAATACTGCTTGGGGAATTGTCGCGAACGAAGAAAACCAAATCATTGCAACACATAATACTGCTTTCGGAAACGAAGTACCAGAAAACGCGGAAGAAATTGAGATTACAGGAACACCAACGATGATAAAAATCAAAGATGGGAAATTTGCAGCATATGCAGTCGGCGTGGAAGAAACTGTAGAAATGCTAGGGAAGTAAACAGTAAAGAAGCTTTAAGATAGGGTGAACCTGTCTTAAAGCTTCTTTTTTTGAAGAAGAGCGACAAAGTGACAGAATTCGGCGGGAGGGATGTTCATAAAAGGAATGAAAGCCAAAAAGTAGGACGGGAAAAAGAAAAGTGGCATTCATTAAAAGGATGAAAGCCCAAAAAACAAAAACATTCGGAAAACGTAGTGTTCATAAAGGGAATGAAAACCAAAAAGAAGAAGGTCAAAGAGAAAAGTGGCGTTCATCAAAAGAATGAAAGCAAAAAACAGAAGCATCCGGGGAAGGTGGCGTTCATCAAGCAAAAGAAAGCGAAAATACATCTTAACTCACTAAAAAACAATAATAAGCGAAAGCGTAACATAGATACACATCATATTCTTTCCCTTTTAAGAGGATTAGTCTTTAAAAAGATAAATAAAAACAAATAAACCATTTCAAAAACAAACAAACATATTATATAATGTATTTGGGGTATAAAAAAACAATTTCTGAAGGGAGAAATATTAATGGTACAGAATTTATGGAATAATGAAAAAGCTTCGCAGTTAAATAAGGGATTAGAAGAACTTGTATATCGTTCCAACTTAATCGGAACAGATCGAGCAGTATGTAATTGGGGTGGCGGTAATACTTCAATGAAAACAATCGAAAAGGATTTCCGTGGTAGAGACATAGAAGTAATGTGGGTAAAAGGAAGTGGTTCAGATTTAGCAACAATGAAAGCGCATAATTTTACTGGTCTAAAGCTAGAGGATATAAAACCGTTAATGGAAAGAAAAGAAATGTCAGATGAGGAAATGGTTGCTTATCTATCTCATTGTATGATTGATCGTTCTCATCCAAGGGCATCTATTGAAACTTTATTACACGCTTTTTTACCGTATAAACATGTAGATCATACACATCCCGATGCTATTATTAGTATTTGCTGTGCTGATAATGGAAAACAAATTGCCGAAGAAATATATGGGAATCGTTTCGTTTGGGTACCGTATATTCGTCCTGGCTTCACCTTATCTAAAATGATTGCAGAAGGTGTGAAGAATAATCCAAATGCAGAATTAGTATTAATGGAAAAACACGGTCTTGTTGTTTGGGGAGAAACTGCCGAAGAAAGCTATAACAAAACAATTTCAATTATTAACGAAGCGGAAAAATATATTCATAATAAAATAGACGAGGAGCAAGTATTTGGCGGAGAACAATATCCTGCTTTAAATGAAGAAGAGGCAGAAGAAATTTTAAGCCAAGTAATGCCAGTAATCCGGGGCGCGGTTAGTGGAGAAAAACAAATGCTGTTAACCTACGATAGAGGGGCTGATGTGCTTCAATTTGTAAATAGCAAGGATGCGAAAACCTTATCACAAATTGGTGCAGCATGCCCAGATCATCTTGTACATACGAAAAGACAGCCTTTATATATTGAATGGAATCCAACAACGAAAGATATTGCTAGTTTAAAAGAAAAGATTAAATCAGGTGTAGAAGAATTTAAAAAAGAATATACATCGTATTTTGATAGAAACAAAGAGACTGGAGATCAAATTTCTGAAACTGCTCCGCGTGTTATTCTAATACCTGGCATTGGGATGGTTAACACTGGGAAGACACTAGCTATGGCAGCAGTAAGCGGCGCTTTATACCACCGTGCAATTTCTGTTATGAAGGGAACTACCACCTTAGGTAATTTCGTCTCGTTAAATGAAAATGAATCATTTAAAATAGAGTATTGGCCACTAGAATTGTATAAATTATCCCTTGCCCCGAAAGAAGCTGAATTCTCTCGTAAAGTCGCATTTGTTACAGGTGGAGCTGGCGGGATAGGCAGTGAAACATGTCGACTATTTGCAGAGCAAGGGGCACATGTTGTTATTGCAGATCTTAATATAGAAGGTGCCGAAAAGGTTGCAGCAGAAATAAATGAGAAGTATGGTTCCATGAGAGCATTAGCTGTTAAGATGGATGTAACAAAAGAAGATGCGGTGAAAGAAGCGTACAAGAAAACAGCTCTAACCTTTGGTGGTGTGGATATCATCGTCAATAACGCTGGTCTTGCTACTTCTAGCCCGTTTGACGAAACGTCTCTACAAGAATGGAATTTAAACTTAAATGTTCTTGGTACAGGGTATTTTCTAGTTGCAAGAGAAGCGTTCAAACAAATGAAGGAACAAGGACTAGGTGGAAGTATGGTCTTCATTGGTTCTAAAAACTCTGTCTACGCAGGGAAGAATGTTACGGCCTATAGTTCTGTAAAAGCAATGGAAGCGCATCTTGCACGATGTATTGCAGCAGAGGGAGGAGAATTCGGTATACGTGTTAATACTGTCTTACCTGATGCCGTATTACAAGGATCCGCTATTTGGGGCTCTAAGTGGCGTGAAGAGCGAGCAGCTAACTATGGAATTGAACCAGATCAATTAGAAGAGCATTATAAAAAACGGACCACTTTATTAGTTAATATTTTTCCAAAGGATATAGCGGAAGCGATTTGTTATTTCTCTTCCTCCAAAGCGGAGAAAACTACTGGATGCATGCTGACAGTAGATGGAGGAGTTCCAGCGGCCTTTACGAGATAATATTGGTTAGATTATTATTCTAATTTGTGCTTTTGAGAGCCTCAAAGAGATAAAGATAAGCATAAAGGAAGTGTGATTTCCATGAAAATCATACTTCTTTTTAATGTTAAATAAGGTAATATATGTTAATATGATTTATGAATGTTTATTAAACTAACGGATGAAAATTGGTTAAAAGTTGTTTTGTATTCCTGAATAAGTCGAGGGAAATGAGGACATCTCTGTGAAATAGTATTAACGAATGACTAAAATATTTTTCCAGCTAATACCCTCAACTAATGGAAGGTCAATTTGGTTAAGTGGATATACCATTTGTGATAGTCCTCTAAAGCCAGGGAATATTAAATTTGCAAAGGGGAGTAGGCGTTAATGAAAAGAATATTTTATAGTATGCTAATTCTTTTTCTATTAAGTGCATGTTCAAAAGGAGGTGGAATGGAGACGGAAGAGGAAATAGTCGATACAAATAATGTGAAGGTTCCTAGTACCATTTTTTATTCTGACAAACAAAATAGTGTAATTGATGAAGAAGAAATGAAATCAAGCATAAAAACATACTTAGACACCCATGAAGAATTATCTCTTGCTAGTTCCCCTTTTCAAGAGATAATAGACGAAGAAAAAGAATTAACGAAAAGTGATTTAGAGAAGTTAAAGCAAATTAACAGGCTTACAAGAGAAAATGATGATAACTTTTTAAACTATATCTCACAAAATACATTACCCCAGGGTTATCAAGAAGAATCCGAAAGAATAAGTAGATATATTACAAGTTTAAATGGGATGCTAGATGAATTAGATACAGTGCTCGACCAACTTACAGACGACTTGAATGAAGATGTCATTCCTACAGTAAACATGGACTCTTTATATAAAAGCAGTAAGGTAGTTAACGGAAGAGAACAGAAAAAAATAGAAGAGTTTCTGGAAAATAAAAATATCAAGACTAAAGCATTTGGACGTAAGCAATAAGAAAACAGCAGATTAGAACTGTAAACAGGGCTGTTCTTAAAAATAGAATGGCAAAACAGATAAAGCAGCATAGCTTCTTTTATAGGGAGAGCTGCTTTATGTATTCACCGTTTACAGTTTAACTTTCTGTGTGTTAGCGTTAATTCCTCCCCACCTTATTTATCAAAAAATATGTAAGATTCCTCGGAATAGTTGCTAAATTATTCTGTACTCTCATAATAATACAAAGATAGTTAAATTAGGAGGCAGACCTTCTTGGATCATGTTTTAATGGAACAATTAAGGAAGTTAACAGAGGAAGAAATATGCATTGTTCAGCAAAAACAAGGGGTAATAAAAGACATCTATACTAGTCAAAGTAATTTTATCATAGAAAGTGAAAAGTTTTTGCGTAATGATAAAATGATAGCGGTTAGAAAGCATACACGTTTTATTGATTTTCCTAAACATAAGCATAATTATATTGAGATTAATTATGTCGTAAATGGTCAGTTAAAGCAGAAAGTTGGGAACGATGAAATCGTGTTGAAAAGAGGAGAACTTCTATTTTTAAATCAGCACATGGAACATGAAATAGAGGCGTGTGATAAGGACGATATCGTCGTTAATTTCATCATTCAGCCGCCATTTTTTCAATTTATATTTCAATATTTACATGAAGAAAATAAGCTGACAGATTTTTTAATTAGTAGTTTATTTAAACATAAAGAGAGTGGTCAGTATTTATATTACAAGGTTTCAGAGGTCATAGAAATTCAGGATATAATTGGGAAACTATTAAAAGAAGAAAGTAATAATTCCATTTTATCTGAATCGACGATGAAGCTTTATATGGGATTATTAATGATTGAACTGATAAAAAATACTGATAAGATTCAACAAAATGAAGGAGTAACACAAGATCATTATGTAGTCATAGAGGCTTTGAGTTACATCGAAGAGCACTATCAGCTAGGGACACTGAATGAACTTGCTGGACGCCTTCACCAATCAATGTCTTCATTAAGTAAAAATATTAAGAAAGCAACAGGCTATACTTTTAAGGAATTGCAGCAGGAAAAGCGACTGAGCGAAGCAAAGAATCTATTAGAGACAACGGATCTTCCAATTAAGAGGATTGTAGAAGAAGTAGGTTATGATAATATAAGTTATTTCTATCGGATATTTAAAGAAAAATATAGAATGACGCCAAAAGCGTTTCGGTTGAAACTAGCAAAATAGTAATATGCTAGTTTTTTCTTTGTAATCTAATTCCTTTTATAAAACAATGAAGGAGATATGGAAAATAAGGACAATAAAAAAGAAAAGTGCGTTATTTTATTTAAAAATGAAACCCATTACAATATCCCTAAGAAAACGTTTTTTAATTCCTTTTCAAGGAGAGGTGTAAATGACTAGATATACACTGGCAGTAGATATTGGGGCCTCAAGTGGTAGGCTTATTCTCGGGTCTGTTTCATTAGAAAAATTAGAACTGAAAGAAATTCACCGGTTCGAAAATAGGATGATCAAAAAAGGACAGCATTATTGCTGGGATATAGAAATGATATTTTCGGAAATAAAAAAAGGAATTAAAAAATGTAATGACATAGGAATTACTCCTGAAAGTATTGGTATCGATACATGGGCAGTAGATTTTGTATTACTAGATGAAAAGGGGGAACTTTTAACAGATGCTGTTGCTTATAGGGACGATCGAACGGATGGCATGATGGAAGAAGTATTCCAGAAAATAATGAAAGAAAGATTGTATTTAGAAACGGGAATTCAATTCCAAAAATTTAATACTATTTATCAGTTATATTCGTTAAAAAAGACACAGCCAGAAGTATTCGCACAAGCGAAAACCTTTTTAATGATACCTGATTATTTACACTATTTATTATCAGGTATTGCAGTGAATGAATACACCAATGCTACTTCGACACAGTTATTAAATGCTTTCACCAAAAAATGGGATAAAACGATACTTGATACATTAGAGATCAATAAAGAAATATTCCAAGAAATTAAAAAGCCAAATACGATTCTTGGGAATTTAAGACCAGAATTAGTGGAAGAGTTTGGCTTTGATATGAAAGTGATTTTGCCAGCGACTCATGATACAGGTTCAGCAGTAATTTCAGTTCCAGCTTTTAATGATACAATCTATATCAGTTCGGGGACATGGTCATTGATTGGTGTGGAAAATAGATTTCCAATTTGTGTGACAAAGGCTTTAGATTATAACTTTACTAATGAAGGAGGAATTGATTATCGCTATCGTTTCTTAAAAAATATTATGGGACTATGGATGATACAGGAAGTCAGACGCAATTATAATAACCAATACTCTTTTGCCAAGTTTGTTGAATTAGCAAAAGAGGCACAAGGTTTTTCAAGTATTGTAAATGTAAATGATAATCGTTTTCTAAAGCCTGACAATATGGTAGAAGAAATTCAGAACTATTGTCTAGAAACAGGACAGCAAGTTCCGGCAACACCTGGAGAAATAGCGAAATGTGTTTATGATAGTTTAGTAGATAGCTATGTTATAGCGATAAATGAGATAGAAGAAATTTTTGAAAAAACTTTTCCGAGTATTAATATTATTGGCGGCGGCTGTCAGAATGAAATGCTAAACCAGCTACTTGCAGAAGCGTCTCAGAAGGAGGTATATGCTGGACCGATAGAAGCGACAGCAATTGGGAATATTGTTTCTCAATTCATCGCATTAGGAGAAATAGATAGTTTATCAGAGGCTAGACAAATGATAAAGCAATCATTTGAGATAAAAGTATATAAAGCTGCGGAAGATGCAATCAAATAAAAGGAGGACACAAACATGTCTGTTAAAGAAAATTTTGAGCTGGCAAAAAAACAATATGAGCAATGGGGAGTAAATGTAGAAGAAGCATTAGAAAAGCTAAAGAATATCCCGATTTCAATCCATTGTTGGCAAGGGGATGACATTGCTGGATTTGAAGTAAATCAAAGAGAATTATCTGGTGGTATTGATGTAACAGGGAATTATCCTGGGAAAGCAACGAATCCGGAGGAATTAAGAAGCGATTTAGAGAAGGCGCTCTCACTTATTCCTGGAAGACATCGCGTGAATCTCCATGCTATTTATGCAGAAACCAATGGGCTAGCCGTAGAAAGAGATGAGCTAGAGCCAAAGCATTTTGAAAATTGGGTGCAATGGGCAAAAGAAAATGGCTTAGGGCTGGATTTTAATCCGACTTTATTTTCCCATGAAAAAGCAGCTGATGGATTAACGTTAGCTCATCCAGATCAAGAAATTCGTGATTTTTGGATTCAACATTGTATTGCTAGTCGAAAAATTGCTGAATATTTCGGGAAAGAGCTCGGAACGCCTGCATTAACGAATATATGGATACCGGATGGCTACAAAGACATTCCAAGCGACCGTTTAACTCCAAGAAAAAGACTAAAGGATTCCTTGGATAAAATTTATGCTGTAGAAACAGATGAACGCTATAATTTAGATGCAGTAGAAAGCAAGGTTTTTGGAATTGGTTCAGAATCTTATGTAGTCGGTTCCCATGAATTTTACTTAGGCTATGCCTTGAAAAATAATAAATTATGCCTCATGGATACAGGTCATTATCATCCGACCGAGACTGTTTCGAATAAAATTTCTTCCATGCTTTTATTTAGTGATAAATTGGCATTACATGTATCTCGACCAGTAAGATGGGATAGTGATCATGTTGTTATTTTAGATGATGAACTAAAAGAAATTGCTGTAGAAATCGTACGTAATGATGCATTAGATAAAGTAATTATAGGTCTTGATTTCTTTGATGCAAGCATTAACCGCGTAGCAGCATGGACAATTGGTACAAGAAATATGATTAAAGCACTTTTAAATGCATTATTGCTTCCAAATGATAAATTAAAACAATTACAAGAGGAAGGAAATTTTACAGAGAGATTGGCATTAATGGAAGAATTTAAAACATATCCATTTGGGGCAATTTGGGATTACTATTGTGAACAAATGGATGTACCGGTGCGTGAATCTTGGCTGAATGAAGTGAAAGTGTATGAGGAAGAAGTTCTTTCCAAAAGATAAAATAAAAAGAAACCACTCTCAACCGTGAGTGGTTTCAGACTGTCGACAAACTCCTAATTCAGTAATTAGGAGTTTGTCTTAGTTTATACATATACATTCTTTTAAATAAGAGTTGATTTCCGTTGCAGGGGTTCGCTTTCCGTGGGGCTCGCGCTGAGCCGCTTCGCCCTAAAGGCCTGCAGGGTCTCAGACTGTCTCGCAGATCCCACAGGAGTCTCACCCCTTCCACTCCAATCAATGCATAATAATTCCATTTGCATTTCCTAAATTCCTTTTGTCAACAAGCTGAAACCACTCTCAACCGTGAGTGGTTTCTTTTTATTTACTCTTTTTAAACCACAGGCTCTGCCTGTGTGAAAATAAAACTTGTAGAGTCGTATTAGAAAAAAACTCCAATCGTTATAATAGAAGATGGCCGTCAAACCAACTTCAAATAACGAGAGGAGTTCTGCTCATGTCGAGCGACAATAGTTTATCACATACAAGATGGAATTGTAAGTATCATATCGTATTTATTCCCAAATACAGAAGGAAAGTAGTATATGGGAAATTAAGAAAAGATATAGGTGCTATATTGAGAAAACTATGTGAAATGAAAGATGTAGAAATAATGGAAGCACATGCCATGCCAGATCATATACACATGCTGGTAAAAATACCACCGAAAATGTCTGTTTCGTATTTCATGGGATATTTAAAAGGTAAAAGTTCATTGATGATCCATGATAGACATGCAAATTTAAAATATAATCATGGAAATCGAACGTTTTGGGCGAAAGGATATTACGTAAGTACGGTTGGATTAAACGAAAAAACAATTGCAAAGTATATACGAGAGCAAGAAGCAGAGGACCGTTTGCGAGATAATATGAGCAAACGAGAATACGTCGATCCATTTAAAGATAAGTAGGGAGAGTAAACGGTTGGCGGTCAATTTAGAGGTCCCTTTAGGGGCTTCGTTGGTAAAGTGCCCTTATAGGGCGAAATTAAAACCGCCGGTTCTACCGGCGGATACTTACTGGTTAAAAGGTGGAATTGCATGTTGGATACTTGTTTTTCTTTTCACTGCAAATGTTTCCATGTATAATGATACATACAGTTTTTTCCTTTGGAGGTGTGGTTTTTGAAGCGGTTACTGTATGTATATATGTTTGTTTTTATATTATTTGGTATTTATTTTTATTATTCTCATTTGTATAATGCTTTAGACGATAATAACGGTGTAAAAAGAGAGCGCTTACAAGGTGTCGTTAATGACGAGTTTGTGATGGTCACCTTTCTGGCAGGGATGGATTACTGGAAGTCGGCATTAAAGGGATTTGAGGATGCGGCTAATGAATGGAATGTTTCGGTTGCTTATAGAGGTGGAACGCAATATGACCTGCATGAGCAAATTACTATATTAGAGCAAGTGATTGCCAAGAAGCCTGCTGGGATTGCTCTTTCTGCCATAAATCCGAATAATCTAAATGCCACCATTGATAAAGCTGTGGAGATGGGAATCCCAGTTGTATTGTTCGATTCTGATGCACCGTTAAGTAAAGCATCAGCCTTTTTAGGTACTAACAATTATGAAGCGGGTGTAAAGGCAGCAGATAAACTGTCATCCCTTATAAATAAAAAGGGAAAAGTAGCCGTCATTACGTTACCAGATCAGTTAAACCATCAAGAAAGAACAAAAGGGTTTGTGGAAACCATTAAATCAAACTATCCGAATATTGAAGTGGTGCAAGTCCAAAATGGAGAAGGCGATCAACTGAAATCGGAAAAAATAGCAAAAGAGATAATGAAAAACTATCCAGATATTAAAGGGATATTTGTAACAGAAGCAAATGGGGGAGTCGGAGTAGCAGATGCAGCAAAAGAAAACAAGAAGATGGATGTAAAGATTATTAGCTTTGATGTAGACAGAAAGACATTAGATAACATAGAAAACGGAACTATATCTGCAACCATTGCTCAGGGAACATGGAATATGGGCTATTGGTCCATGCAGTTTCTTTTTAAACTGCATCAAAAGGACATCATTAGCGATCCTCATGGCCTGCCTTCTTATGTCGATACGGGAATTACCATTGTTACAAAGGATAATGTGAAAGAATACTATGCCGAATATACAAAGTAAGGAAGAAAGGTTTAGATAAATGTTTGCGAAATTAAGGAAAGTTAATGATTTTTCACTAAGAGATAAATTGATTGCTTTGTTTTTACTAATTAGTATTATCCCAGCCATTGGACTAGGTTTATTAGTCGGTGTAACAGTGGAAAAAATTTTAGGAGAACAAGCAACAAAAAATACCTTGCAATTAATCAATCAAGTAAACACGACATTAGAATCTTCCATAACAAATGTACAAAATGTAAGTTATCTCATTTCGATGGATGCACAAATTAAGACTTTTTTTTCCTCAAATCGAAAGGAAGGCAACGAGACGGATCAAAGTTATTCTATTCGCCAAACAATGCAAGGGTTTACATCCTTGTACCCAGAAATTGCAGGAATCCTATTAATCAATAAGCAAGGAAAATATATTAGTAATGAACTTTATGCAGAGGATAAGGTTGATTTAACAAAGGAGGAGTGGTACAAGGAAGCAGTCCGTAATAAAGGGATCTTTAAAATTATTGGGAAGCCTGAAAAGCGTCATATTATCAGCCAAATTAATTACAAGGATGAAGATGTCGTGACTGTTGTTAGGGCAATCGTCGATAGAGATACACAAGAAATAACCGGTGTCTTATTAATCGATTTAAAATTAAGAGTCATTGGAGAAGCGATGAATAATGTCCATATTGGATTATCGGGATTTTTAACTGTAATAGATGAAAATGGCAAAGAGATTTATTCTACTTCTAATAGTGAAGCAATCGAGATTCCAGAAACGATTTTATTGGAAGGAGATTGGGGGGCTTATAAAAAGGTAGTAGATGGGGAGAAGATGGAGTTTATTTATCAAAGAACCCCTTTTTCCAATTGGACAACAGTTGGGATATTTCATTCAGATGAATCAGTAGCAGAGGTAAAAGAAATTCAATTGTATTTGTTCTTTTTTGTATTTTTTTTATGTTTTGCCGGTATAACGGTGTCTTATTATTTTTCTCATTCTATTTCCAATCCGATCATTGAATTAATGACGATGATGAGAAAAATTGAAGATGGCCAGATGGAAATCCGCTATAAGGGGAAACGAAAAGATGAGATTGGCAGACTAGGAAAAACATTTAATCATATGATTACAAAGATTAATAGTTTAATAACATTAACAGAAGTGCAAGAAAAACAAAAGAGAGAAGCAGAATTAAGAAGTCTTCAAGCACATATAAAGCCACATTTTCTATACAATACATTAGATACGATTAATTGGATGGCAAGAAAGCATGGAGCAAAAGATGTTGCAGAGGTAGTTGCATCATTATCTTCCTTTTTCAGAATTGGTTTAAGTAAGGGCAATGATATGATTCCCTTAAAAGACGAAATGAAGCATATTCAAAGTTATCTTATGATTCAAAAGGCAAGATATCAGGAGAAATTAAGTTATGAAATTATATATGATTCTAATTTGACAGAAGTAACAATCCTTAAGTTGGTCCTTCAGCCTATAGTGGAGAATGCAATTTATCACGGAATAAAAGAAAGGAGAGGACCTGGAAACATAATAATCTCTGCAATTCAGGAAAATGCGTGCTTACTTTTAAAAGTTACGGATGATGGAAAAGGCATGGAAGAGGAGGAGTTACATGCACTAAGAGAAAAACTAAATACACTTGTGATCTTAAAAAAGGAAAGGAAGGAACAGATAAATTTTGGCTATGGCATGATGAATGTACAAGCAAGAATTAAACTTACATATGGAGACGCGTATGGTCTCACAATTGATAGTGAGCCTGATAAAGGAACAACAGTAACGATAAAACTTCCCATGAATCTAGAGGAAAAGAAGGAGTGAGAATGAATGGATAAACAAATATGGAATGTGTTAATTGCCGATGATGAACCCATTATTCGGGAAGGGATACGGAATGTCATCGATTGGTCTGCACTTCAGATGAATGTTATAGCAGAAGCGGAGGATGGGGAAGAGGCGATAGAGCTTTCGCTGATGCATTCTGTCGACATCCTCCTTATAGATATAAATATGCCAATTGCAAATGGATTAATGGTGATTAAACAGGTAAAAGCCAAGCTGCCAGACTGCCAAATTATTATTATAACGGGGTATGATGAATTTAAGTATGCCCAAGAAGCCGTTCGATTAAATGTATTCGATTATTTATTAAAACCTATCGATCCAGATCATCTAATGGGATTGTTAAATAAGATAAAAATGGAGTTAGTAGAAGTAAATAAAAAAAGGGCTTTATTGGACAGAACGTCCGAGCAATTCACTAAAAATCTGCCGACCTTACAACATAATTTCTTCCGTGAATGGATAGGGGGCAAATTAACGAACGAGGAAATAAAGGAACAATTAGCTTTTTACTATTTAAATACGAGTATACCTAAACAACTAGTAGTTATTTCTTGTTTGGAATTTCTCGAGAACAAGTCTATCTTAAGTGAAAAGGAAAAAGGAGAGATTCAAGAATCGTTAAAATATCATATTCTCTTATTCTTAAAACACAAGGAAATAGGTTATTTTCATGATGAATCAGGTTTGATCGCTCTAATTATCTGGCAAACTATCACTAATGAGGTAGCTTTACAGTTGGAGGAATATATCAGAAAAGAACTAAAAATGTCTATTGCCATCTATATAAATAACAATGAAGTGGATTACAAACAACTCTTTTCCTTATATAAAAACTGTAAAGAAATGATCCAAAAGGAAATGAATATTTCACCTATTGTGAGAAGGGCAAAGAGTATTATTGACCATCAATATGCAGATTCTTCCCTTTCACTCGAGAAGGTTGCGATCACTTTACAGGTATCTCCTGTTTATTTAAGTAGATTAATGAAGCAAGAATTAAAAGTAAGTTTCGTCCAGCTCCTTACAACGAAACGAATGAAACAGGCAATATACTTACTTCAATCAACGGATTATCCAATTATCACGATATCTCAGCTAGTAGGGTATGAAACGCAGCATTATTTTAGTACAGCGTTTAAAAAGATTATGGGCGTTTCCCCTAATAAATATCGTAGAAATATTATGGAGGAAACAAATAATATAAAGTGAAGGAAGTAGGGGCCATGAAAGATGGGCTTCTTTTTTTTGCGTAATAAGCCTAAACGCTGACCAGGAAAATAGGTGGAAGATCAACTGTCCGTATAGCCAATTGAATTAACTAAGATGGGTAAAGGGATAGATAAGACATCACAAATCTTTTTTTAGTGAAATGAAAGCGTTTTAATTTAAGTTAAAAAAGTATAAAAATAGTAAATTATTTGAAAAGACCATCCTTGAGGCAGATGCTATAGTAAGTTTAGTCAAAATAAATGCTTAAGAAAAATGTAGAAAGGGGGAAGTTTGTTTGTGTAAAAAAGTGTATACATTTATTGCTGTCATTGTACTAACATTTATTACTACTGCATGTGGAGTTGAAAAAACATCTGGAGAGTCAAAAGGGTTTATTGGTATTTCCATGCCTACCAAATCATCAGAAAGATGGGTAAATGATGGAGAAAATATGAAAAAACTGTTTGAAGAACTTGGCTTTAAAACGGATTTACAATATGCAGAGGATGTGATTGAAAATCAAACAGCACAAATTGAAAATATGATCACAAAAGGCGTAGATATTCTTGTCATTGCCCCCATCGATGACCGATCTGGTTTAACAGGAGTTTTAGAGAGAGCCCATAAGGATGGCATAAAAATTATTTCTTATGACCGTTTAATACAGCACAGTGAATATGTAGATTATTATGCAACATTCGATAATTTTAAAGTAGGAGAGCTGCAAGGACAATATATTGAGGAGAAGTTAGGATTGAAAGAATCTGAAGGACCATTTAATATAGAGATTTTTGCAGGATCACCAGATGATAACAATGCATACTTTTTCTTCGATGGAGCAATGTCAGTCCTTCAGCCATATATAGATTCTGGCAAACTAGTCGTAAGAAGTAAGCAAACAAAATTTAGTCAAGGAGCGACACTCCGCTGGGATGGGGCACTAGCTCAAGCTAGAATGGATAATTTATTAAGCGCACATTATTCCTCTGAACGGATAGATGCCGTCTTGTCTCCCTATGATGGTATTAGTATTGGGGTTATCTCGTCTTTAAGGGGTGTTGGCTATGGAAGCAAAGATAAACCGATGCCGATTATAACAGGGCAAGATGCAGAGCTTGCTTCTATTAAAGCAATTATAAATGGAAGACAAACGCAAACCATTTTCAAAGATACACGAGAATTAGCTAAGAAAGCTGTGGAAATGGCAAGGGCATTACTCAATGGAGAGGAAGCAGAAGTAAATGATACGGAAACATATAACAACGGAAAAAAAGTAGTTCCTGCTTATCTTTTGAAACCGGTTTCTGTGGATATAGAAAATTATGAAGCTGAATTAGTTGATACGAATTATTATACGAAAGAGCAGCTGGGACAGTAATAGTAAGAAAAAATAGAGGTGGTGAAGGACATGGCAAATATAATTCTTGAAATGCAAAATATTACAAAGGAGTTCCCAGGCGTTAAAGCTTTAGATGATGTTAATTTAAAGGTTAAGCAAGGAGAAATACACGCCCTTTGTGGGGAAAATGGTGCTGGTAAATCAACTTTAATGAAGGTATTGAGCGGAGTTTACCCACATGGTACTTATTCTGGAGATATTTTCTTTCATAATGAAGTTTGCATATTTAAAGACATCAAACAAAGCGAAGAGCTAGGAATCGTAATCATCCATCAAGAACTTGCATTAGTATCGGAATTGACGATAGCAGAAAATCTCTTTTTAGGAAATGAAATCGTTAACAAGGGCGTTATTGATTGGAATAAAACAATTTTGCGTACACGGGAATTGCTTAAAAAAGTCGGATTAAGTGAATCACCAAATACAAAGGTAAGTGATATTGGAGTAGGTAAACAACAATTAGTAGAAATCGCAAAAGCTTTATCAAAGGATGTTAAGCTGCTTATTTTAGATGAACCAACAGCTTCTTTAAATGAGAATGACAGCGAAAACTTACTAAATTTATTATTAGACCTTAAAAAACAAGGAATGTCTGCCATCATTATATCGCATAAACTGAATGAAATTGAAAAGGTTGCCGATTCTATTACCATTTTAAGAGATGGAAAAACGATTGAGACATTGGATGTAAAGAATGATCAGGTGGATGAAAACAGAATTATCAAAGGTATGGTAGGGAGAGATCTTACCAATCGATATCCTGAGCGAATTCCTCATATTGGAGAGGTTGTTTTTGAGGTAAAAGATTGGAATGTATACCATCCAAAGCATATGGATAGGAAAGTGATCGATAATGTCTCCTTAACAATCAGAAGGGGAGAGATTGTCGGGGTTGCGG
Source organism: Niallia sp. M35 (assembly GCF_050971705.1). Taxonomy (NCBI): domain Bacteria; kingdom Bacillati; phylum Bacillota; class Bacilli; order Caryophanales; family Bacillaceae; genus Niallia; species Niallia sp. M35. The sequence goes on from NZ_JBPCEP010000002.1 coordinate 214,240, forward strand.
GGTTAATGGGAGCTGGACGTACAGAATTAGCAATGAGCCTATTTGGAAGAGCATATGGAAAGAATATTAATGGAAAAATAATAAAAAATGGGAAAGAAGTGCAATTCAAAGATGTAACTGCAGCTATCAATAATGGGCTAGCCTATGTTTCGGAAGATAGAAAAGGCAATGGTTTAATCTTAATGGAAGACATTAAACAGAATATTACGCTTGCAACGCTTGACCGTATTTCTAAACATTCTGTGTTAGATAAGAATCAAGAGATAAAGGTTGCAGAAGAATATCGGCAGAAATTCAGAATAAAAACGCCAAGCATCTTTCAAAAAGCTGGAAATCTGAGTGGCGGTAATCAACAGAAAATCGTATTAAGTAAATGGGTTTTTTCAGAGCCGGATATCTTAATTTTAGATGAACCTACTAGAGGAATAGACGTTGGTTCTAAGTATGAAATTTATACAATCATTAATGATCTTGTCAATGAGGGAAAAAGTATTCTAATGATTTCGTCTGAATTACCAGAGTTATTAGGGATGTGTGACCGTATTTATGTAATGAATGAGGGGCGCATAACAGGAGAAGTTCTTAAAGAAGAAGCAAATCAAGAGAAATTAATGAAATATATGACCAAAAGTAAAGTAAGGGGGTAAGCGAACAATGCAGCCACAAATAAAACCAAATCCAGTAGGTTCACAAAAAAGCAAATCACTTTTTCATGTTAATTTCCGTCAGTATAGTATGATTATCGCTTTAGTATTCATCATGGTATTGTTTCAAATTATTACGGATGGATTATTACTAAAACCCTTAAATATTACAAACTTAATCTTACAAAATAGCTATATATTAGTTTTAGCAGTTGGAATGTTACTTGTTATCGTCACGGGACACATTGATTTATCGGTAGGATCAATTGCCGCATTTGTTGGAGCCATCTCTGCCATTATGATGGTAAATTATGAAATGTCACCATTTTTAGCAATCGTCATTTCTTTAGTATTAGGTGCTGTTATCGGAGCATGGCAAGGTTTTTGGATTGCATATGTCCGTATTCCAGCATTTATAGTCACACTAGCAGGAATGCTCCTATTTAGAGGGTTGACGATGATTGTATTAGAAGGGAAATCGATTGCACCTTTTCCTGAATCCTTTCAGAAAATCAGCTCTGGATTTATTCCTGATATAAGTGGAGGATCGCTGCATCTATTAACGATTTTAATTGGTGCTGTTTTATCTATCATTATCATTTTCCTTCAATTAAAAAACAGAAGGAATCAATTAAAACATCAATTTGATGTCCAACCATTTGGCCTATTTGTATCGAAGTTAGTAGGAATGATTTTAATTTTGAATATCTTTACCTTTGTTCTCGCAACCTATGAAGGCATCCCCAATATTTTAATTGTATTAGGTATTCTGATTGTTATTTATACATTTGTAACAAACAAAACAAAAGCAGGAAGACATATCTATGCAATCGGAGGAAATGAGAAGGCAGCTTTGCTTTCTGGGATTAAAACGAAAAAGATGACATTTATGGTATTTGTTAATATGGGAGTACTTTCTGCATTGTCTGGTCTCTTATTCGCTGCACGTTTGAATGCGGCTACTCCAAAAGCTGGTAATCTTTTTGAACTGGATGCCATTGCAGCTTGTTTCATCGGTGGAGCTTCTGCATATGGGGGTATTGGAACCATACCTGGAGCAATTATTGGTGGTTTGGTAATGGGAATCATGAATAATGGAATGTCACTAATGGGACTTGGCATTGACTGGCAGCAAGGAATTAAAGGGCTGGTACTTTTAGCAGCTGTAGCATTTGATATTTATAATAAAAACAAAGCACAATAGTTTGATAGGAAGGGATGGAGTAAGGATTATCTTATTTCATCCTTTTTTTGATGGGAGGGCCTTCTTATTAAAACGAAAAATATGCTATAGTAATAAACATATATCAACTTAATCCCAAGAAAACAAAAATGGAGGGAGAACTTCGAAAGTGCTTGTAGCAGAAAGACGTAGAAAAATTGTGGAGCTTGTGAATGAAAGAATAAGTATACGCGTATCAGAATTAAGTGAAATTTTTTCGGTAACGGAGGAAACGATTAGAAGAGATTTAGAGAAATTAGAGCAGGATAAGCTTTTGATGAGAAGTCATGGAGGGGCAGTGAGTATTGAAAAAGAACCAAGTGATACTCCTTTCATGGAGAGAGAGGTTACGAACGCAGAACAAAAGAGAGCAATAGCCCGAGAAGCGGTAAAGCGCATACAGCCTGGAGAACAAATCATCTTGGATGGTAGTACTACTGCCTGGTATATGGCGTCACAATTACCTGATATGCCTTTAACTGTGATTACTAATTCTATTAAAGTAGCGTTGGAATTAAGTAAGAAGGAACAGATTAGAGTAATATCAACAGGTGGAATGCTTTTGTCGAAATCATTATCTTATGTAGGACCACTGGCTGAACGTTCCCTTGAACGATATTATGTTAATAAGCTGTTTTTATCATGTAAAGGAGTAGATATGCAAAGTGGTCTAAGTGATGCTAATGAATGGCAGGCATTATTAAAGAAGCAGATGATGAATATATCATCAGAGGTTACTCTTCTTGTTGATTCAAGCAAATTCGGAGTAAAGACTTTTGCTCATATTGCCAATCTAGATCAAATACAATATGTCATTACAGATGAACGTATTCCGGAAGAATATGCAAACTGGTTTCAAGAAAAAAATATCTCTTTTCAGGTCGTTCCGTCATAAAATGATTTGTTCAAGCTTACGGGCAGAAAATGAAAGATGGCACCAATATTTTTGATAATAGATTGGTGCTATCTTTTTTTATTTGGAGAGAATGTGATTTTAAAAACAAATCAAAATAAAACAAAAAAAATCACAGAAAATACAAAATAATAAGTTGTTTTTATTTTTGAATGTGTTGACTTATTTTTGTTTAAGTCATAAAATAAGGATATGAAAAACAAGATTAATAGATTAAGGGAGTGAAGAGAAATGGTTGCGATTATGCAAAAGCAAAATATTTTAGAGGCTCCATTTATTAAAGAAATGTGTGAAGCAACATTTAATATGTGGAATATGGGCTGGGATGAACGGAATGGAGGAAATATCAGTTATCTTTTAGAAGAAGAGTTAGTGGAACAGTATTTGGATACTGGCAAAATTATTCGGTCTATCCCTTTGAAGTTTCCAGTACCAGAATTGGCAGGGAAGTATTTTATTGTAACAGGATCTGGGAAGTATTTTAAAAATGTGAAAAAAGATCCTGCAAATACACTTGGTGTTTTAAAAATAGATAAGAGTGGAGAAAAAGTGCATATACTATGGGGATTTGAAGATGGGTCGAATCCTACAAGTGAGTTACCCTCCCATTTTATGAGCCATATTGCACGTTTACGAGTAGACCCAAATCATCGGATTATCATGCATAACCATGCCACAAATATACTTGCAATGACATTTATGCATGATTTAGATGAAACAAGTTTTACAAAAACACTATGGCAAATGTGTACCGAATGTATTGTTGTTTTTCCGGATGCAATCGGGATTCTGCCTTGGATGGTTCCTGGAACAGATGAAATTGGAGAAAAAACAGCAGCGAAAATGAGAGAGCATCGTTTAGTTGTTTGGCCACATCATGGAATATTCGGTGCCGGATCCACAATGGATGAAACATTCGGGCTGATTGAAACAGCAGAAAAAGCAGCACAAATTTATACGATTATTGGGGATGCTTCAAAGATTAAGCAAACCATTACGGACCAGCAGTTACAAGACTTAGCAGATGCTTTTCAAGTAGTACCTAGAGAAGGCATATTACATCTATAAAAGAATCAGGGCAAATCGCTCTTTCTTTATAAATAATCATGTGAATTATTGAACAAATAAAAGGAGGCAAATCAAATGTGTGCACATGTATTTTATGTTCCAAGTACAAATTTAATGGGAAGAGGCTGCCTGCAGGAAGTGCTGATGACAATTTACATGTTTATTCCTTGCAACCAACATATATGAAAAAATCGGTGGACAGTTAGCTAAAGTTTTAGATGAGAAACGATTGCGTAAAAATAATAAAGGATGTCTTAAAGAGTTTAACTAACTATTTAAGACATCCTTATTTTATTCTACGACTCGCTTTAAGCCAATGCTAGCTAAAGCCGTGTGTAAATTGGCACATGTCGTAATTTTACTAAAGTCGATTCCTAATGAAATAATCGTTTGAGCAATTTCTGGTCTAATACCAGAAACGATGGATTTAACACCAATTAAATCTAAGGCATGAACGACTTTAAATAAATTGTCTGCCACCATTGTATCGACGATTGGTACTCCTGAAATATCTAAAATGAGATATTCAATTTTTAAATTGGCAGATTCCTGCAAGGCAACTTCTAAAATTAATTGAGATCGCTGTGTATCAATTTCCCCAATAAGAGGTATGATGGCTGTTTCTTTTGCTATTGGAACAACTGGTACAGACAGCTCTTCTAAAGCTGTATAAGCAAGCTTCATTATCTGTGTGTTATGCTCTTCATAAATATGCCCTATGTAAGCACTAATTTCATCGAGTATAGGATCAATAATCTTGCCAACATCCAACATGGTAATTGGTGCGAAAGATTTCTGTTCTAATTCTTCTGTGAATACGTCCCAGATCACATTTCGGTATATCGATAAGGAACGCAGAGCAGATTGTAATGGAATATGGTTCTTTACAAAGGCTTTCCCAGTTTTATCCGACCAATACTCTATTCCTTCCGAATTTTTTTTATCTTTTAACGCTTCGGCCAAGATAAAGAAAAGCTTAGCGTTCCATTTATGCATATCTTCTTCGGGATAAGGAAGAGAAAAATCAGATGCCTGCTGCTGTAAAAATTGCGAAAGCAGCCTATTTGTGTTTTCAGCAAGGATGTTCTGGTTTTCTATAATTTTGTTCCCAATATAAGCTAATTCATCCTTCAAAATGCTCACTCCTAGTTTAAATCTATTAATAGTATACATGTTCTTTCATTATATGTGGAGTAAATGAGCTTTTCCACCATTGATAAATTAATAATTTCGCAGAAAAAAATTGAGTAAGCTTTCTATGTCTTAATCAACCCTTTTTATTCTACTTAATTTTTTCTGTGCTGTCTGTAAATATAAAGATGAACCGTTTTTACATTTCTATTTAGCAATATCTATAGGCAATGTTTTTCATGTCCATACAAGCTAGAGTATGGGAATATCATTGATTAGTTAAATCAAATTCTAAAAATTATAGGGATATCTTATCAAAAAAAGCAGTAAATAACCAATGAATTTTAAGGGATTTACAAAAAACCTTTTTATTAGGGAATACATAAAAAAGTGGAAAATGTAAGGGGATTATCCGGACAAGTAGAGGTAAGAGCTAACTTGGTTTATGACAAAGAAAGTTTTGAAAACGCATTACTAATCAGTTGACAACTTGTATATACATGTTATGATGAAAGAGAATAAAAATTATTAGTCTTGTTCAAATTCCGAATCATATAGAAGAAACGTTTCTATAATGTCAAACCAACTCGTAAATCTATTGAGCAAGTACTAGTAATCAAAAGGAAGTAAAAAAACGTAAATGCTAACTGTATTGTGTTTTACAGACAGGAAAAAGAACATAATTTTCACATCGGTGGTGTATATAGATGAAACAAGCATGGTGGCAAAAGGCAGTTGTGTATCAAATTTATCCGAAGAGTTTTCAAGATACAACAGGAAACGGTGTAGGAGATATTCAAGGGATTATTAAAAGATTAGATTATTTAAAAGAATTAGGGGTAGATGTATTGTGGTTAACACCTATTTATGCTTCTCCTCAAAAGGATAATGGCTACGATATTAGTGATTATTATTCCATTCATCATGAATATGGAACGATGGAAGATTTTGATCAGCTATTAAAGGAAGCCCGTCAAAAAGGCCTGAAAGTTATTATGGATATCGTTGTTAACCATACTTCAACGGAACATGAATGGTTTAAACAAGCAGCATCTTCTAAAGATAATCCATACCGTGATTTTTATATTTGGAAAGATGGAAAAGAAGATGGCAGTGAACCAACGAATTGGCAATCTAAATTTGGTGGAAATGCATGGCAGTATGATGAAAAATCTGGCCAATATTATTTACACCTTTTTGATGTAACGCAAGCTGATTTAAATTGGGAAAATGAGCATCTTCGTGATGAAGTGTATAAAATGATGCAATTTTGGTTTGAAAAAGGCGTAGATGGTTTTCGCCTTGATGTCATTAATTTGATTTCAAAAAATCAAAATTTCCCAGATGATGACGGATCCGTAGCGCCTGGAGATGGAAGGAAATTTTATACAGATGGACCTCGTGTGCACGAATTTATCCATGAAATGAATCAAGAAGTATTTTCCAAATATGACAGTATGACAGTTGGAGAAATGTCTTCTACAACACTAGAGCATTGCGTTAAATATACAAAGCCAGAGCGAAATGAGTTAAGTATGACTTTTAATTTCCACCACCTAAAGGTTGATTATCCCAATGGAGAGAAGTGGGAAATTGGCGAAATGGATTTTCATGCTCTGAAACAAATTTTATCTAAATGGCAAGTTGGTATGAATGAAGGAGGAGGATGGAACGCACTTTTTTGGTGTAACCATGATCAACCACGTATTGTTTCCCGTTATGGGAATGACGGGGAATTCCACAACGAATCTGCTAAAATGCTTGCTACTACTATTCATATGATGCAAGGCACACCTTATATTTATCAAGGAGAAGAATTTGGCATGACAGATCCTAAATTTACTTCGATTGATCAGTATAGAGATGTGGAATCTTTGAATATGTATAATATTTTACAAGCAAACGGTAAATCAGAAGAAGAAATTCTCGAAATTTTGCGCAGAAAATCTCGTGATAACTCTCGTACACCTGTTCAGTGGAACGGTGAGAAAAATGCTGGATTTACGGATGGAACGCCATGGATTGAAACGGCTCGAAATTATCGAGAACTAAATGCAGAAAATGCATTAAAGGATAAAGACTCTATTTTTTATCACTATCAAAAACTTATCCAGCTGCGGAAAGAATACAATATCATTACAGACGGAGATTATGAACTAATTGCTCCTGAAGATGATAAAATATTTGCCTATTTACGCAGTACAGACAAAGAGAAATTATTAGTCGTTAATAATTTCTATGAAGAAGAAGTGACATTTACTTTATCAGAGCACATTGATTGGACAGGATTAACAGGTACCATTCTTCTATCTAATTACCCTGATTCCGATTCCATGAGAGAAAGTATAAAGCTAAGAGCATATGAGTCTATTGTCTATTATATAAAGTAATAATATTTCGTGCAGATATAGGCTTTTAGAAATATTATTTATTAGATTTATGGGAAAATTTTTGTTATTAAGTTAAAATAGGAAGTGAATCTTTTATTGGAGGGTGCTACCTTGTTTAAAAATCTATTTAAGAGAAATAAGGAAGAAAAAACGAATACGACTCAAACTTATATTCAACCATTAGAAGGAAAGCTATTAAGCATTACAGAAGTTCCAGATCCAGTATTTGCGCAAAAAATGATGGGAGACGGCATAGCGGTTGATCCATCCAATGGCGTATTAGTTGCTCCAGCAGATGGTCAAATTATGAATGTGTTCCCAACAAAGCATGCAGTAAGTATGACTGATAACAATGGAAAAGAAATCTTAATTCATGTTGGATTAGATACAGTTAGTTTAAAAGGGGAAGGGTTTACTTCTTTTGTTAAAGATGGAGATAAAGTAAAACAAGGACAAAAATTAATGGAAATTGATTTTGATGCAATCAAATCAAAGGTTCCTTCCATCATTACGCCAATGGTATTTACTAACCTTGAAGAGAATGAAAAAGTGATAGTAGAAGGTAATGAGATTAGAATAGGATAATAATGAATGCTATGAGGTAATTTTACCTTATAGCTTTTTTTATTCGGAATAGGGATAAACTGCCTACAGGTAAAACTGTAGGTTTTTTATATTGTTTGAATTTCCCCTCTTTCTTTAGGGATAATTTTATAAAAAGTATTGCTGTTCTCTTCTATAGCAAGAAGAGTAAGGACTCATAATATCCTTCAAAAAAGGACAGTCTGATCAGTATTTTCTTCGAATTACTCGAAAAATTCGCCTATATCTTACCAAACCTAATGAAACAACCTACGCATAATTAGTAGCCTGTACATATAATGGCATGAAAATACTAAGAGAAGAGGTGAAAGCATGAAAGTTGTAATTTTATGTGGGGGCAAAGGAATGAGAATGAGAGGCTTAACAGAGAATATACCGAAAGCCTTAGCTGATGTTAATGGGAAGCCGATTATATGGCATATTATGAAGCATTATAGTGAATATGGTCATCAAGATTTCGTTTTACCAGTGGGCTATAAAGGAGAGCAGATAAAAGATTACTTTGTTAATTCAGCCTGGAGAAATAATGATATCCAAATTGATTTAGCAAACAATCAATATAACATTCTAGAAAAAACAGAGCCATGGACAATAACTTGTATAGATACTGGTCAAGATACAATGACTGGAGCACGAATTAAACAGTTAGAACCATATATAGATGATGATATCTTTCTATTAACCTACGGAGATGGTTTGTCTGATATTGACTTAGATAAACTTATTGCCTTTCATAAAGAAAAAGGAAAAACAGTTACACTTACAGGCATCAAAAAAAATAATCAATATGGAGTACTGGATATAGAAGATGGTATTGCTAACCGCTTTGCCGAAAAGCCGATTTTAGATGACTGGATTAATGGGGGATTTTTTGTTTGCAATAAGGAGTTCTTTCAGTATCTATCAGCCCAGCCGGATTGTGTGTTAGAGGAAGAGCCATTAAGAAAGTTAATTGAAAAGAGAGAACTTGCTGTCTATTTGCATGAAGGTATATGGGTATCTATTGATACGCCAAAGGACTTGGAAGATGCAAGAAAGATTTGGAAAAAAGAACAATAGATATAAGGGAGAGAGAGGATTGCCATGAAATGGCTAAAAAGAAATATCATATCAGACTTTTTAAAAGCATTGTCGAGTGAGGAGAAACAAGAAAAGTCAGCGACGTTAAATATTCAACTGTTTTCAAAAGAGATTTCAGTGAAATTCCATGTAGATAATCTAGTTGATATTATAAATGGGGCAAGGAAAAATAATAAGGTACTGGAATTACCCTCACCACAAGCAGAAACTTCCACACCGGAGATTATAGATGCACAAGCATCAGTTGTTAATGAAAATGCCCAGGAAACAATGGGGGCTATTATACAAAATGCAGAAGTAATCGATCAAGAAAAAGCGAGACAAGAAGCGGAAGTGAAAGAAAAAGCAAGACAAGAGGCAGAAGCGAAAAAAGCAAGACAAGAGGCAGAAGCGAAAAAAGCAAGACAAGAGGCAGAAGCGAAAAAAGCAAGACAAGAAGCGGAAGCGAAAGAAAAAGCAAGACAAGAGGCAGAAGCGAAAAAAGCAAGACAAGAAGCAGCGGCAAAAGAAAAAGCAAAACAAGAAGCAGCGGCGAAAGAAAAAGCAAGACAAGAAGCAGCGGCAAAAGAAAAAGCAAGACAAGAAGCGGCGGCGAAAGAAAAAGCAAGACAAGAAGCAGAAGCGAAAAAAGCAAGACAAGAAGCAGCGGCGAAAGAAAAAGCGAGACAAGAAGCAGCGGCAAAAGAAAAGGCAAGACAAGAAGCGGCGGCGAAAGAAAAAGCAAAACAAGAAGCAGCGGCGAAAGAAAAAGCAAAACAAGAAGCAGCGGCGAAAGAAAAAGCAAGACAAGAAGCAGCGGCGAAAGAAAAAGCAAGACAAGAAGCAGCGGCGAAAGAAAAAGCAAAGCAAGAAGCAGTGGCGAAAGAAAAAGCGAGACAAGAAGCAGCGGCAAAAGAAAAAGCAAGACAAGAAGCGGCAGCAAAAGAAAAAGCAAAGCAAGAAGCGTTAAAAGAAGCAAAAGATCAACAAATAGTATTAGTAAACACAAAAGAGCAAACTAAATTATCGCCAACAGAGCCAATCGCATCAACCAATCAAAATTTTTGTGTGATTGCCGGTAAAGAATATTGCATTAAAATTATGGCGGTTTATGAGTCTCTTGCTAAAAATAGTGATAACTTCAACTTATGGGTATGTTGTACGGATGCCATTACGCACAAATTTTTAAATGAAAAGAATCTAAAAAATATGCATCTTATTAGAGTAGAAGAAATAGAGAATGATCAATTAAGAGCAGTTAAACAAGAACGAATGATTAATGAATATTGTTGGACATTAAAATCTTTCCTAATTGAATATATCTTAAAAAATAACGATATTGAGCAAGTATTATACTGCGACGGAGATATTTATTTCTTCTCTAATCCAGCAAGTATTTTTAATGAGTGGGGTTCTGCTTCCATCTTTTTAACTCCACAAAGAGATCTAGATTGGGTAGAACAAAAATATGGGAAGTACCAAGCAGGTATTATTGGATTTAGAAAAGATGAAATTGGATTGTCAGCTGTTCAATGGTGGAAGGAGCGCTGCATTGAATGGTGTGGAGTAGTTGAGAGCAATGGACGTTTTGGAGATCAAAAGTATTTAGATCAACTGCCAATAATGTATGATAACGTGCGAATATCTTCTAATTTAGGAGTAAATGCTGCACCTTGGAATATTATCTACAATAATGATTTCAACGTTTCTTTACAAGGAGATAAAGTTTTTATCAATAACGATCCACTTGTTGCTTATCATTTTTCCTGTATAACCATATATGATAGTGATAAATATGATTTATGGAGTATGCATCAATTAAATATTCAAAAGGAAATTATGAATTATATTTATGTTCCATACCTTGATTTATTAGAAAATTTAATCAAAAACTATCAAAATAGTTATCCTGGTATTATTAAGGCAACATTATCGACAAAAGACTTTATTCAAGCGAAGACAAAATATCAATCAACAAAATTGAAAAAAAGAATGATTCAATACAATAACTATTTATTATTAACCTCCATATTTAGTAAAGAATATTTAGTTAAAGGACTTGCAATGTATCACTCGCTTAGCAGACAAATAGATAATTTTCACATATGGATTTGTACAATGGATTCAGAAACCTATGATGTCTTATCCAATCTTAACTTGAAAAATGCTACGCTAATACCAGTAGAGACATTTGAAACCCCACAATTAAAAGAGATAAAACAACAACGAACGCTGCAAGAATATTGTTGGACAATAAAAGCGACGTTACTAGAACATTTACTATCCACACATGCAGATATTGACCATCTCTTCTATTGTGATAGTGATTTATATTTCTTCTCTAACCCACTTTCTGTAATTGATGATTTTAGTAGATACTCTGTTTATTTATGTCGCCAACGCGGAACAGATACACTGGAACATTTTCATGGACAATATCAAGCGGGATTTATCGGCTTCAAAAACGAACGAAATAGCCGGAAAATTCTAAATTGGTGGAAGAAGAAGTGTTTAGAAGAATGTTCAGAGGTTTATAACGATGAACGTAAATCATGGGGAGACCAATTGTATTTAGACCGCATCCCAGAATTATTTGAAAATATAAAAGTGAATCAAAACCCAGGAATCAACGCTGCTCCATGGAATCTTATTTTGAACAATACAGACCAAGAAGTAACCATGAGGGAGAATAATGTATATATTGACAGTAATCCATTGATATTCTTCCATTTTGGAAGCCTCCTGATCTTAAATGAGAATGAATTTGATCTATGGAAGCTAGAAAAAGTAGACATTTCATCCGCCACTTTAACGTATATTTATAATCCGTATTTAACGAAAGTAAGGGAGCTATTGAGCAGCTTATCTAATAACGCCCAATTCTTTGCTAATCTTCCTAGCGGATATATAGCCAAAAATCCTTATTCCATTGCCTCATTATAAGAGGTGGGTGACATGAAGTTAAAAAATAAAAAAGTTTTAGTTACAGGTGCTTATGGTTTTATTGGCTCCCATCTTATTAAACGGTTAGTGAAAGAAAATGCGTCTGTCGCTGTTATTATTCGAGAACATTCCAATCCTTGGAGAGTACAGGAATATTTGCCTCATTTAAAAAAATATGAGGCAAATATTCAAAATCGCTCAGACATATGTCGGATTATTCATGAATTTCAACCAGATTATATTTTTCATTTAGCAGCTTATGGAACAAACCCAAGTAACAGAAATGACTTACTTGCATATGAAACTAATATTGTTGGAACAATGAATATTTTATTTGCAGCCAAAGGTACAAAGTGTAAAAAAATTATTTGCCTTGGCAGTAGTTCTGAATATGGAGATAAAAAGGAAAAGATTCATGAAGATATGTTATTAGAACCAGTTGATATCTATGGAAGTACAAAAGCAGCATCTACTATTATTTCCCATCAGTTAGCACAAGAATATAAGCTTCCCATTATCACTTTACGGGCATTTAATATTTTTGGGGAAGCAGAAGATAATCATAAATTATTCTCTCATATTATTGAAAAAGTATTACGTGGTGACGAGGTGAAATTAACGTCGTGTGATCAATACCGTGATTATAGTTATGTCGGCAATATCGTCGATGGCTTAATCCTTGCAGCCACATATGAAGGAAGTAATAATATGATTTTAAATATAGCTTCTGGAAATGCCTATCCTTTACGATATTTTGTTGATTTGATTTATCAGCATTTAGGCACAAAGCAAGTACCATTATATGGTGCCATTCCCAAAAGGGAGAATGAAAGAAATGCGCCTATCCCTGATATTACAAAGATTCAAAAAGTGCTTGGATGGACTCCTGCTGTTTCCATAGAAGAGGGGATAAAGAAAACCATTGCCTGGTATAAAAGTTATTATCATTTTCATTAATGGGAGTGGAGGTGTTACTTATGACAACTGATTGGCGAAAAATTTATAAAAATAAAACGGTACTGATAACTGGTCATACAGGTTTTAAAGGTTCTTGGCTGGCTATTTGGTTAATGAAGCTAGGCGCGAATGTAATTGGTTATTCTTTAGATCCAATTGGAGAAGAGAGTTTATTTAAATTAACAGAACTGAATAATAAAGTGAAGGATATTAGAGCAGATATTCGTGATGCTGCTAAACTACAAGCAGTTTTTGAAGAATATCAACCTGAAATTGTCTTTCATTTGGCAGCACAGCCATTAGTGAAACAATCTTATCGAGACCCTATCTATACGTATGAAGTGAATGTAATGGGGACAATGCATGTATTGGAAGCAATCAGAAAGTCACCTTCTGTAAAAGCAGGTGTAATGGTAACCAGTGATAAGTGTTATGATAATAAGGAATGGGTATGGGGCTATCGTGAAACAGATCCGATGGGAGGATATGATCCATATAGTTCCAGTAAAGGATGCTGTGAACTATTGATTTCTTCTTATCAGCATTCCTTCTTTCCAATTGAGTCTTATTCTAAGCATGGTAAGTTAATTGCTTCTGTACGAGCGGGTAATGTAATTGGGGGAGGGGATTGGTCGGAAAATCGCATTATCCCTGATAGCGTTCGCTCCTTAATGTCTGATCAAGCGATAAAATTACGTTCTCCTCATTCTGTTCGTCCGTGGCAGCATGTATTAGAGCCGCTTTCAGGTTATTTGAAAATAGGTGCTTATCTATACGAGGGGAAAACACAATATGCCGAAAGCTGGAACTTTGGGCCAGAATCTGATAGTGTGACAACCGTACAACAATTAGTCGAAAAAATTGTTGAACACTGGAATGGTGGCACATGGGAAGTAGAACCATCATGTTCTGCAGAACATGAAGCAAAGCTTCTTAGTTTAGATATAAATAAAGCAAAGTATTATTTAGATTGGCATCCCAAATGGAATATTGATCAGACCGTTTATTATACAATGGAATGGTATAGGTTGTATCAAAAAGTGGACGTTTACGAGCTATGCTTAAAACAGATAAATGAGTATGAAAAATAAAATCATCCGATTAATAGAAGCTTTCCTTCCCTTTAATAGAGAATGGCTCCAAAAAGGGAAAGGTTTAAAGAGCTTCTATTTTTATTTTTTTAGGTTAATATAGCTTATACCGGCTTTTTATATGTATAAAAGGGATGTTCCGTAGAATAGGAACATCCCTTTTAAATTACTTTTTTAATGACAAGATAAAGTTTTTATGTCTTGCGACAATTCTCTCTTTTGCTTGCCTAAGCTTTTTTCGGTTCTTATTGCTTGTTAAATAATATTCTTTGTTTTCAATCGTTTCCGCTAGTTTCTCCGTATTGGATAGTAACGTATAAGGTAATTGATGGACAGAGGCGGCGAAATCTACACCTTTTGAGCGATAAGCTAATTGGAAGAATGGGGTACCGCTTGATGCAGAAAGTACATTTGCATGCAGCTTTAAGTTAAGCGAAAAGTGGCATAGCGATAAGAAAGAATAAATTTGTGAAGCTGTGCAAACTTCTGGAATGAATGTGACTTTTCCTTTCTTCTTTATGCTCTCATATAGTTCCTTGCAGTGAGGAACATCTAAATCCCACATTGGAAAAATTACAATTTGGTATCCTTTTTTTAAAAGATTGGTACATGCTTTAATGATTTGCTTTTTAAGTTTATATTCATCATAGCCAAAAAGGATGTTTTGGGTGGTACCCCAATTGACCGCAATTATTTTTTTATCGTGATCTTGCAAGTATTTGCTTCTTATATAGTCGTCCTTTTGGGGAGTAAACAGCATCCCAGAATCACCGATTATCTGGTAATTACTCGTTGGCGAAGGAGTTAAAGTCTTAATATACTTTTGTGTAAGTGGGCCTCTAAGACCTGCGAATGTGGAGTATTCAATCACTTTTTTTATTTTTTCTCTATTAATCTCTTTATTATTGAAGGTGGTGGAGGATAATTGGAATTTTCCCCTTTTAAAGGATTCAATTGTTTCTTCCGTCATATAATCAATACCTGTTCCATAGCAATATAGTGGAAGTTTCATTTCGATTGCCTCTAATGCCAAATCGATAAAGAAATTGCCCTGAAATAAAGAGCCACCTCCTAAGATAACGATATCAAATGGTTTTTCTCCATATAATTCTTTTAGGGTTTTAGAAGAATTAATTGGGTAGGAGAATAAAGTATAGTCCTCGTGAAGCCATCTTTCGCAAGCTTGAGCAAATGCTTCATAACAAACTTCATCTCCGATATTATTAACACCCAAATAACCAAGATATAAGATTCTCATTGCTCGTTGCCCCCTTCTTTAGCAAGAATTTCTTCAATATGAGCAAGGAGCTGCTGCGCACGAACTTGTACAGAATGTTTTTTTCTTACCATTTTATAGCCATTTAAAGCAATTTTTTTCCCTAATGTTTCATAATTTCTTAAATGATATTTAGCCTTACGCATAAAATTTTCTTCATTGATTTCAATGAAATGAACTCCAGGGATAAATCCTAAATCTTTAATTTCTTTTGTGCAGGAAGCTAGTAATAAAGTATTACAAGCTAAAGTCTCGTAGTATTTCATTACAGGATAATGATAAATGGAATCACAAGTAAAAAACATTTTTGCTTTGTTCAGTTCTTGTGCGAAGCTGCTCGCTACTTTAAATGATCTCTCATCATACTGTTGGTGGAAATAGCCAGGATGCGCATGATAGGTGAAATTTGATAAATTCTTCATTTGATCAAGAATTTTTTGACGTAATGGATAAACAGTAGGATGTACAGCCCCCATCATTAAATAATCAATGGTTTTCGGTTGCTTGAAGTCTTTAAATACATCAATATTTACATAATGAGGAAACCATATCATTTTATCTTTAAATTCTGGATACCATTCTAAAAAAGTATCTCTATAATGGGTGAAGATATATTTAACATTATTTTCTTTAATGAATGCTCTTCTTTGATCCATTTGGTAGTTTAAATCATGCATGATAATCCCAAATGGAATATTGCAGTCCTTTAGACCAGTTACTTTTGGTGATCGGGTAGGACGTAAATCATTAACTAGGATAAAGTCAGGCTGAAAGTTCATTTTTTGTATCGTCTCACTTATATTACCGTCTTCCTCCCAGGTTCTAATATCAACGTATTTTTTTAATTCTTTTGTTAAATAATACGTATTTCTTTCTATCCCATTTTCCCAATTTTTTGTAATAAAAAGTATCTTTCTTTTCTTCTTTAATGTCATCAGCATCATGTCCTTTCCCTAATGTTTACTATATATTCTATTCTTGTCCCCCATAAATCGGACCATAGCAAATGGTCCAAATGTTAGCTGCTGGTCACCTTTTTATGGATTGTCCATATACTATTAAGAGATATGAGAGGTAGGAGGAGTACTTAGATGAGTAAGATTATTCTTTCAGGTTATTATGGAGAACAGAATGGCGGAGATGATGCATTGTTACTAGTATCCTCTTGGGGAAGCCGGAAATTTCTATCTGGAGATAAAATTTATGGGACATGTATACAAAAGCCTGTTCTGCCATTAAATGCGGAAATTGAAGCATTATTTGTTCAAGAAGAACAAGAACGTAATGAAAACTTACTTCGTTTGTACAGGCATTGTTATGAGAGTGATTTAATTTTATTTGGTGGTGGCTCTGTTTTTCATTCGACAGATAAAATGACAAGAGATAGCGATTTAATCGATTTAAATAGAGGAAAAGGAGCAGCGGCAATTGGGGTATCCTTTGGACCATTTAGAGATTCGGCTGCTGAAGGTGCATGTAAAAAGCTTATCGAAAAGTTTAATTATATCGGCTGTAGAGATGAGGAAAGCTATGAACTAATTCGTTCTTTTTCCTCCGATGTAAAGGTAGAATTAACATTTGATTTAGCCGTACTTTTACCACTTGTAGCTGGTGAAAATTTTAATGGAATTCACACAAGAAAAGGTTTGGGAATTTCCTTATGTCACTACGAGAGATATATTGGTGGAGATACAAGTATTGAAAAGACGAGACTGAAAAAAATAGTCAATGTTCTAAATGGACTTCACCAGGAGGAAATAGAAGAGTTAGTCTTTATTGATTTTAATGGTCATCCTATTTTTGGAGATCAAGACATACATCGTGAAGTCATCGACCAATTACACACAAAGATTCCTATTAAGCATCTGTCTTATGATAAAGATCCAATGAACACTCTCCGAACTATTGCCTCATTAAAGGGATTGATTGGGATGAGACTGCATAGCTCTGTGTTTGGCTATATTACAAATACACCGACAATCATTCTTTCTTACCATCCTAAATGTGATGGATGGGCCAAGCAAATTCAAGCAGATAAAGAGTATATTATTCCGTCCCATTCCTTTGAAGAGGAGAGCATATGGCATGCTCTTAAACAAATTATAGCTGGACAATATAGGTATCCAAAACTATCGATAAAGGATGCACAATCACTAGCGATGAAAAATTGGGAGGGTGCAAGATGGTCG
Source organism: Niallia sp. M35 (assembly GCF_050971705.1). Classification (NCBI taxonomy): domain Bacteria; kingdom Bacillati; phylum Bacillota; class Bacilli; order Caryophanales; family Bacillaceae; genus Niallia; species Niallia sp. M35. Next base: position 231,726 of record NZ_JBPCEP010000002.1, read on the forward strand.
CTGTCTCAGTAGTTATTCCACTATATAATAAAGTACAATATATTGAACGAACGATTATGTCCATTCTTTCGCAAACATTTCAAGATTTTGAGATTATTATTGTAGATGATGGTTCAACAGATGGCAGTGTTGAAAAAGCGGAAACATGGATAGACGAGCGGATTAAGGTCCTAAAGATGGAACACAAAGGTGCCTCAGCAGCTAGAAACAAGGGAATACTTGCAGCTACAGCTGAATTAATTACATTTATTGATGCAGATGATGAGTGGAAACCAGGTTTTCTTGAGAAAATTATCTATTTAAAAGATAAATATCCTGAATGTGGCGCTTATGCAACAAGCTATGAAATCGTTCTGCCGACGAAAAAGAAAATAATCCCATCCATATATCAAACACCTGAAAAGTGGGAAGGGGTATTTACAAACTATGTTGAAAAAACATTAAAGGATTTACCAATCATTTCTTCTGCAATCGCAGTTCGAAAGCAAGTTTTTGATAAAATAGGTTTATTTAAAGAGGGAGAGCCTCTTGGTGAAGATCAAGATATGTGGTTGCGAATTGGAATGAACTATTCGATTGCTTATATAAATGAAAGCAATGCCATTTATTACCGCGGGTTAGAAAACAGTGTATGCATGGATTTGACCATATTAAATCGCTATCCGATCATTTATTCATTAGAGAATTTGCTTCATAAAGAGGAAATTCCATATATAGATTTGTATTTGTCAAAATTAAAATTAGACTATAGTAAAAGATTACTAGAGGCAAATAAATTAGATTCTGCTTGGCAAGAATTACAGAATACAAAAGCAAGTGTTTATAAATGGCAAAAAATAAAACTTTGGTTATTCTACTATTGGAAAAAAATCAGCAATAAATATAGTTTTACACAAAAAAACATAATAAAAAATGCCCGTAAGCTGTAATCCTAGGAAAGAGTGCCCCATGCTAATACAAGCGGGGGCGAGAAGTTATTTATGGTATTTGCTGAAAAATTGGGAGTTTGGCTGATTTCTCTGAAGTTTTGGCTGATATATTTCAAGCTTGGCTGATTTCCCTGAAGTTTTGGCTGATATATTTCAAGTTTGGCTGATTTCCCTGAAGTTTTGGCTGATATATTTCAAGTTTGGCTGATTTCCCTGAAGTTTTGGCTGATATTATCCAAGTTTGGCTGATTCCACCCTCGCTTTGGCTGAATAAATCCATAGTTTGGCTGAAAAGCCGTTTGCAGAGGCTGAAATCCATCTCGCATTAGCTAATAAATCCAAAGGGGCAGATAAATTCCCCGTTTGACTGATACTATATGATATTTTGGTTTACTTACCGTATTTAATCAACTTGAATTTAAATGTTAGCTTTCTTCACTGCAACTATAACTATCCCAAAATTTTCATTTATGAATAATATAACTTATTTTCTTACTTTCATTTCCCACAAACGAATACATTCCTAAAGAAAAGTAAATGATTAATTTGTAAGAAGGCAACTTTTTTTCTCTAGACCCACTGCTTTCTTTTCTGCTAATATGTTTAAGTTGACTTTTTAAGTGTATTGAAATTTTTGGAAAATAAAAGAGGTTGATGAAATTTGGGATCGAGAGAATTGCTAGCCAAACGAGTAGCTTGGATTAGTGTAATTAGTAATATTATCTTAACAATTGGGAAAATAATAGTGGGTTGGATAGGGAATAGTGATGCGGTTTTTGCCGATGGAATTCACTCAGCTGCAGATGTGTTTGCCTCTGTCCTTGTTTTAGTCGTTATTAAAATTGCGAATAAACCGGCAGATCAGGAACATCCATATGGACATGGGAAGGCAGAAATAATTGTATCTGGTATTGTTGGTATGATTCTTTTATGTGTCTCTATCTACTTGGTATATGAAGTAATAATTGGGTTATTCCATCCCATCACAACACCAAGTATGATTGCAATGTGGGTTGCTGTTATTTCTTATATTTCGAAAGTGCTATTATATCGATATAGTAAAAGGATTGCGAAGGAACAAAGCAGTAAAGCAATTGAAGCAATTGCTTATGATCATAAGGCTGATATTGTGGCATCCATTGCAGCAGCAATAGGCGTTCTGTTCTCTATCCTTGGAGAAAAGTTGAATATACATTTATTTCTTTATGGAGATAAGCTTGCAACGATCATTGTAGCTTATTTGATTTTTAAAATTGCGAAGGAAATGGTAAGTGAAGCTTTTGATATTTTACTGGAGCGGAATATAGATCTGGCAATTTTAGCAGAGTATCATGACATAATTACTTCCTTTGCTGAAGTAAAGCGAATTGACCGACTCCGTGCTAGAGAACATGGTCACTATATATTAGTCGATTTACGTATCTCAATCGATTACGATAAAACCATTAAGGAAGGTCATGATTTATCTAGAAAAATAAAAAAGAAATTAATGGCAAAGCACGATAATATTAATGAAGTGCTAATTCATTTGAATCCATATTTTAAGGACTAGCATTCTTTTGTCCATGCAAAGATACCGCAATTACTTTTTATATAACTAAAAAAGGTCATGAAAAAGTGTTGTTCTTACATGAACGCTTTTTCAATGACCTTTTTCAATAATTCCAGACTTCTTTTAATGAAAATCGAAATAGCTCATTTAATTGTTCGGTTGGATCTTCCGAATTTTTTTGCAACCCTTTTGCGTATGCTTCTAGCTCGTGGATCTCACTTTCTAAGAATGTATTAATGAGATTGATTCGTGGTTCAAGTGATAATTCTTCGCCGGATTTTTTTCTTTCTAATAAAGTACTAATACTTGTAAGAAGGTCACCAGCAGGGATAAGTTCATGTACTAATGTTTCGAACTCCATTGGCGGAACCGTTTGGTATATTTGAGTCCACTTTGCTGCTAAAATTGGTCTTAATACATAAAAATATTTTTTTATTTTAACGGTATCTCCTTGTAGGTATTCTCGAAAATTTCCTTTTGCCATATTTAAATAATGATAGATAATGGAAGCAGGCGAGAATATTTCTTTTTCTAGTTCTTTCATTTGATCGATGGTTGAAAAACGCTGATAATATACCATATTAGAGCGTAACCATTCTAATAACGGAGGATTGGACTTGCGAAAAAGCTTAAGCGTTTTAGTTAGTTCCCAGCCGCTCATATCTAATAAGGGATCAACAGGGATTGATAATGAATCGTGGTTTGGAATCTCGATTACATCTCGGCTGCGATCAATCGATAAGTACCAGTTTGGCTGGTGAATATAAATAAAGCGAACATCATAATCACTATCCTTGGATGGAAAGCCCCATGCCCGACTTCCAGATTCACATGCATAAAGCACCTTTATGTTAAATTCCTTTTCCGTTTGCTCAATCACTTTTCTGATATGGTTTTCCAAAGGCATATACCTCCAATTGATTTTTGCTCATTTTACCAAAAAAATCAGCGATTTACCATATTAATCTGCAAAATGATAACGTTCTCATGTACAATAATAGGGAGTGCTTATTTTGTCTGACTATCCCTTTAGGGAGTAATTGGGGGAAAGAATAACAAGGAGGAGGAAGTAAAATTGAAGAATATACCGATTGCCATCCAAATGTATACGTTAAGAAATGAGTGTGAGGAGGATTTTCGCGGAACCCTCCGTAAAGTGGCGGATCTTGGATTTCAAGGAGTAGAGCTTGCTGGATATGGGGGAATCCCTGTAGCAGAATTAAAGGAATTATTGGATGAACTAAATTTACGAGTAGCAGCATGCCATGTGCCATTAACTGATTTAGAGAGCGATCTTTCCCAGGTTATTCAAGATCAAATAGTATTAGGGAGTAAATTTTTAGTATGTCCCTATCTTTTACCAGACAAAAGAACAGAAGCGGATTATCAATCACTAATTTCTTTCTTGAATATGGCAGGAGCAGAATGTCGAAAAGCAGGGATATCTCTCTGTTATCATAATCATGATTTTGAATTAGATATAATGAGTGATGGAAGAACGGCATTAGCTACGATAATGGAAGATACAGATCCAACATTAGTTTTTGCAGAACCGGATGTATACTGGCTTTCGAAGCGAGACTATGATCCAGCAAAATGGATTGATACATATAAAGACAGAATGAAGCTTATTCATTTAAAGGATATGACAACCGATGAAGAACAATTCTTTGCTGAGGTAGGTACAGGAAGTATTGATTTTCAAGCAATACTTGAAAAAGGAGAGGACATAGATATCCAATGGTGGATCATTGAACAGGATGCAACTAGAAGAACTCCATTGGAAAGCATTGAAATTAGTTTGCGAAATCTAAGGGAAATGTTAGCGGTACGGTAGATATAAACGTAACTAGATAAATCAGTGGGGATTTCCCCACTGATGAAATGTACCTTTTCCTATTCTCTAAGTAAGGGCATGGAACAACAACGAAATGATCCACCAGATTTAATGATTTCGGAAAAATCAACCTCGAGTACTTCATACCCTCTTTTTTGCAATTCTTTATTAACCCCTTCATTCATAGGTAAACTAATTACCTTTTTGTTGCCAATGGATAATACATTTGTACCTAATGTTTCTTGCTCTTTAGCGCTTACGTGAATGAATTCATAACGTTCTCGCAGTAATTTTTCTTTTTCTTTATGAAATTCCCCTGGGAAAATTAATCCCTCTGTAGGAGAAAGAATATTAAAGACACAATCTAGATGGAGATATGTATCCGTAAACGGGACAGCTATGACATCATAAGAAGGCATCAAGGTCTGTAAATGGCGGACCGCTGCTTCATTTGTACGCTGACTGATGCCTACAAAAATTGTTTTCCCATCAATAATCACATCGCCGCCTTCAATAAAATTGCCTTTAATATCTGTATAAGTGATTTCTTTTTTCTTTAAATAATCTATTAAAACTCTTTCTTCTCCATGTCTAGCATCTCGTGCCATTTCTGCCACAAAGATCTGACTTCCTAAAGTGAAGCCGATATCTCTTGTAAAAACCTGTTCATGGTATTTTTCTTCTGATGGAAGAAGCAGTGTTTCCACTCCATTTTTTTGTAGAGTTTCAATAAACATTTCATGCTGCTTTACGGCTAGTTTTTTATCAATATTTTTCTTTGCATGTTTTTTTTGAATATCATTTATAGGGACTTTAATAGCCATATATTCGGGAGAAACTAAGACCACTGTTTTTAATGGATCATATTCATTGGAACAATGTATTTTCATGATAAAACCCTTTCCATTATAGTATAGAAATTAGTTTTTCCTGAATGACTTTTTTTATGAAAGAACTTGTGAAATCATTTTTAGGGGATGAGGTTTATGTGAAGGCAATGAAAGACACAATTGCAAGAATAAGTGGTGGAAGTGGTGTTCATAGAAGGGATATGGGCAAGAAAACCTAGAGGAAGTGGCGTTCATCAGGGAAATGAAAGCGAAGAAAAACCAGTAGAAGTAGCATTCATTCCACTATTATAGTTAAACCAAAGGAAAAAAAGACAGACAAAAGCCAGTGAAGAATGCCTTCACTGGCTTTTGTCATTTAGTCATTAGTTTTCGTCAATATCTTTACGATTTTTCTTAAATAGTTTAGAAAGAATTTCATAAACAATAGGGACGATAACAAGTGTTAACAACGTAGAACTGATTAAACCACCAATAACAGTAATACCAAGGTCTTTAGAGATTAATCCACTACCACCAGAACCAACTGCTAGTGGAATTAATGCACCAATTGTTGCAATAGCTGTCATTAGAATTGGACGAAGACGTGTTGATCCTGCTTCAAGAATCGCTTCACGCATATTCATTCCATCTCGTTCCATATGAATGATTCGGTCTACTAATACAATGGCATTCGTTACTACAATACCAATTAACATTAAGAGCCCCATCATTACCGAAACAGAAATGGTCTGACCTGATAGGTACAATCCGACAAACGAACCGATAACAGCAAATGGTAAACTGAATAGAATCGAAAATGGAGCAACTCCTTCTCGGAATGTAACAACAAGGATAAAGTACACGATCGCAACAGCCGCAATCATAGCAATACCTAATTGTGTGAATGTTTCATTCATATCTGCAGTTACACCCGCAACTCCCATTGTAACGCCTTTTGGTAAGTCGATTTTATCGATTTCTTTATCTACTTCATTTGTTACTTTGGACACATTATCACCAATGATTTTTCCTGATACAGTTGCATAGTACTCGCCTTCACTACGAGAAAGCGTATTTTGGGTAGTTCCTTTTTTTACATCCACAAGTTTTGAAAGTGGCATATTTTGGCCAGTAGCAGTCGGGATTTCTGTATCTAGCATATCGTCGATTGATTTCGGCTGTGCTGATTTTTCTTGTTGGACAATAACATCAAGCTCCTGCCCGTCTTTTTCAATCGTTGTTAACACATCTTTTGAATTGTTAGGGCTTAGTGTTGCAAGTAGCTGACCAGCTGTTAACCCATATTGTAACAATTCTTGCTGATTTACTTTAAATGTATATTCCACATAAGCGTCTTCAGCTGTTGTAGTAACATCTTCTAAACCATCATTCTTTTTTAACATATCTTCCACTTTTTTCACTGACTCATTCAGCTTATCTAAATCTTCACTGTAGAATGTATAGCTAACTTCATTTGTTGACATTCCGGTTGATGAGAAGTCTTGGGATTTCCATTCGCCAGATTGGTCGAGATTTGTAATATATTCCTCAATTTCATCACGAGCTTCAGGGAAATTTTTCATATCTTCATCAAAGATGAGATACATAAGTGCACCGCCAGCTCCAGTGCCCATCATTGCGCTTTGTGCATCAGCTGTATCATTTATCGATAATTGAACGATATCGATATCTTTGCGGTCAAGCATTTTTTCTTCTACTTCTGTAACGTTCTTTAATGTCTCATCCTTTAGTTCACCCGTTTCTGGAGTGTAGGTGATATACATCGTTTTTTCTTCTTCACTTCCTAGGAAGCTAAAGCCGATTAAAGGAGTGAGGGCAACACTTCCAGCTAATAAAATAACAGCGATAACGGAAGTGATGATTTTATGATTAAGTGCTTTTTCGAGAATACCTTTATACCAAGTTGCCAATTTTCCAGCTTCTTTATGATTACTTTCTGTTTTCTCACTATATAATTTTTTCTTAAATAAGAAATGAGAAAGGGCTGGAACGATTGTAATGGCAACAAGTAATGATGCTCCAAGTGCGAAAGCCATTGTTAAGGCGAAAGGACGGAATAATTCTCCAACCATGCCTCCAACAAACATTAATGGAGCAAATACCGCAACTGTTACTAAAGTAGAAGACAGGATTGGTTTAAACATTTCAATCGTTGCTTCTCTAATAAGCGCGCGGCCAGTTAATTTTTCTTCTTTCAGGTGCAAGCGTCGATAAATATTTTCCACGACAACGATGGAGTCATCGATTACCCTTCCAATTGCCACGGTAATAGCACCTAGCGTCATAATATTTAATGTGATATCCATCCAGTTTAATAGTAGCAATGCCATGAAAATAGATACTGGAATGGAAATAATCGAGATAATCGTTGATTTAAAATCACGTAAGAATAGTAAAATGATTAATACAGCAATTAAACAACCAAATACGGCCTTTTCAACCATTGTAAGCACAGATTTTTCAATCGGATCTCCTTGGTCGAGAGAAACATCAATTACTAAGCCATCAATATTTTTTTGCTCATCTTTAATTAAATCTTTTACACTGTTAACAACATCAACAGTGTTTGCTTGTTGACCTTTGACAATTTGGATGGCGATTGCATCTTTACCATTTGTACGAGAAACTGATTCCACTTTCCCAACTACTTTAATTTTGGCAATATCGCTAAGTTTTACAAATGGGGAAGGATTTTGTTGAGATGGAGTGACAGGAATTTGCATATTCTTTAGTTCTTTTTCTGTCATAAATTTCCCATCAATTGCAACTGCTTGTTCGCCTTCTTCAAACTCGTAAAGTCCTAAAGAAACTGCTAAGTTACTCGCTTGAATCATATCTTTAACAGTATCTTCCGTTAAATCTAATTGCGCCATTTTTTCTTTATCATATGTTAAATCTACTTCTTCAATATGCTGACCTGTGATAGTTGCAGAAGCGACACCATTAATCTTTTCGATTTTTGGGAGAATGATATCTTCCACAGTTGAGGTTAATTCGGTAATGTCTTCTTTTGTACTGCTGACACTTAACGCTACAACTGGCATCATGTTCATACTGATTGCTGTAATTGTAGGTTCCTCTGCATCTTTAGGTAAGGTGACATTATCCAGAGCGGATTGTAAAGCTCGTTTTGCTTCATCCATATCCGTCCCATATTCATATTCTAATTGAACATTTGCCATGTTCGAATAAGAATTCGAATAGACAGCTTTAACATCTTCCAGATTTTCTACTACTTTTTCTATCGGTATGGAAACTTCTTCCATGATTTTCTCCGGCGTAGCTCCCGGGTAAACATCCATTACGGTTAAGTATGGAATAGAGATATTTGGTATGGTTTCCATATTCATTTTTGTACCAGAATAGATACCTGATACAGTAATAATAATGGTTAGTAACCAAACCGCAAGCTTGTTACCTAACACAAAATTTACTAAACCTTTCATAATACACCTTCCCTTTATTGACTAATCTAACTCATTTACTTATAATAAATGACTAAGTAGTCATATGTCAATCAATAGTACATAGGAGAGAATGAGATGACAAAAAAACAGCTGATCATGGAAAAATCAATAGAGTTATTTGCAAAGCAAGGATTTGCGGCTACTTCCGTTCAACAAATAACGGAACATTGTGGGATTTCTAAAGGGGCCTTCTATTTATCCTTTAAGTCAAAGGATGAACTAATTATGGCTTTAGTTGATTATTTTATGGAACAGTTCATCGTGAAACTTGACTATGCAGTCAATCACGTAGATGATATTCTTTATCATTTTTATTATGAAATATTATATACATTTAAGGAAAATTCTAGTTTTGCGATGTTATTTATTAAAGAGCAAGCGCTTTCGTTTAATGAAGAATTTATTCGAAAGTTTACTTATTATGATCATTTATTGGAAAAAACAATCGAGCATATGATTGGAGAAGTATATGATTCATCCAAACAAGCAATCAAGTATGATTTAGTGTTTAGTATTAAAGGGTTTCTTAATACTTATACGCATATTGTATTAAACCATAATAAATATATTGATTTTGATTTACACAGGCTTGCAAAATCTCTTGTAGAGAAAACAGACATCCTAGCTTCATATACAGAATCACCATATTTTACAGAAAGTATCTATCAGTTGCTGCATCAGTCCGTTAAGGAAGAAAGTGCGACAAAAGAGGATTTACTGCAACTTATAAAAGGGAAAAGGGAAGAAGTAGATGATCATTATGTGAACGAATCGCTTTCTTTACTGATAGAGCAGTTGGAAGAGAAAACATTGAACCCGGTTTTACTAAAAGGATTGATTGAAAACATTCGACATCATCGTGACTGTATTTGGTTATCCTATTTATTATTTCAATATTTTCAGCTTCATCCGAGTCATCAACAATAGATATATTTTAAAGATGAATTCTTTACAGGATTCATCTTTTTTTTATTTAAATCCTTTCAAAGCAATCAAGGAATCGTATCAAATAAAATATTCTTGATAAAAGTGAAAATATACACTAAAATTGAAATAAATCATTTGTTATGACGAATAAATGAGAGTTTGTAATGATAAAGGAGAAAAAAATGAAAGTATTTCAAGCAATTATAATGACGGTATTTATTGGATTTATCGGTTTTTTTGCAACAATGTTAACCACTTTATTCACAGCGAGTACATTTTATCTATGGTTTTTACCGATTATTACTGTACTTTATATAATAACTGTTTATCTATTAATTTTTGAATGGTGGAAGAAAAAAGCGGTCAAAAAGGCAAGATTAATGATTTTAGCTATTAGTATCTGCGGGATAGCGGGTTATATAATTTATGAACATTACGATAAAAATTTAGAGGTTGTTAGTAGTCAAGATACGGATTTAACAGAATATATGCCATTTTTAGAGGGAACAAAAGCAGTTTCGCTGAAAGAAGAATCACCATTTAAAATTGAAAAAAATCTTCCGCGGTTAGATGGCTCTACCGCTCTTTATCCTGTATATGCAGGATTTGTTCAAGCAGTGTATCCACAAAAGAAGTATCCGTTAGAGGAAAGTGAGGTAGTTTCAAGTCAAACAAGTGAGGCATATAAACGCTTATTAAATCGTGAGGCAGACATCATATTTATGCCAAAGCCTTCAGAGAAACAATATAAAATGGCTGAGAGCCAGGGGGTGAAATTAAAGCTGACGCCAATTGGGAGAGAGGCATTTATCTTTTTTGTTCATGCAAAAAATCCAGTGGAAACACTCAGCATAGAACAAATACAGGATATTTATTCTGGGAAAATAAGAAACTGGAAGGAAGTCGGTGGAAAACATGAAAAAATTAGAGCATTTCAAAGACCAGAAGAAAGTGGCAGTCAATCTGCCTTGCTAAGGGTCATGGATGGAAAACCGTTAATGGACCCTCCCACAAAGGATATTGTCGATGCAATGGAAGGCATAATAAGTGAAACTGCAGACTATCAGAATAAAAGTAATGCAATTGGATTCTCTTTCCGGCATTTTTCAGAAGATATGGTGCGTAATGGAAAAATAAGAAATATTGCTGTTGATGGAATACCTCCTACAGTAGAAACAATTAAAGATGGAAGTTACCCATTCATTAATGAATTTTATGCTATAACGCTGGAGGATAATAGCTCTCCCCAAATAGATGGATTTTTAAAATGGATGGTGTCAGAGCAAGGCCAACAGATTGTTTCGGAAACTGGTTATGTGGCAGTTGAATAGATACTAATATGTGGAAAATCTTTATTTGGGTAACCGGTAGTATTTATTACTGACCGAGTTACCCATTTATATGGTAAACAGCAATGAAAGAATCTTTATTTTGTATTTATAAGTGAAAACTAACTAATTAGAATGATAGATATCAGTAAATAGGGGGGGAATCAGCCAAAGTAGGAAAATATCAGCCAAAACAGCAGGGGAATCAGCCAAAGTAGGAAAATATCAGCCAAAACAGCAGGGGAATCAGCCAAAGTAAGAAAATATCAGCCAAAGCAGCAAGGGAATCAGCCGAAGTAGGAAAATATCAGCCAAAGCAGCAAGGGAATCAGCCAAAGTAGGAAAATATCAGCCAAAGCAGCAAGGAAATCAGCCAAAGTAAGAAAATATCAGCCAAAACAGCAAGGGAATCAGCCAAAGTAAGAAAATATCAGCCAAAGCAGCAAGGGAATCAGCCAAAGTAGGAAAATATCAGCCAAAACAGCAGGGGAATCAGCCAAAGTAGGAAAATATCAGCCAAAACAGCAAGGGAATCAGCCAAACTAGGAAAATATCAGCCAAAACAGCAGGGGAATCAGCCAAAGTAGGAAAATATCAGCCAAAGTAGGAAAATATCAGGCAAAACAGCAGGGGAATCAGCCAAAGCAGGAAAATATCAGCCAAAACAGCAAGGGAATCAGCCAAAGTAAGAGAATATCAGCCAAAACAGCAAGGAAATCAGCCAAAGCAGCAAGGGAATCAGCCAAAGTAAGAAAATATCAGCCAAAACAGCAAGGAAATCAGCCAAAGTAAGAAAATATCAGCCAAAACAGCAAGGGAATCAGCCAAAGTAAGAGAATATCAGCCAAAACAGCAAGGAAATCAGCCAAAGTAAGAAAATATCAGCCAAAACAGCAGGGGAATCAGCCAAACTAGGAAAATATCAGCCAAACGCGTCCAATCCTCATAAAAATGAAAACCAAAAAGCTTCATTAATTTTTTGTCTATTTTATAAAGCTGGATGCCTGTAACTATCTTGCTTGGAATTCTGTTACCGTGAACAATCAAAAGAAATATTGACACTCATAATCTACTATATTTATAATCTCACATATAAAGAAAGCGTTTACTTTTACATCACTAAAAGAAGTAAACGCTTATTTTTTTACAACTAGTTAGGTTTAGCAAAAGACTTAAGTTGCTTAAAACATTTAAAACAGGAGGAACAGGAATGAATCACTGGTTAAGGAAATTACTCATTATTCTAACGATATTTGTTCTTGTGTTCACGACACGAGGCTTCTCATTCAATCAAATGAACGTAAAAGCAGAGAACACAAGTGGAAAAGACATACCTGAAAACACATTAAGAATTCATTATCAAAATGAGGAGAACAAGTATCAGGATCTAGGGTTATGGCTGTGGGAAGATGTAGAATCGCCAACTGCCAATTGGCCACAAGGTGCTGCAGCGTTTGAAGAAGAGAATCAAGATGAGTATGGTACATATATTGATATCCCTTTGAAAGAAGATGCTAGAAAGGTAAGCTTTCTTGTTGTAAACAGAACCAATGGAGAGAAAGAGAGTGGAGATAAGTCAGTTACGATAAACAATCCATCATTAAATGAAATATGGATTAAAGAAGGTTCAGATAGTGTTCATCTATTTGAGCCGGTAGAGCTGGCTGACAATACAGTTAGAATTCATTATCAAAGAGATGACCAAAACTATGATAAGTTAGGGGTGTGGTTATGGGAAGATGTAGAATCACCTACTGTTAATTGGCCAACTGATGCCGTAGCGTTAGAAAAGAATGATCGCTATGGTGCTTATGTTGATATAAAAGTGAAAGAGAATGCTAAAAAAATTGGCTTTCTTATTGTAAACCGTGAAAATGGTGAAAAGATAGCTGGAGACAAAGGATTTGCATTATTGGAAGAATACGATCATTTGTGGATTAAAAATGAAGATGATCAAGTGTATATTTCACCATACTGGGAATCCCCAACTGATTTAGTATCAGGGGAACTATTGTCTGACACAACCATCCAATTAACTTTTTCCAGTACAAAAGGACTTGTGGAAGAGGAAATAGCGCAAGCATTATCTATTGTAGATAAGGACAAAGAAGTAATAGATTTTCGTGCAGTGAAAATTATTAATGAAACCACAGTGGAAATAACAGGTATTTATGATGCGGAAAAGGGGCCTTTTATAATCTCTTATCAAGGAAGATCTGTTACAGCTAAATCTGGGTGGAAAATGTTAGATGAAAATTACTTTTATGAGGGCAATGATTTAGGGGCCACTTATCATAATAAAGATGCAACATTAAAATTATGGGCACCGAAAGCCTCAAAGGTAACCGCTGTTTTTTATGATAAAAATGATGCAGCAAGGAAAATCGGCAGTTTAGATTTAGTACAAGGGGATCAAGGGGTATGGAGGATTGAAGCGAAAGCGAGTGAGCTCGGCATCAACGACACAAGAGGATATTATTATCAATATGAAGTAACCAATGATGGAAAAGTATCTAAAGTTTTAGATCCTTATGCTAAATCAATGGCAGCATTTACTGTTAACACAGAGGGAAAAGTTGGCAGTGATGGCGATACAGTTGGAAAGGCGGCCATTGTTGATTTAAGTCAAACCAACCCAGCTAACTTTAGTGGTGTTAACATCGATGGTTATGAAAAAAGAGAAGATGCGATTATATGGGAAGCTCATATTCGTGACTTTACTTCTGATCCAACCATTGAGACTGATTTAAATGGTCGCTTTGGAACTTATAAAGCATTTATTGATAAACTGGATTATATAAAATCCTTGGGTGTTACACATGTCCAGCTCCTGCCAGTTAATGCTTGGTATTGGGGAGATGAAACGAGAATGGGAGAAAGGGAATTAGCGTATTCGGCAGCAGGAAATGAATATAATTGGGGGTATGATCCTCATAACTATTTCTCACCAGATGGTGCCTATTCTGAAAATCCAAAAGATCCAGAGCTGCGCATTAAAGAATTAAAGGAGCTAATTAATGCGATTCATGCTGCTGGCATGGGAGTGGTTCTAGATGTTGTATATACACATATGTCCAATGCTAGTCTATTAAATGATATTGTTCCAGACTATTATTTTTTCCAAGACAGTAATGGTAAGTTTGTGGGAGGATTTGGAAATAACTTAGCTACAAATCATAAAATGGCGGAAAAGCTAATGATAGATTCAGTGAAATATTGGTTTCGTGAATTTAAAATCGATGGCATGAGATGGGATATGATGGGGGATGCAACCTATGAAGCTGTTCAAAAAGCTTATGATGTAGCGAAAGGCATCAATCCCAATGCATTATTTATTGGAGAAGGGTGGAGGACGTTCTCTGGTCATTTAGCAGACCCATCTTTGGCAGGAAAAGGTGCAGACCAAGATTGGATGGATAAAACCGATGATGTCGGTGTTTTCTCTGATGAAATAAGAAATGAGTTAAAATCGGGTTTTGGTTCAGAAGGAGAGCCGCGCTTTATCACTGGCGGAGCTCGTAATATTCAGACGATATTTAATAATATAAAAGCACAGCCATCCAATACGCCAGCAGATGATCCAGGAGACATGGTGCAATATATTGAAGCACATGATAATCTGCCGCTCTACGATATTATTGCGAAAGCTTTGAAAAAAGATCCAGCCATTCCAGAAAATGATCTAGAAATTCATAAACGCATTCGCCTTGGAAACTCATTGATTCTGACTTCACAAGGCACGGCATTTTTACATGCAGGACAAGAATATGGAAGAACCAAGCAATGGCTAGGAGAGGGAATTCCAGAACAAAAATATGATGCTTTTACAGATGAAAATGGCAATGTGTTTGGTTACTTTGTTCATGATTCCTATGATTCATCTGATGCCATTAATATGTTTGATTGGTCCAAAGCCACCAATGAGGAAGCATATCCAATAAATAATGAAACGGTGGAATATACAAAAGGATTAATTGAATTAAGAAAATCAAGCAATGCTTTTCGACTAGGTGAAAAGAGTTTAGTCGATTCTAATGTAACCATGATTGATGCACAAGAGATTCAGGAAGAAGATGTTATTATTGCCTATAAAAATGAGTCAACAGACAATACAGGCAGCTATTATGTATTTATGAATGGTGATACAAAAGCTAGGGAGCTGACATTAAGTGAAGATTTAACCGAATTTAAAGTAGTAGTGGATAATGATGAAGCAGGTAAAGATTCTGTTGAAGAGAAAAGTGGCTTCACTTTAACAGCAGAAAAAATAACACTTGAGCCACTTACTACTATTGTCATAAAAAATGAAAAAGAGACAGGCGGAAATCCGGATGATGGCGACAAAGAGCCCAATGATCCAGAAAATCCAGTGGATTCAACAGATCCTGAAGTTCCAGAAAAACCAGATAAAGAAGCCCCAGTTAATGCAGATAAGAATCCCATTGATAATAAGGGAGACAAAGGAGATAACGGTGAGAAGGCTGATAATAACGGAAAATCAAAAAATTCCTTGCCAAATACAGCAACTAATAATGGCACATATCTACTGATTGGGATAGTTATTTTAGCAGCAGGTGTTTGTCTTTCTATCATCGTTCGCAGAAAAAAAGCAGATGCAGAATAAATAAATAGATAGCAGAAGTTAGGAGTATAGCTAACTTCTGCTTTTTGTATTTAAAAAAGGGAAAGAAAGCAAAAAAATAATGGACGAAAGGATAAGAACGAAATTTTGTGCGCACCTTATTATTCAGAAGGAATGGTAAAATGAAGAAAATAATAGCAATGGTTACTTTTTTTTGTTTAATAGCACTCCCTACGATGGTATTTGCTGATACATATATCGTTAAAAATGGAGATTCGATGTAGGAAATTGCGGTGAAATATCAAATTGGCTTAACAGAGATTATTGCTGCGAACCCACAGATTTCAAATCCTAGTTTAATTTATCCAAATCAAAAATTGACTATCCCCAATATTGATTCCATTAAAACAGTAGAACGGGAAGTAATCCGACTTTGCAATATAGAACGTCAAAAAATGGACTTCCTGCTTTAACGGAAAACTGGGAATTATCAAGAGTTGCTAGAGATAAATCGATGGATATGGCTCAAAAAAAGTACTTTAGTTATACAAGTCCAACATACGGATCGCCATTTGATATGATGAAAGCATACGGAATTAGTTATAAAGCAGCTGGAGAAAATATTGCCCAAGGTCAAACAAGCGCATAAACAGTAGTTCAAGCGTGGATGAATTCGAGCGGTCATAGAGCAAACATACTAAGTGAAAACTTTACACAAATCGGTGTAGGATATTACCAAAATGGTAACTATTGGACGAAAATGTTTATATCAAAATAATATTTTAGCAAGGGATTACTACTTAAAATTAAGTGATAATCCCTTTATTTGTTGTGATGAGATAATACTTCTAATTTTGGTAGCTAGCTGGCTATTAATGCTTCCTCTTGAAAATCCACACAGTTCTCAGTGAAGCCTTGCCAACCATTTTCATATAGTTATTCGACAACCGCGATAAAGTGGACAATTGCCAAAACATTTAGTGACAAGACGAATCTTTTTGTGAGAAAATATTTTTAAAAAGGAGGCTATGTCCATGTATAGTTTTAATAATGATTATAGTGAAGGAGCACATCCACGAATTTTACAAGCATTGCTAGAATCCAATTTGCAGCAAGAAATAGGATATGGGCAAGATTCCTTTACACACAAAGCAGTTGAAATATTGAAAGAAAAACTGAATTGTGAGGAGGTAGATGTTCATCTTTTAGTTGGCGGAACGCAAACTAATTTAATTGCCATTTCTGCCTTTTTAAGACCACATGAAGCAGCCATTGCCGCTAAGTCTGGACATATTTTTGTTCATGAAACAGGAGCTATCGAAGCCACTGGTCATAAGGTTCTTACAGTTGATACGGAAAATGGCAAGTTAACACCAAGTCTAATTCAAAAGGTACTTGATGAGCATACAGATGAACATATGGTAAAGCCAAAACTCGTATACATATCCAATTCAACTGAAATTGGAACGATTTATTCCAAAAGCGAGCTTAAACAGTTAAGTGAATTTTGCCAGAAGAATCAATTGCTTTTCTATATGGATGGAGCACGTTTAGGGTCAGCACTTTGTGCCAAAGACAATGATCTTACGTTAAGTGATTTACCTCAACTTCTGGATGCTTTTTATATTGGCGGTACCAAAAATGGAGCATTGATGGGGGAAGCGCTTGTGTTAAAGAAAGATTCCTTAAAGGAGGATTTCCGTTATCATATTAAGCAAAAAGGAGCAATGCTGGCAAAAGGCAGAGTGCTAGGAATCCAATTTTATGAGCTATTTAAGGATAATCTTTTCTTCGAATTGGCTGAACACGCTAATAGGCTGGCAGAAAGACTAACAACAGCATTAGCCGAGAAAGGTTATCGTTTTTTAACCCAATCTTCGACTAATCAGGTTTTTCCGATTGTTTCTAACGATAAGATTATAGAATTACAGAAAAATTATCACTTCAACATATGGGGGAAAATTGATAAGGAACATTCTGCGATTCGGCTTGTCACCTCTTGGGCAACAAAAGAAGAGGAAGTGGAGCGGTTTATTAACCATTTAAAATAAGAATAATTAAAATTATCAATGGCATACAGGAATATTTCGGTATGCCATTATGTATTATTTCCTATGAAAGTTCCGTAGAAAAGAATTTGAAGAATTGCTACAGAAAAGCGCTAATAGTTAGACCACTAAAATTTACTAATTATAAGAAAAACAAGAGTCATTTATAATACCCAGCATTTTTTTCTTTACTTATGTTTGTTTGCTCTCTATAATATTTTATAAACCCCTAGGGGTATAATTTTTATCAGAAAAAATACCCGTATAGGTATATAAGGAGGATCTTATATTATGAGGAAGAAAGTAATTATTATTGGTGGTGTGGCAGGTGGCGCAACAGCTGCTGCACGATTAAGAAGGATAAGTGAAGAAGTAGAAATTATCTTGATTGAAAGAGGAGAGCACATTTCTTTTGCTAATTGTGGGCTGCCTTATTATATTGGAGAAACGATTAAAGACAGAAGTAAGTTGCTCGTACAGACAGTGGAAGGAATGTCAAAAAGGTTTTTATTGGATATTAGAGTACAGAGTGAAGCAATATCGATTGATGCGAATAATAAAAAAGTCACGATTAAAAATTTACAAACAGAAGAGATATACGAAGAAACTTATGATAAGCTGTTGCTTTCACCAGGAGCAAGACCAATTATTCCCCCTATAATAGGTATAGAAAACCATCAATCACTATTTACACTAAGAAATATACCAGATACAGATCGCATAAAAGCCTTTGTAGATCAAAACGCACCAGAAAGTGCTGTAATTATAGGGGGCGGATTTATTGGTGTAGAAATGGCAGAAAACTTAGTTGCCCGTGGAATGAAGGTAACGATTGTGGAGAAGGGGAATCAAGTGTTAGGTCCACTTGATGTGGAAATGGCAGGTCCTGTACAAACACATCTTAAGCAAAACGGGATAACACTTATCTTAGGTAATGGAGTAAAACAATTTAAAGGTAATGGAAATATTATAGTACTGGAAGATGGGACGGAAGTGCAAACAGATATAACCATTCTATCTATTGGAGTGAGACCAGAAAATGAGTTAGCCAAACAAGCAGGACTAGAAATTGGAGAAAAAGGTGGTATTGTTGTAAATCACTTATTACAAACTTCTAATCAAGATATTTATGCTGTTGGGGATGCTATTGAAGTTCGTGACTATATCAATAGAAAGAAAACAATGATACCTCTCGCAGGGCCAGCAAATCGCCAAGGGAGAATTGCTGCTAATAATATGATGGGAAAAAAAGAGAAGTATGAAGGATCATTAGGTACTTCAATTGTCAAAGTATTTGACTTAACAGTAGCTACTACAGGGAATAATGAAAAAACACTCCAAAAATGGGAAATTCCTTATGAAGTAGTCCATATTCACCCTAATTCACATGCTGGCTACTATCCTGAAAGTTCTCCAATTACGTTTAAATTGATATTTGATAAAGAATCAGGACAAATATATGGGGCACAAGCAATTGGAAGAGAAGGTGTCGATAAACGGATTGATGTCATTGCAACTGCAATTAAAGGTAATTTAAGTGTAGAAGATCTAACTAATCTAGAACTGTCATATGCACCACCATATTCATCTGCCAAGGATCCTGTAAATATGGCAGGATATGTGGCGTCGAATATTGTAGATGGAGAATTAGAGCAAATCCAATGGCATGAGGTAGATCAGATTGTGCAAGATGGTGGATATTTACTGGATGTAAGAGAAAGTGTAGAGAGAGAGTTTGGATATATAGAAGGTTCACTTAATATGTCATTAGGTGAACTAAGAGAGAGAATGGATGAGTTATCAAAAGATCAACCGATTTATGTAAGCTGTCAAGTTGGTTTAAGAGGATATTTAGCTAGTAGAATATTAAAAAATAACGGATTTAATGTTAAAAACGTTGATGGTGGCTGGAAAACCTATTCCTCAGCTTTTGCGTATACAAAAAAGGTAGAAAGAACGGAAGAAAGCAATCAAACAAATGAAGAAATAAGAGAAGACGAAGGCTTTCAAATTGAAACTGTACTAGATGTTGCCGGATTAACTTGTCCAATGCCAATTGTGAAATTAAAACAAGGGATGGATCAATTAGAGAGTAAGCAAGTGCTAGAGTTGCAAGCGACAGATAGAGGGGTATTAAGTGATTTGCCAGCATGGACAAAAAAGGTAGGACATCAAATTTTAAAAATGGAACAAGTA
This sequence comes from Niallia sp. M35, assembly GCF_050971705.1. Taxonomy (NCBI): domain Bacteria; kingdom Bacillati; phylum Bacillota; class Bacilli; order Caryophanales; family Bacillaceae; genus Niallia; species Niallia sp. M35. The sequence goes on from NZ_JBPCEP010000002.1 coordinate 251,443, forward strand.
GGTTCTACTATTAAATTTTGGATTAAGAAAAAATAAAGAAATAGAGAATTCTCTTTAGTTACAATTGCTATACATTCGCCTCAGCTAGTTTGACAGGCTATAATAATGATCAATAAATCATGTATAATGTAGGATAATAGTGACTAACTGAAAATATAGCAAATGGAAGGGGTATTTTCTTGGAATATAATGATCAATTAAAAAATAGAGTTAAGCGAATGGAAGGACAATTAAGAGGAATTCTGAAAATGATGGAAGAGAATAAAGATTGTAAGGAAGTGATTACACAGTTATCAGCTGTTCGTTCAGCAGTAGATCGAACAATGGGTGTTATTGTGAGCACTAACTTAGTTGACTGTGTGGTAGAAGCCCAGGAAAACGGAGAAAAAATGGATGATGTGATTAAGGAAGCAGTAAATCTGTTAGTCAAAAGCAGATAATGAACAAAGATAAAAAGCTCTAGAACCAGTAGAGCTTATAATTTTAGATGATTATATACCCGTAGGGGTAACGGTAATTAAGAGAGGAGATAATATGGCAACGAAAACGACGATTGTGTTATTCAGTGGTGATTATGATAAAGCGATGGCTGCCTATATAATTGCTAATGGGGCAGCTGCTTACGATCATGAAGTTACTATCTTTCATACTTTTTGGGGATTAAATACTTTAAGAAAAGAAGAAAATATAAAAGTAAATAAGGGATTGTTAGAAAAGCTCTTTGGAAAAATGATGCCAAAAGGAGCAGATAGAATGGGGCTATCCAAAATGAATTTTTTAGGATTTGGTCCTAAGATGATTAAACATGTTATCAAACAGCATCAGGCAATGACACTTCCTCAATTAATAGCAATGGCGCAGGAACAGAAGGTAAATCTTGTCGCATGTACGATGACAATGGATTTACTTGGATTAAAAGAAGAAGAGCTGTTAAAAGGGATTGATTATGCTGGTGTTGCTGCCTATTTGGCTGAAGCAGAGGATGGCAATGTGAATTTATTTATCTAAAATTAGTTTTTCGAGGGAAGGGGTAAATGAAATGAAAGAAATAACAACAACGGAATTAAATAGCAAATTGCAGAGTGGAGAGAAAGTCTCGATTATTGATGTTCGGGAACCAGCGGAAGTGGCGACAGGGAAAATTCCTGAAGCGATAAATATTTCTTTGCGTCTTATTGAATTTAGAATGCATGAATTAGATAAACAAAAAGAATATTTTATGGTATGTCAATCGGGAGGAAGAAGTAGTCAGGCTGCTCAAATATTAAATAAAAATGGATATCGTGTAGTAAATGTCATTGGTGGTATGCAAAGCTGGGAAGGAAAAGTTGAATAAGAAGTATAGTTAAAAACAGGAAGCGTAAAGCCTTCCTGTTTTTAAACATTGTTATTGTATCTTTGGAAATTTCACGGGAGTATTTATAGAAAGCTTGTCCTTGTAAGAACGGTAGGCGATCAATACATGATCTTTTGTACTCGCATCCAATTGTAAGATGAAGTCTCCATTTGTTTCTAAATAATAACGAATACCATTCTCTTGTAAGTGACTGAAGTAATAATAATTGCCTAATAAATATTTGCTTTCTGTTTTTGTTTCTTTATTTTCTTTTATATATTTTGCCAGTTCATTAACGGACAGAGAAGTTTCACCCGTTAAGGTGAAAAAACCTTTTCGAACCGAATCAGCAGCCTGAATAATGGAATCTTTCACTTTAGTGACCATCGTATCCAAATAACTATTCATTTTTTCCTCCATACAATTGCTAATTTTCGTGTTACTATCATTTATCTTTAAAAGACTGATTAAATTTTGTTAATTCAGGATCTTTTTTTAATTGCTTGACATGAAATGCTGTTGTTTCAACTTCTGTATCTCTGCTTATTCCTAACTGATCTCCATCAGCGTCCGCCATTACCCCTTCACGTGGACCATCCATATTTGGATCAACATTTACTTGAACTTGATTTCTAGGCATCTTGACACCTCCTAGTGATAGGATGGATAAAAAGAAAGAAAAAAATCCATGATTTAGTGTTTTTAAAACCTTTAGTCTCTAGTAAAAATTAACAAAGCAATAGTTCTATCATTGTCGATTATTAACAATTTTTAAGCGTATAGTTTCCAGAACGTTCACCATACTAATCCTGTTGTTTAAAATCCATTTACAGGGGGAGATTATATTGTTGCAAAACGGACAGCAAGTACACCAAAATCTACAAACAGGTCAAGTTCCACAAGCGATGAATCATGGCGGACATGAAATGTTTGATGTTCATGAAGTACTAGTTGGAGCAATAAATACAATGAATTTGTATAAATTGTTAGGAAACCATATTCAGGATCCAGAATTACGAGATATTCAAAACAGACAATATCAATTTATTCAAGAAGATTACAATTTAACATTAGAGTGTTTTCAAACTGGACAACCTCCTGCAAAGAGAACTGAACCATATATGATGAAAGAAAATAATGATTTCATCTTTGGAATGACCCAGATGCCTCCTGCAAAGCCAATTCAAAATGTGACGGAAATGAGTGATCAGCAAGCTGCAGTTGCAATGCTTAGTGCATTAAAAGCTTCTGCTTCCATGAAAACAATGGCAGCAGCTGAAACAACTAATCCGGTTGTACGTCGAGTTATTGCAGCTTCTATTCCGAACTGTTTGGAAATGGCTTATGAAGTATCTTTATACCAAAACAAGCATCATTATTATCAAGTTCCTCAGCTAGCTGCTCAAGATATGCAAAATATCTTAAACGGATTTGCACCTGCACAAGGAGCTCCAATGATGCAGCAGCAAATGAATATGAATAATAATATGCATTAATTTAAAGGAAGTTATCTCTCTTTGAGATAACTTTCCTCCATAATACTTTGTTAAAATGAGGTTTGTATGATGGGAAAAACGGTAATGATGTTAATTCTTTTAATTCCCTTTCTACCTTCTATGGTGATTGCACAAACAAAGATTCCTATTTTGGTTTACCATTCCATTGAAGAGTTCCATGGACAAGGTTCAAAAGAATTATATGTGACTCCAGCAAATTTTGAAAAGCAAATGATTTATTTGCGAGATCATGGTTTTACTCCGTTAACTTTTGAAAAATGGCAGGATATAAATAAAGTTAGAAAGCCAATTTTTATTACGTTAGACGATGGTTATAAAAATAATGTAAGAGTGTTGGGAATTTTTCGAAAGATGAAAACAGACGATTTTACCCCAACAGCAACGATGTTTGTTATAGCAGATTTTATCGGAAATGCCAATAGGTTATCTAATCAAGAGTTGAAAGAATTAGCTAGTTCAGGTTTTCTATCAATTCAATCCCATACAGCAACACATCCTGATTTGGTGAAAACAACAGACTATAAACATGAGCTAAAAGATTCGAAAGACAAAATCGAAGCAATTACAGGAAAGAAAGTCATTGCCCTTTCTTATCCTTATGGAAATATTGATTCTAAGACAATGGAGGAAGTCAAGAAGCATTATTCTTTTGGGCTAACCACAACACCAGAATTCTATAGTGCAAAGGGAATAAAGGATGAACTCTATCTGTTACCGCGTAAGTATGTTAAGTACTCTACCACATTAGAGGAGTTTGCTGATATAGTCGAGGGGCAGTGAAGGGTTGATTGCTTTGAAAAGTAATCGACTTTTGGCGCTTTTTGTCATTTTATTTCCCGGAAAATGAAAAGACTGACTCTACTCTAACGTTTAAGCTATAGAAAGTCAGTCTTTTTTCTTCACTTCATACCCGTATTTGCTTTCACAATAACCTCGGCGTATTTCTTTTCATCTCGTTTATTGGAGAGGATGGTCCCAATAATTGCACCGAGAAAACCTGCAGGAATGGAAATGATAGCAGGATTTGTTAACGGGAATATAGCCGTTCCAGTTAAAATAGCAGCACCAGGTACAGGATTAAGTACACTTGGGCTGATGGCAACCAACACTAACGCCGTAAGTAGTCCTGTTACTACGCCTGATATAGCGCCGGCTGTATTAAATCTTTTCCAGTAGATTGTAAAAATGATAACTGGTAAATTAGCACTGGCTGCTACACAGAATGCAAGGGATACGAGAAAGGCTACATTCATTTTTTGAGCAAAAAGTGCAAGGATAATGGATAGCAAGGCTACTGCAACCGAAGCATAACGAGCTGCTTTCATTTGCTGTTTTTCGGTAACCTTTCCTTTTTTGATTATTTGACCATATATATCATGGGCAAAGGCTGAGGCACCTGATAATACAAGTCCTGCAACAACTGCTAGAATGGTCGCAAATGCTACCGCCGAGACAAAACTCATTAAAAAGTCACCGCCAAGAGCGTGAGCAAGCAATGGTGCTGCCATATTGCCCGCAGCATTTGCTTCCACAATGTCGCTAGCCCCTACAAAAGCAGCAGCTCCAAAGCCTAAAAAGATGGTTAAGATGTAGAAAATGCCTATAACCCAAGTTGCTGTTACAACAGAGTTTCTAGCAGTTTTCGCATCTTTTACTGTGAAGAAGCGCATTAGTATATGCGGCAGACCAGCAGTTCCTAGAACGAGTGCTGCCATCATAGAAATAGTATCGAGAGAGTTGGTATACTTCACGCCGGGATTAATATAGTTTTCTCCTAATGGTGTAAGTGTTTTGATTTCGTCGAACATCGTAAGAATATTAAAGTTGAATTTTGCAAGAACAAGAAAGGAGATAACAACTGTTCCAAGCATTAAAAGGACAGCTTTTATAATTTGAACCCAGCTTGTAGCAGTCATACCGCCAAATAATACATAAATAGTCATCATGACGCCAACAATTAAAACCGCAAGCCAATAATCGATTCCCAATAATAGCTGGATAAGGGCGCCAGCTCCAACTAATTGAGCAATCATATAAAAAATTACAATGGTAATCGTGCTTAATGCGGCTACACCACGCACTTTTTTCTGATCAAAGCGGGCATTTATCATATCAGCAATTGTATACTTTCCTAAATTTCTTAGTGGTTCTGCAACAATATAAAGAACGACTAAATAAGCAACTAAATATCCAATCGAATAGAAAAATCCATCAAAACCAGTTAACGCGATGGCACCTGCTATTCCGAGGAAGGAGGCGGCTGATAAATAGTCCCCTGCAATCGCTAAGCCATTTTGCCAGCCTGTTAATCCCCCGCCAGCAGTATAAAATTCACTGGTTGTATTGGTTCTTTTAGCTGCCCAATATGTAATGATAAGAGTGATGAGGACGATAATGACAAACAACATTAATGCGATTGGACTCATTTATTGTTAGCCCCTTCCATCTGGTTTTCTTCCACAATGTCAGCAGCTAATTCATCAAATTTCATTGCTTTTCGAACATAAATCATGGATAACACCCAAGTCATGATAAACTGTGCAAATGCATACACCCACGTCCATGTAATCGATCCGATAGCAGGCTTGTTTAAAATAGTTGTGTAAGAAGTCAAAATTGGTAACATAAAATAAAAGAGTAAAAAGAAGACGGTGAGAGGAATTAGAAATTTTTTCTTTTGGGACATTAATTGCTTGAACTTAGAACTATTGGCAATTTGTACGAAATCGTAAGGCGGAGATTGCTTTTTTGCATCTTTGGCCAAATTACTCATTCACTTTCCCCCTTGAAAATAATATATTTTTCAATATAACAATAGTGTAAAAACTTCATAGAAGAATCGCAATGGTTCTTTTTTCTTAAATGTAAGCGTTTTACTTGAGCGGAAGGGCTTATTTTTGTTGAAAACAACTAAATTTATGCGAATAGAAGCTTAAGGGAAAATGGAATTATTTTGATAGTGTTGTGTAGAAGTATTTACTATATTAAAATTTTTTTCTTTGTTTATTAAGTTTGAAGACGGGGTACATCTTAATCGAACAGCAATATGAAAAGTCAAGGAGGAGATAGCGTCATGTTTCGTCATCAAAAAGAATTACAGTTTGAAGTGAAAGTGGACAGACCAGATCCAATGTTAGCACGTCAAATTCAAGAGGTGCTTGGAGGACAATTCGGTGAAATGACCGTAATGATGCAATATCTTTTCCAAGGTTTTAATTGTCGCGGAGAAGAAAAATATAAGGATATGCTCATGGATATAGGAACGGAAGAGATTGGTCACGTTGAAATGCTTTGCTCTCTAATCAGTCAGCTTCTAGATGGTGCATCACCTGAGGATCAGGCTGAAGCAGCGAAAGATCCAGCAGTTGCAGCCATTATGGGTGGAATTAATCCACAACATCTACTTGTAAGTGGATTGGGTGGCATGCCAACTAATTCTAATGGGGTACCATGGAATGGATCGTATATTGTCGCAAGTGGAAATCTTTTAGCAGATATGCGTTCAAATTTACATGCAGAAAGCCAAGGACGCTTACAGGTAGCAAGATTGTATCATATGACAACTGATGAAGGAGTAAGAGCTACATTTAGAAAAATGTTAGCTCGTGATCGTTACCACCAATATCAATGGCTAGCAGCAATCGAGGAATTAGAAGCTAAAAATGGTGTAGTTGTTCCAGCAACCTTCCCTCCGGAAGCAGAAAAAGAATCTCAGCCAGAAGCGTATGAATTCTGGAATTTATCAGAAGGAGATGCTTCTTCAGAAGGTCTCTGGGCAACAGGTAGTGCCCAAGATGGAACAGGAGATTTTGTGTATGTAAAAGAACCAGTTCCAAAGGGGCAAGTTCCTCTCAATCCCATTCCACCTGAATCATTGCATCATGATTTAAATATTAAAAAGTAAAAAATATAGAGGAAAATAGACACAAACTATTCGGTCCAATAATAGTTTGTGTCTATTTTTTTCCTTTTTATTGGCTAGTAATCTTGTTGGAAATAGTGTAGAATAACTTAAAAAAGTTTAAATAATCACAAGAGTTTAAATTTTTCGTGTTTCCATCGGCTTGTTTTCATGTTACATTTAAACAAGTTATGGATTCTAGCGGTGTGAAAGCCACAAGTTAGATTTTTCTATACATAAAAATATATACATATTTCTGAAAAATCTAATATTAAAGAGAGAGAAGAAATTTTACGGAGGTAGGGATTCAAATGACAAAAACGATTATTAAAGCACCATTTAGAGCAGATCACGTAGGAAGTTTACTGCGTCCTCAATCTATTCATGATGCTAGAAAGAAGTTTGCAGATGGAGTTATTTCAGCAGAAGAACTACGTGCAGTAGAAACAGAAGAAATTAAACGTATTGTGGACAAGCAGATTGAGGTTGGTCTTCAAGCCGTTACGGATGGAGAGTTCCGCCGCAGATTTTGGCATACTGATTTCATGGAGCATTTAACAGGAGTAGAAGGCTATGTACCAGACCATGGTTATAAATTTAATGGGGTTGAAACGGAAGCTTACGATGTGCGAGTAACAGGAAAAGTATCTTTTAATCCTGATCATCCTCATTTAAAAGATTTTAAAGAATTCTATGAGATTGTGGGCGATCGTGCCGTTGCAAAAATGACCATTCCAAGTCCAAACCAATTTTTCAATGCGGGTATCCGTAATGAAGAAATCTATCCGGATATTGAAGATTATGCAAATGATATTATCCAAGCTTATCGTGATGCTGTTCAAGCATTCTATGAGGCAGGCTGCCGTTATCTACAATTTGATGATGTATATATTGCAGGACTTTGTGCTCCAAAGCTGCCATTTGCAAAAAGTGAGTTAGAAAGACAAGAATTAATTGACCTAGCTTTACGTGTGGTGAATGGTGTTCTAGAAGGAAAGCCAGAAGATTTAATCGTAACAACACATCTTTGCCGTGGAAACTATCAATCTACTTGGGCGTTTGAAGGTCCATATGATAAAATCGCTCCTAGCTTCTTTGCAAAAGAAAAAGTAGATGGTTTCTTCTTGGAGTATGATGATGAGCGTTCCGGTGGATTCAGGCCACTTGAATTTGTACCAAATGGAGGTCCACAAGTAGTTTTAGGTGTATTCACATCAAAAACTGGTGAATTAGAAGATAAAGAAGCAATCAAAGCACGTGTAGAAGAAGCTTCTAAATACGTTGCCCTTGAACAGCTTTGTATCAGCCCGCAATGTGGATTTGCTTCAACCCATCACGGAAACATCTTATCAGAAGAAGAACAATGGAATAAATTAAAATATATTGTAGATGTAGCGAAAGAGATTTGGGGATAAGATAGGTTATAGGAGGATAAAAGAGGCACATACTCATATTAAATGTGCCTCTTTTTTTAGCAACTTCTATAAAAAGATATAATAAGGTTATGAAGTTTGTTTTAGAAGAGAGGAATAGCAGATGCAATGGAGTAAGTTAAAGACCAAAATGGAAGGTTTTATTAGTGAAAAATTAAAAGATAGAATGCAAATTCATATTACTGCTTATCGAAAATTCCATGATAGCCCAAGAAGGATTTGGATAACTTTTGATAAGAACGATTAAAGCCAATTCCGTATGAGGCGGATTGGTGGAAAATGTATGAATCAGAGGAGCGACAAGAATTGGTAAGAGCTTCTGAAGAGGCAGAACAAAGTCTCTTAACTGCAAATATAATGGATAGTGGGTATGTCTATCAATCCTTTCTTGATTATTGCTCTCTTTCTATAGATCATGCTTTACATTCTGAGAATGAATTTATTAGAGCTTTTGCTATGGTTGATAGGAGGATTGGAAAAAGGAGATTAAGTAATATAGATAGAAAGACACTGAATCATCCATTAATTAGTAAATTTTATCAAATACGATGTCAGGTAGAAAAAATGGCAAAAAGATAACGGATTAGCTACTGTCTAATTGGTTATCTTTTTGCCATCTTCAAACAAGCTTAGAGCCTCACCATAAAAATACTCCCTTTTCCTTTTTCACTCTCCACATAAATTTTCCCGTTACATAGTTCGACGATTCTCTTTACCAGTGCTAATCCTAAACCATTTCCCGATTGGGAATGAGAGGTATCGCCTTGATAAAATTTATCAAAAAGACGTTTTTTTGTTTGGTCATCCATTCCAGGACCATTATCTTGAATCGAAAAACAAACTTCTTCTTTGAACTTAGTGAGATGTATTGTTATGTTTCCGCCTATTTCGGAAAACTTAATAGCGTTATCTAAAAGATTTAGCCAAATTTGCTGAGTTAAATCTTCATTTCCGTGATAAGTAACTTCATCAAGCTCGACATCTATGACTATATCTTTTGCGGACCATTTTGGTTCCATCAATACAATCGTTTTTCGAATTTGCTCATCTAATCGAAATGGAGTTTTTTCGGTAATAATCTCGAGATTTTCATACTTTGATAGGATGAGTACATTTGTAGAGAGTGCAGCTAAGCGCTCAGACTCGGTAATGATTATATCAAGATATTCTTGTCTTTCCTCTTCCGTTAAGTTATTTTCTTTTAGTAATTTTGCGAAACCGCGTAATGAAACAATAGGTGTTTTGAATTCATGAGAAAAATTATTAACAAAATCACTTCGTAATGTTTCAATTCCAGAAAGCTCTTGGGTCATTTTATTAAAGCTATGAGATAATTCTTCTAATTCGCCTATTCCCTTTATGTTAACTTGTACAGAGAAATCCCCGCTGGCTACTTTATGGGTTGCATCAATTACCGTCCGAATAGGATTTAATGCTTTCTTACTGAGAAAGGCTGTTAGGGAAGTCCCAAGTAAAATGCAAAAACCTAAAAAGGCAATGAGCGGGAATACGGGAAGCTGACTATTGTCTGAAATAATCCCTAAATGCTGTAAAGCAAAAGTTATAACAGCAACAACTAGGACTGTTGCCATCATGACGCCAAAAACAAACATGACTAGTGTAATGGCAAGGCTTAAACGTTTTGTGAAAAATTCTCTCATCCTTTTTTCACTGCCTTATAACCAAGTCCTCTGACTGTTAAAATTTCAAACTCTGGAAAATCACGAAGCTTGTCTCTTAATCGGTTAATGTGGACATTGAGTGTACGATCATCCGTTTCAGATTCCATTCCCCAGATTTCATCCATAAGCTGAATTCGAGTGAAAATCATATTTGGATATGATAATAGTTTAAACAATAAGAAAAACTCTTTAGGTGGTAAGGTAATAACATGATTCTCACGAGAAACGGTAAGGGCATCATAGTCGAGTACAGTTTTCCCGATTGTTAAACGATGCTCATTTACAATCTTCGCTCTCCGCAGCAGAGCCTTAATACGTAAAATCATTTCTTCTTCATCTACTGGTTTGGTCATATAATCATCCGTACCAACAAGAAATCCTTTTCGTTTATCTGCTGCCTCCTGCTTGGCGGTAACCATTAAAATAGGGAGGTTCTCCCACGTCTGCCGCAAATGCTGTGTTAATTCGTACCCGTTCATTTTGGGCATCATTAAATCGAGTACAGCTAAATCAACATGCTCTTTTTCCATTATCTGAAGAGCTTCGATCCCATCTTTAGCTGCATAAGTCTGAAATCCATGGTGCTTTAAGACAGCACACATTAATTTTCTAGTATTTGTATCATCTTCTACCACGAGTATTTTAAACATCTAATACCTCCATTCATTTAAGTTATACCTATTTTATTATAAAAATGTAAACTGAAAATTAATTTAGAGAAGTTTATATTCAGTTTACTTTACCACGGTATACTAAGAAACATAAAGAAGAAACCGGATAATCATTAAGTAGACATTTGGATAGGTAGTAGAGAGGAGATCGTTTTAATGGGTTACACCATTTTATTTAGTTATTATGAAATAGTAGGAGAAGAAGCACATTTGATAGATGAATATAAACTTCCAGTTAAAGAGCGAAAAGAGAGCTTAGAAACCTTATTAATAGAGCAGAACTACAAATTTATTGGAAATGTCGATTTATGGGGATTTCGTACTAGCAAATTTATGAATATTGCCGAGATTATTAAAAATTGAAGCAGATAGCCGGAAAGATACATAAATGTCGTCTTTTAATAAGGTCTGCTCATTTATAAAAAAGTTTGATTAAATTCCTGTGTAGATAGGCAAGATATTTCTGATTCGTAAACATGTCATATTCTTGCATAGAACTTTTAAAATCACTTTAGATAATTATGATAAAATAAGCGGAGGAGTTGGAGCTTAATATTGAAGGTATCGTTGAAGTTAACGAGAACCATTTCCAGTACTCTCAAAAAGGTCAACGTAGGATTTCGGAACGCAAACCTCGTAAACGTGGCGGGAAATCCAACCTTTGAGGCATAAGCCACGAACAAGTTTGTGTTCTTATTGCAAGAGACCGTATCAAAGCAACTGTCTCAAAAGTAGCTTGTATGGGGAATGTCGTTAAAATCATAGTGGAGAGTATATTGGCTCTAAACTGACAACTGATAATCTACTCGTTACAAGATGCTTGGAGAGCCTATAAAACCTATGGAAAGGAAAAAGGATTAAAACATTATCGAATTAAATCAAACGATGGATAGACCGTTTTAAATGTGTAGATACAAAGTATCTCGACAACTATCTCGCGTGGTTTTTGTTTGTAGATAACCGTAGTAAGAAAGCATAAAACACAATATTAAAGAATTTCTGTTAACATCATTTGTATTTGAGATGACCGACACTTATGATAGTTTACGCCTATCAAAGTTTAAAGCTTAGATTTTAGGAGGGAGAATATGGACGAAAAGCAAAAGGTTGTTGCAGTTGTAAATAAAAAACAATTAGCTTCAGTTATGAACAACACGAAATGGGAGCAGTTGCAGAAATTTGTAATTGATACATTGCCGTTCACCCCACCTTATCAAGTTAAGTATGTATTAGAAGATGCTCCTTACCCAGAAACTTTTATAGAAGATGTATGGTATTGGGGTGATTGGGAACAGGGGCTGCGTCCGTTCTATTCCATAGAATGGTTGCGAATCAGACCAAGGTATGTAAAAAGTAGAGGTAGACTTATTGAACCTGAAAGATTTGATATAACTGATGAATTCATAGAATTATTACAAAAGCTAAATATTCCGTTTGTTAAAGAAGATAGCATAATTTGTATTTATGGTTATGTTAAAAGTACAGAAACATTCAATTGTTAAGCCCTAAATGAAAAAGAGCGGGGATCCAAAAAAAGGTTCCCCTACTTACTATCCATATTTGTACATTAAAATTTAACAGAGCCTTTGTTTTTAATAAATAAAACTAGCGAGTAAAGCATAATCAATCGGATGCAATTGTTTTTTTATCGATCAAATACAGTTAAAAGAATATAAGAGAATGGCCCATGTTATAGTAGTTGCCTTTTTGCTATTACTGTTTATAGCTTGTTTAAACTTCAAGCTCTGCTCCCAAAACCAGGAGCAGAAACTATTAGACTCACCAGTTCATGAGACATTATACATGCTGGGAAAATTCTTGAGAATTTATCTTTTTTTTACAATAAAGATAAATTTAATCATCAAGTAACGGAAGGAGTATTCTGATGGTTGTTCCCTTCTCAAGCTCAGTTCTTACTTTAATGGAACCGCCATGGAGTTCAATTAGCTTTTTTGTTATCGTCATACCGAGTCCTGTTCCGTTCATTGAGCTGCTTGTATTTGTTCCTCTGTAATAGCGTTCGAACAATCTGTTTAGTGTTTCATTATCCATGCCCACACCATTATCTTTAATCGTAATTACCAGCAAATGATGGTCAAGCTTTCCGATCGTTATTGTGACAGTCGTTTTTGGTGGATTATACTTAATTGCATTTTCAATTAAGTTTTCCATAATGCGTTGGAACCACTTTGGATCTACTGCTGCAATCAGTTCCTTAGGGGAAGGCTGAAATACAAATTCATATTGCTGTCCTGCAGGCCCGTTCACATAGTGGATGACAGTTCGTCTGATTTGTTCATTTATTTCCACTTTTTCCTTGGCGATAGGAAAGCCCTCACTTCTAAGCTGATACGTTAAGGTCAAATCTTCCAGAAGCTGTTTCATGTAGTGCGCCTTTTCCTTGATTGTGCTAGAAAAAGTCCGAACTTCTTCTTCAGTCCATGAATATTGATCTGATTGTAGCATCTCAGCATATCCTCCTATAGAGGCAAGCGGCGTTTTTAAATCATGGGATAGTCCGCTAATCCACTCATCTCGAGCTTTGTTAGCCTTTCTTCTTAATTGTTTATTTTGTTCCAGCGATGTTGTCAATTGGATAAGTGTGGTAATCAATTCCTTATATATTTTATATTTCCGTTGTAGCTTTCCTTTTTTCGTAAGCATCATAGAGTGCTTGTTATGCCCTTCTTCATAATTTTCCTTCCCCAAATCTCCAATCCATTTCATGATGGTAACAAGTGGAGCACCGAATTTATAACCAAACCAAATATTAAGCATAATTAACAATAAAAGAGCAAGCAAAAATAGGAAAAGAATTTTGTTCCCAGTATCTTGCATTATTTCTGTATCGGATTGCAAGCTGTTTGTTTGGTCTGTACCTGTTAGAAGAACCTGACCTGTCTCTCTATTATAGTAGGTGGATACATCCTTTTGTTCGTTCTTAGTAAGCTGAAATAGTTCTTGGAAAGAGTACCTATCCTTTTGATTGTCTGCTTCATAACTGTCCTGAACTACACCATCTTTACTAACCAGCTGAACCCAACCATGTTTATTGGTAATTGTTTTTCCTTGAGTATCGGTAATATTTAGTTGGTTTTTCTGCCAGTTTACTGCAACTTTAATAGTATTTAAAATGGACTTGCTGCCAACTTCTTTTCCATAAAGGACAATGAGGGGCTCAGCAGTATCTTGTTGAATTGACCACATATAGTAATGGTATGAATCATCTTCACTTTCCGAAAGTAGCAGGGCAAAGTCGATTTTTGAGAATGAGGTACCCTTTGGCAGATTATATGTTTTTATGGGATTTCCGTCCTCCGCCAAGATAGCAAGCCAACCATTCTGTTTCCTGACTAAATCCTTTAAATCATTGGATATAGAAATATGACTATTTTTAACTGATATCCAGTCTTCCATATTAGATGAGTCAGCCTGAGTCAAGTCAGAGTATAGTTCGTTTTTCATGACAGTGAAACCAATAATTGCCCAAAATAATAAAAAAATAATGGATACGAGAAAAAAAACAAACAAAAGCTGAAAAAAGAATTGCAGGATGAATCGTTTGGTCATATTCATTTTATTTGTAACCTTCTACAGATAATTTATAGCCGAGCCCTCTCACTGTCACGATATACTGCGGCTGGCTGGGATCTACTTCAATTTTTTCTCTAAGTTTGCGTATATGAACCATAATCGTGTTATCCTCTCCAAGAAAATTCTCGCCCCACACATTTTCATAAAGTTGAGCTTTACTGAAAAGTTGATTAGGATGCTTGCAGAAATATAGTAGTAACTGATACACCTGTGCAGGCATGGAAACTTTAACTCCTCTTACCATGACTTCTCCAGATGAACTATTTACAAATAAGTCACCATATTGATATGTAGTTGATTCCTTTACTGTATTAGCTGTATATCTTCTCAGATGAGCTTTCACTCTCGCTACTACTTCCAATGGATTAAAGGGTTTGGTGATATAATCATCAGCACCTAATGCAAACCCTGAAAGTTTATCAAGGTCAGTGGACCGCGCTGTTAAGAAGAAGATGGTGGCATTTGTCTTTTCTCTAATGAAAGGACAAATATCAAAACCACTTCGATCTGGAAGCATGACATCTAGAAAAATTAAGCCGTAATCGTTAACTGCACATAGTTGTAATGCTTCCTCCGCTGTTTCGGCAGTATCAATTCGCTCAAATCCTTCCTTCTGCAAAATAATCTTTAACATCTGGTGGATAGCCTGTTCATCATCCACTATTAACAATCTTATCTTTTTCATATAATTCGTCTCCCTAATGTCCAAATATAAAGATATCATATCATTTTTTATCCTCATTATTAGAAATTAAGGAAGAATTAAGGTTCTGATTTTAAAGGGTTAAGGTACGATAGGTATAATTCTTATAGATTAAGGAAATGAGGTGTAAAATGAAAAAAGTATTTAGTGCTATAGCAACCGTAGCGGCCGTAATTATGCTTTCAAGACATATTGGAAATGAGTTTGCAGCTCAGAATTATTCTAGCTTAGCAATAATCCTGATGATTGGATTAATTGGTCAAATTCTCTTCCATTTTCGAGAGAAAAAAGTTAGTGATTAAGCAGCCTTTAAGAGAATCAGGATAAAATTTAGGATGAAAGAGAGAGTTTAATATTATGCTTACTATAGGGAAAAGAGAATTTCTCCAATTATTTAAAGGGTTTAAATCAATTTTATTAATTTTAGTATTTTTAGTCACATCCTATTATTCAGCTAAGTTTGCTGATGGTATAGCTGAGGCAATGGAACTGACAGCGCAAGAGGCAGGTGAAGCTCATTTAGTTGGATTATTGTTTTTAGTTATGTTTTTTGGACATTTATTTGTGGCGAGTCTATCTCATGACAGTATAAATAAAGAAATCCGTGAAAGAACCATGCGGTTTTTAGTAACTAAAACAACTAGATTTTCTATTATAGTTGGTAAGTTTTTGGGTATTTGGATGTTTTGGTTTGTTTGTCTGTTTCTGTCATTCTTAATAATTGCTCTAACAACAGAAAAAATAGATGTTCTAGTTTTTGCTCAGACGATGAGCCTACTTACATTGCAGATATCATTCATTCTCTTAATGTCCGTTCTCATCAATAAGCCAGGAGCAACAATGTTCCTTGGAATTCTTGGAGGGATATTGTTACCAATATTAGGAGGTTGGTTTGTGCTTACTTCTAATCCAGCAATTAGTTGGCTAAAATATGTATCACCTTTTTATTATCTGGACTTAAATGAATATAGCTTCTTAGTTCTTCTTGTAGTTGCAACTATCTTAATTTATCTTACTAATTTATTATTCAAGAGGAGGGAATGCTGATGTCAGCTATTAAAGCAGTAAAGATGACAAAGAAGTATAACGGAGTAACAGTAGTTAACGGAATTGATTTAACAATTGAAGAAGGGGAATTATTTGGATTTTTGGGTAGAAATGGCGCAGGAAAATCAACTTTTATCAATATGCTGACAGGGATTGCGAAACCTACTTCAGGTTCATTTTCTTTGTTAGGAGGAAATATAGATCACATAGAGGTTAAAAGAAAAATTGGTGTGCTGCCTGATTATTCAAGTTTCTACGAATCCACTACAGCACTGGAGCATTTGCGGTTCTTCTCTGCACTATCTGGTGAAACTGCACAAAAAAGTGAGTGTCTTGAAGTATTAGAAGCAGTCGGATTAGCTGATCATGCTAATAAAAAATTAGGAAAGTTCTCGTTTGGAATGAAAAAGAAACTTGGTGTCGCTCAAGCCATTATCCATGATCCAGAGCTCTTATTTTTGGATGAACCAACATCAGGGATGGATGCAGAATCAGCAATTCAAATTCAACAGCTGATAAAAAGACTGCATGGAGAAGGCAAGACGATCTTTTTAACTTCTCATAATTTGGATGAGGTCGAGAAATTATGTACCAGAATTGCTATCATGAAAGAAGGTAGGATTGTAAAAATCGGAACAATGAATGAACTCAGAGCATTTTACCGTTCCAACATTATCGTAAATATTAAACATAGTCCAATACCTGTTTCAGAATTATCAAAGTTTCACCAATGGATTAAAGATAAAGGTACGGAAATTCACACAAAAGAGGAATCACTTACTATCACAGTTGAGGAAGAAAATAGAATTTCTGAAATCACAAGAGCCCTAACGGCATGTAATACAAATGTTTACCGAGTCAATGTTGAGGAACCAACTTTAGAAGAGATATTTTTGGACTGACCCCTTAAATTAGGGGTCTTAGACATTTAGACACTTAATGAAGGAGGCATAAGGATAAAAAATGGAGGTAGATATTAAAGTATGATCAGAAATATAATTGGAACTACGTTAATTCTGATAAGTTATTTAGTAATGGGAATAAATTGGTTTTATTTGCTGCCAAGAGGGTTAGAATCCATGCCATATTGGAGTTAGATTGTTTTTATAGGTGCTTTTTTTGGAGGGATTATTAAATATTATAAACCAAATTCTAAAAATAAAAATAAGGAACATAGGAAACTGAGTAAAATCAGTGAATTTTCGGATGATTTAATAGACGTTATAACAGGTCATATTAATAATGAGGATGAAATGGATAAAAATAAGCAGTCCAAGAAATAGACCGGAAAGAGAGATCGGCTATTTCTATAGGACTTACACATATCAGTCATTTTAGCTGATTTAAGTTTTACACCACAAAATTTAAGTTCACGACAATCAAAATAGCAAACAAAACTGGGTTCACATTAACGTAATGGTCATGGAAATATATAGGGTTAAATGAAAGTTATGTCTACATATTCCCTTTTTTCCCGAGGCTATGTTTGGTCTTTGGTATAAGTGAGCTATTATTTAATCGTATTTTTTTTTATTTGAAATGCAGGTGACGCTGCTAGGATGGAAGTTAATTCGATAAGATCATCAATAACCATATCTGCTTGCTTCATTTCGTCATCTTTAGCAAAATCAAAATTACAACCGACAGATAGAAGGTCATTTTCTTTTGCAGCTTTTATATCAGATAAGCGGTCTCCCACAACAGCTGCTTGAGTAATTCCATGCTTCTTAATAATCCTACAAACGAGGTCAGACTTATTCAATGATTCAATGTCCTGAATACTGCATGTTTCTGTCACCCATTTATCCAATTGATAATATTCAACGATCGCTTGCAAGTATGCTGTTAACCCATTACTAGCGATATAAATAGAAATATCATTTTCCTTTAAATAGGAGAAAACTTCTTTGACATTTGGATATAAGGCCCCTTTGCCTTTTTTTATATTTGTCACTAATCGTTCGAGAAAATAAGCATCTATTTTTTCTCTTAAGCTAAGGGAATGATTAGGCAATAATGTTTCCCACACAATCGGCAATGGAACACCCATAATTTCGCGGTATTTATCAATAGGTGTTTCTCCATCCCATTGATGGATCGAGCGCAAGTAATGAAAAGTATCATCTAAAGATATTTCTAAAATTTTGTCTGTTTGAAAGAGTGTACCATCCATATCAAATATTATTGCTTGAGACAACTCACTTTCCCCCTTTTGAAACTTTATGTATTTATGTACAGTTTAACATAAACCTAATAAACCAAAGATTCTTATCAATTCTAATCTGTTTATTTTTCTTCTAGTTCTATTCTACTAAAAAAATCGGCAAATGGATGGAATTACATGATTTTGTTAAAAATAACTTTTAGTAATGATTTCTCTTTTATTATCCATAGATGGAAAAGGTGTAGGTGAGTATGGACAACTATAATAATGACAATACAGCAAGAAGATATAGAGCACATGTAAGTACGCTTGGTACTACACAAATTCACCTGCGAAATCCTTATATCATTGCATGGTGGAGTGCAGCTTTCCCTGGATTTGGTCATCTTTTATTATCCAAATATCTGCGAGGATTCGTTTTATTTATTTGGGAAGTAGTAGTAAATGTAAACAGCAATTTAAATTTGTCGATGATTTATTCCTTTCAGGGAGAGATTGAAAAGGCTAAAGAAATCTTAGATACAAGGTGGTTACTCATTTATATCCCAGTTTATATATTCGCTATTTGGGATAGTTATCGAACGACGGTAGATTTGAATAAAATCTTTGTGTTGGCAGAAAGAGAGGAGCACCGCTTTAATTCATTTAGTATCGGTATCATGGAAATCAATTATCTTGATAAAAGAAATCCTCTCATGGCTATCATCTGGTCCCTATTTATGCCTGGTTTAGGGCAATTATACATTCATAGAGTAATAACTGCATTCTTTGTTATCATTTGGGGCGTTGTGTTTTTTTATTTATCTCATGGACTAGAAGCTTTGTCCCTATTGTTTTTGGGAGAGATTAAACAAGCGACGGATGTGATTAATCCAGAGTGGCTTTTGTTTTTTCCATCTATTTATGGGTTTGCAATATTTGATTCTTATATAAATACGGTAGAAAACAATAAGCTATATGATAAAGAACAACGTTTCTATTTTAGGGAGAAATATCAATCTTCGTCTTTTCAAGTATTAAAAGGGCAAAAGGTGAATTAAAGATGCAATTATTTTCGACATTTGAACACTCAGTTTTTATAGAAATGGCACTCAGCACATTAGAAAAAAAGGGGATAAAAAAAGAAAATATATTTGTTGTTCCACTTGATAATAGAACCGAGCAACGAAAGATTTTTGATGACTTGCATCGATCAGACGGAACTTCTCTTATTGATATAGGTGTTGCATTAGCAACGGCATTATCTGTTGTGTTTGCAAGTATAGGATTTAAGCTTGCATGGGGGCCGATATACTGGGGACTAATTGGTGCGGCAGCTGGCTTTTTACTAGGATTTGTTATTCGTCTTTTTACAGAAATTATAGTAAAAAAGAAGAGAAGATTACTGAAGGGATTCCAATCTGAAATAATTGTTATTGTTGATTGCGAAGAGTCGCAAGGGGAGATGATAGAGAATGTATTATTTAGCCATTATGCTTTAGGGGTAGCGAAGGTAAAAGCAAAACAGTAGAGGAGAATCTATCTATTCTCCTCTACTGTTTTTAATGTTAATTTTTTAAGAAATCTGGCTGAATGAAGCTAGGGTTCGGGTATTTGTAGAATCCTTCTCCTGTACTTCTGCCTAATTTACCATGATCAATATAGTTTGTTTTTAATAAGTGTGAAAGCTTTATATAAGCAGGGTTACCAGTAGCTTCCGCTTTGCCCTTTACGATATTGTAAGCAGTAGTAATACCAATTACATCTAGCATTGCAAATGGTCCAAGCGGCGCTCCTGTACCAATCATCCATGCTTTATCGATCGTTTCAATTTCTGCGACTTCGTTCACAAGTAACATTTCTGCTGATTCTAATAGAGGAACCAATAAAGAGTTTAATACGTAACCTGGTTGTTCCTTTTGAATCGGTAAAGCCACCATTCCGATACTTTTAGCAAAAGCAATCACTGTCTGAAATACTTGTTCCTCGGTTGTTTGATGCTTCATAATTTCTGCTGTGTTGTTCTTCCAAATTTCATTAGCGAAGTGAAGTGCTAGAAATTTTTCTGGACGACCAGTTGCTTCAGCAAATTGGCTTGGCAGAAGGGTAGAAGAGTTCGTTGCAAAAATAGTATGCTTCGGTGCTACTTTTGCTAATTCCTGATAAAAGTCTCGTTTAATTTGGACTACTTCTGGTATTGCTTCAATGACTAAATCTGCTTTCTCTGTTGCTTTTCCTAAATTGGTAGAGTAGAATAGGCGGTTATATACTTCTTGTAGCTCTTCTGGTGTTGCATCTAAATCTCTTTGATAAAATGCCTCTAATTGTTTCATTCTATTTTTAGACTTTTCTAGTACTTCATCATTAATATCATAAACAGCAACTTGAAATCCTTTATATGCCGCTTGAAAAGCAATTTGACTTCCTAATACGCCACTGCCTGCAACGGTGATCTGTTTAATATCCATGTTGTATGCTCCTTTTTTCAACTAATTTGCCCATATGTACCACTTCTTTCAATTCTTCTTTTAAATCTACGCAATTATTAAAATCTTGTCAACTTGAGTATGGTACAAATATATTATTTATTTCCCATTTATTTCTTATAATTCCCTCTTTTTTACTGTAAAATCCATTTTCTTTTCCGATATAAAGGAAAAGGACTTAGTAGGAGGAAAATCCATGCTTTTTAAAAAAGGTGTCAAAGAGAAAGAAAATAAAATTCAGCAACTCATTGACCAAGAAATAAATAAAGTATCAATAGATATTGAAAAAGGGTCAGATTATGAGATGCAGCTAAATGTTATTGGTTTAGAAAGAGAGGATTTAGCGTTATTAAAAAGCATTCAACCAATCGTGGCAAAGCATCTACCAGCTATTAGAACAGAATCATTTCATTTTTCACATGAAGGTATGTCTAAAATTATTGATACTTCCAGGATTGGAATCTCAACAGAAGACAGCATGAAATATTTCTTATCTTTTTTTAATGGGAAAATTGATCGGGAATACGTGCAAAGAAGAGCAATGTTAGCGCAAATGTATGTGAAAATAGGTGTGGAAATTCGCTGGTTTCTTTCTGTCTATCACTTGTTAATGACAGAAATTATGATAAAGGTCAACCAAGAACTACAGTTAAATGAAAAAGAAGCTACTATTTTATTTATGGCCATTTCCAAAATATTCAACCTAGAAAATCAACTAGTTATCGATTCCATGCATAATGCCCAAAAAAATATGATTGCTAAAAAAGAACAAGAAGCGAAAATAGATATTAAGAATTTTGTCGGAGGATTTGTGGAAAACTTGGCTGCTATGACAGAAGAAACGGGCGCTTCTGTTGAGCAAATTGTAGAACAATCTGGTCATATTGCTACAAGTGCTAAAAAAAGTTTAGCTAGTTCTATCGAAATGGAAGAACGATCAGAAAATGGAAAGCTTCAACTAGATAAAGTAATTAAAAATATGCAAGAGCTGAAGGAAGATATTCAACGAATAATGAAAACGATTGATGAGTTAGAAGATAACTCAAAGAAAATCGGTGGAATTGTCAATGTTATTACAGGGATTGCCGATCAAACGAACTTACTTGCACTAAATGCAGCGATTGAAGCAGCACGAGCAGGAGAGCATGGAAAAGGATTTGCGGTTGTCGCTGATGAAGTAAGAAAATTAGCAGAACAAACAAAGGACTCTTCTTCCAGTATTACAGAACTAGTCCAAGGTACTATTGCACATATCGCTAATGTGATTGAGCAAATTAGTACCATTAACAAAGTAGTTGATACAGGTAACCACGAGATTAAATTGACAACAGATGTTTTTGATAACATTTTAGGAAGCAGCAGAGATAATAATAAAATGATCAAAAGTACAGAAAATGATTTACAATTGCTTATTCAATTACTAGAGGAGATTAATCAAGCGGTAGCGAAAATGGCAGTATCTACAGAGGAACTGAATGAAACTGTGGCAGGATTTTGACCTTGACATAAAGAAAGAACGAAAGCAAGCAAAGATGCTTTCGTTCTTATAATAATTCCTTTTTTAACTGAGCAGCCGCAAAAATGGCATTTTTATCCTTCAAAATATCGCCAGGTTTATTGCCATTTCCTAAAATATACCCTCCAAACTCAATCCCCATAAAATCAAAAATATGTTGAAATTGCTGGATCATTGGTATCCCTTTTATAGTGGGATTATCTCCACCAACAGACAGAACATAAGCTTTTTTTCTCGCCATCTTCGCTTTGAAATCAGGATAGCTTGAATCTCTGAGTGAGTGAGACCAGCGATCAATAAAATTTTTCATTAAACCAGACATGCTGTACCAATATATAGGAGTAGAGAAGATTAATATATCATGAGGAAGTATGCGATCTACTATTGAATTGTAGTCATCCTCTCTTTCTTGAAATCCTTCTAAAGTGTGGCGCATGTCCATTATAGGAAGGATAGTATACTCTCTAAGCAGAATAGTATCTACCGGAATACCTTCGATTACTTTCTCAGTCAGGAGAGCTGTATTCCCATTGGGACGAGTTCCTCCATCAATAACAGCAATTTTTTTCATGGATTTACACCCTTTCCTATTCATTTATATTAATCATATATTGGATGGGACGAATAATAAAGATGAATATTTAGATAGGTGTCATCGAGAAAATTGATAGTAGAATGAAGCGATCAAACAGAGTACAACTATATTTAAACGGTAGTGGAATGAGTACGATATTCAGTTGGTGTTAGTCCGGTTACTTTTTTAAAGGATGCACTAAAATAATATTGATTGGAATAACCTACTTTTTCACTGATCTCCATAATTGGTATACTTGTAAAAGACAAGAGTTCTTTTGCCTTATTTATTCTTAGAAATGTAATATATTTAGATATACTGGTATTTTTAATTTTCTTAAAAATAGATCCAACATAGGATGGACTCATATTAATATGATTACTGATCGTATTTAAGTTCAGCGTTAAATCATTATAATGATTCTCGATATATTGTATGATCTGTTCAGCAATCTGGCTATGTTTAGAATGAATAGATTGTTGAATTTTCTCGCTAGTAAGAAGACAAATTTTTTCTAGATTTTCACAAACTTCTTCTACCGTGTTAAATGTATCCAAGATAGAAAAGGTATGCGTTATTTTCTCCACAATTTCCGTATCTTTAATTTCAACTTCGTAAAGAAAACGCAAAATTTTTGACAGAATGGATGCAATGTATGAAAGAATGCCATTTTTATTATAATATACACTAGACCAGTTGTTTTCTATATAGGCTAGAAATTCTTTAATTCCCTGTTTGTCTTTTTTGGAGATTAAATTAATTAGTAATTCTTCATCCTGTCTTGATAGAAAAAGAGGAGGAGAAGCAGCTTGATGTATTTCTTCCGTCGAATATATATTATTGTCTCCAAAAATAAATTTATATTCTGTTGCTTTTTTTGCATTTCGATAGGAATTCGAAATTTCCCAGATAGATTGTACCGTATGACCGATTCCTATTGTAATCGTCAAAAAATCAAACTGTTTCTTTATCGTCTCGAAAGCTTTCATAACATGGGTACTTAATTTATGGGGATATTGCTTTTGACCAATAATAAAAATGATTCGTCCCCCTTGATTTATAGTATAGACATCTTCAGAGGCGAAGTAGTCTTCTACAGCATGAATCAGTTGAAAAGTATAGAGATGATATCGCTCTACTCCGAGGCTGTTCATGTAGTCTATATGTTTACTTATCTCTAAATAAATACAAATGTATCGCTTCTTTGTAAATTGCAAATTTAGGTAACTAGCTTGATTTTGAAGCATGTATTCTGCATAAGTTGGACCAGCATTAATAAGGTTTAAAAAGAATTTCTCTTTCAATATTGGTTGACTATGTTTTAACTGTTCCATCGTTTCTGTTTCTTGTTGAATATTCCGTAGTACTTTTTGAATGACAGTAGTGAGATAATCATAGTCAATTGGCTTTTCGACATAGTCACAAATATTAAGTCTAATTGCTTCCTGTGCATAAACAAAATCATCATAGGAACTGATAAATATAATTTTTATAAAAGGAAATCTTGTTAATATAGATTTTGCCAATTCGATTCCAGTTATTTCTGGCATTTGAATATCGGAAATAACTAAATCTGGCTGGGTTTTTTCTATTTCTTTCAGTGCTTCTATCCCACTAGCATATATCCCACAAACGGTCGCTCCAATGTCTTCCCACTTTATGTTTTTATAAATACCTTCTAAACAAACGGTGTTGTCGTCAATCATTATAATTTTTTTCATTTTATCCTCCTAATTCTTCAAAAAATAATTCTTCCGATATCATTTGGTGGATAGTGAAGGAAACTAGAGTACCCTGTGGATGTAATCTACTTATTTGTATTGTCGGCTTTTCGGATGAATATAAAGATAATCGATAATTTACATTGCTTAGACCAAAATGATTTGTACGAAAAGCGTTATTGTTTAGAACCTGACATAGTGTTTCTATTTTTTCATCCGTAATTCCTCGCCCATTATCTTGGATCGTAAATTGAATAGCATCATTTTTATAGGTAATAGAAATTTGAATGAATAATGGTGTGTTAACATTATTAATTCCATGGTGGATACAATTTTCCAAAATAGGCTGCAGAACAAATTTTGGAATAAGAAAATTTTCAATTCCTTCCTCTTTCTCTATCTTCCAATGAAATTCCATGCTTTTGTTTAATTTTTCTAACTGGAGATAAACTTGAGCAATTTCTAGTTCATCCTTTATTAGGATAAGTTCATCGCCTTTCTTTAAAATCATCCGGTAGAAATGCGCCAATTGGGATATCATTTTATTTGCATCATCTATTCGACCAAGGGTCTGACAAGTTTTAATAGAATCAAGCATGTTATATAGAAAGTGAGGGTTTATTTTAGATTGCTCTAACTGATATTTCATTTTTTCTTCTTGTATTTTGAAATTTAAAATAGCATTAAAATTGGTATTTATCGATTCTGTCATATTGTTAAATGTTATTGCTAATGAATCAAATTCATCTTTAAATTCCTTTTCTTTATCTATAGGCAACTTAACAGAAATAAGATTATTGTTATCAAGAGAGATTGATTTAATCGTTTTAGCTATTGTTCTTATTTTTTTACTTAATTCCTTGGAGATGAATAAACTGCTGACAATGCTAATGATGATAACTAGTATGACCGCTGAAATTAAGATACTTATAAGGACTATAGTATTTTTAACAATATAGCTTGTTGGAACTTCTGTAACAATATACCAGCCAGTTATTTCGTTACGTTTAAAAATATACTGGTTATTCTTGATTTTAAATGGCTCTTCATTCGTAGCTATTTTGTTAAATATCTTTTTTTTCATTTGCTGGCCGATTAGCTTGCTATTATTATGTGCTAAAATAATCCCGTTTTGATCAATTAAATAGCTATTAATAGAAGAGTCAGTAGAACTTTCATCAAGTAATTGATTTACTTCCTGTGCATCTAAATCAAGAAAAATGGCATAATCTATTGTTTTTGTGTCTTTCTTTTGATAGGTGATAAAACAAGTTAAATACCTTTTCTTTTGATAAGACTGGTTTACCACAAAGGGCTCATTAATATTCTCAGATAGAATCCATTCTAGCTTGTTCGTATTAATAGATAGTTGCTGCTCGTTTATTCCACGTTTATGTAACTCACTTGTAGGAAAGAAGGTAATTCCTTCATCACTGAAAAGAAATTGTGGGTTTATATAAATGGTGATATTATCCAACAAGTAAGCTTCTTTTAAGTAAATAATATTATTCCTAACCGTACTATATGATTCTAATTGGTCCGATAACTTTTGTGGTGGTTGAATTACTAACGGGTATAAATAATTCTGAATTAAACTGGAAGCATTTTTCATCTGCTCAAAACGATTAGAAAGAATCACATTTAATTGATTACTTGAATAAGAGATGGAATCAAATATTTTATTTTTTGCAATATTGTAAGACAGAAAATAAGAGAGAACGCTTAAAGAGATTAATGGGATAATGGAAGTAAGAAGAAAACTCCATAAAATCTTCTTTTGAAAACTAGTAAAGTATCTTTGAAAAAGTTTCTTTAAATAGAAGTATAGACGCATACAATATTTCTCCCCCTCCATTCAGAAACCGCTTACTTTTTATCCATAAGTTTATCTAGAAAAGTTTATTAAAGCAATAGATTTAAAAAATATAATCAATCAACAAATATTATATTTTTTAGATGAGAATTTATATTTAAGTGTTTTTTTTTCTTTTATATAATGAGTTCGAATATGTGAAAGCGTTTTATAAAAAGGGAGGTTAAGGGAATGCAGAAATCAAGAAAGTGGTACAGTATTGTTTTATGCTTAATGATTGTAACAGCAATTTTCCTAACTGGCTGTGTCGGAGTAAATAACACAAGTTCTAATGCTGATCAAGCTTCCGGAGGCGAAGGGAAGGCTGAAGGAGAGACTATTACTTTAATGACAAATGATTCAACAAAGGCAGGATGGTCTGTTTATCAGAAGAAAATAGAAGAGGCTACTGGAGTAAAGTTAAATATTATTGTTACACCTACCAACCCAGATGATATGGTAGCCAAAATGACGACTATTCTTTCTTCAGGTGATAATACAATTGATTTAATGCATGTTAATGATGAATTAATTACAGCCTTTTCGAGAGCAGACTATCTAGAGCCCTTAGAGAAAGAGGTTATGACTCCTGAGATCGTAAAGAATTTTTCTGAGCAATATATAAAGGATATACCGACTTATAATGGGAGCATCTTTTCCGTGCCTAGCTACTTAGAAATCTTAGCATTTTGGGTGAATAATGAATTATTGAAAAAAACAGGCATGGAGGCTCCAAAATCAAAAGAAGAATTTCTTGAATACGCAAAAGCGGCAACAAAAGATGGTGTATATGGTTATGGAGGCTCATGGGAAAAAAGTTATGTTTTTAATGAAATTGGTACTTTTGTTAATCTTTTTGGCGGCGATTATTTTGATTGGACCAATCCAAAAACAAAAGAAGCATTGCAGTTTATGTATGATTTAGCACACAAAGAAAAGGTAACCCCGATATCCCAGCTTGCTGATATCTATGACCCTATGAATCAAAAATTTATTGATGGGAAATATGGAATGCTATTTATGTATACAGGTGCAATTCCTACATTTGAAGAAGCTGGGAAATTTAGTCCTGAACAATTAAATATAGAGCCAATGCCAACTTTTGAGACAAACGATGCCTTTATTGCTTCCTGGCATTATGTATTAAATAAATCTTCTGAGAAGAAAGCTGCATCAAAAAAAGTACTGCAATATATTGCTAGCCCTGATGGACAATTAGCATATAGCGAAATGTCTGGGAGACTTCCAGCACGTCTCGATGTAATTAATGATCCTAATTTTACTGCCAAAGGATTAGAGAGTGTCAAAGAATATATCAGCAATAGTACGTTGAGAGGTAGACCTTTAGTTCCTCAGGCTATGGAGTTTGTTAATGGAATTGGAGCGATATTCCAAAAGTTTATTTCTGATGAAATAAGTTTAGATGAGGCAGTAGAACAAGCTCAAAAGGAAATTGCTCGTTTAGCCAAGTAAGTACAATCTTGAAACAAATGAAGAGGATCAAATTTATATAGAATTTTGGTCCTCTTTATGGAAAGGGGCTATAAAATGAAGACTGTTCTTAATAAATCCTTTCAAAACAAGTTAGTTATTGCTTGGATTTTGATACTACCAGTATTAATTATTAGAGGATTTACGATTATTTATCCCATTATAGTTACCTTTATTAATAGTATGTTTGAAATTAATATGTTTAAAGGCGGAGTTGCAACATTTATAGGATTTCAAAACTTTTTTGCTATTTTTAAAGATGATAAGATTATTACTTCATTAGAATTCACATTGATTTTTACCATCATATCCATGATCTTTCATGTAATCTTAGGTATATTCTTAGCCGTTTTATTAAATCAGAAGTTTAAAGGAAGGAAGTTTTTACGAACAATTGTTTTAATACCATGGGCGATGCCTATGGTTGTAACAGGGTTAGCAGCAAGATGGGCATTTAATGATAGCTATGGTTTAGTGAATGATTTAATACGAAGAATCTTTACTACATTTCACTTCGATTGGTTAATTCACCCAGAATCTACAAGAATTGCGGTCATTTTGGTGGACTTATGGAAAGATGTTCCTTTCTTTGCGATTCTCGTTTTGGCGGGACTTCAGTTTATCCCAGAAGAGATTTATGAATCGGCTAAAATGGATGGTTCAAATGTGGTTAGAACATTTTTCTCTATTACGATTCCCCTAATAATGAAGAATTTGTTGACATTATGTATCTTTTTCACCATGTGGCGAATTGTTAGCTATGATATTGTCTATGCCATGACTACTGGAGGACCTGGTGATTCGACGAGTTTACTAGCATATAGAATTGCAGTAGAAGCTTTCACGAACTTAAATATTGGTTATGCCTCTGCTATAGCAGTACTTTTATTTTTGATGATGATTATTATCAGCAGTATAAGTTTATTAGGGATCAAGAAAAATGACTATTAGGAGGTATGTAAAGAATGAATATAAGGTCGACGAAGAGTTTTTATTTTTTTCTTAGATGGGGATTGACCTTTGTTGTAGCAATTATTATCTTGCTGCCTCTTTACTGGATTTTTATTTCATCTATAACGCCAAAGGGTTCTCTATTCCAAACTCCTATTGATTACTTTCCTAAGACCATTACTTTTCAAAACTATCAAGATTTATTTATTCAATTGGGAATTGGGGAAATGGCGATTAATACATTGTTGATTACTGGTTTATCTTTAGTTGCTTCTATTATATTTGGTACGGCAGCTGCATATGGATTTGCCAGATATGATTATTCAAGAGGGGTTAGCTGGGGATATAAATTGCTGCTGTTTTCAGCACTAATCCCACCAGTTATAACTGCGCGACCGCTATACGATTTTATGAAGTCGGTACAATTGGTCGATACCTATTTAGGGTTAACCATTTTATATACGAGTTCCTTGCTCCCGTTCTCTGTTCTAATTCTATATAATTTCGTGAAACAAATTCCTCCGTCTTTGGAAGAAGCTGCTCAAGTAGATGGAGCAAATTTTTTACAAGTATTATTCAAAGTATATTTTCCGCTGATGAAGCCAGCTATAGCTACTGTTAGTATTATTAACTTTATCCAATGTTTAAATGAGTTTTTTACCCCTTTATTTTTTTCTTACAAAATTAAAGTATTAAGTGTGGGGATTACAACGATTCCAAGAACAAGTAATTTTGAAGTTCCATGGGATTTAATAAGTTCTATGGGCTGGTTCATTACTTTACCTATTATTTTATTTGTGATGATTTTTGAAAAGAACATTATGGAAGGAATTATTGCTGGAGGAGTTAAACAATAAAAAAATTGGAGTGATACGATGTTTAATGGACTATCTACCTTACCTATTTTAAATAATGGAAGAACAAGAGCAATTAATGCGGAAAATCCTACAGGTGAAAAAGGAGGTGGAGGGAAGGCAGCAAGTAATCTTGGGCCTTCGCGAAAAGGGGCTCCGTGCTTAAGAGACATTAAATCAGGCGAAGTAAAAGTATTAGCTGAAATAGATGGACCGGGTGTAATTGAACATATTTGGATAACGGTTCCTGCAAAGATAAATGATAAAAATCCGTTTGTATTAAGAGATATTATTATTAGAATGTATTGGGATGATGAAGAGAATCCATCAGTTGAAAGTCCATTGGGAGATTTCTTTTGCTGTGGATTTGGGCAAGGGTGTTTAGTGAATTCCATGCCTATAGCTGTTAATCCAAATAGAGGAATGAATAGTTATTTTTCTATGCCTTTTCATAAAAAAGCACGCATTACGATCGAAAATCAATGCGAAGAAGCAATTCCTGCCTTTTTTTATCAAGTAGACTATTGCTTATATGATACTTTGCCAAAAGAAATAGCTTATTTTCATGCCCAATGGAGAAGACAGAGTATTACTGAAAAAGGACAGGATTATATTATTTTAGATGGTGTGAAAGGAAAAGGGCAGTATGTTGGTACGTATATGGCATTATCTACATTAGAAAGATATTGGTGGGGAGAAGGGGAGGTAAAGGTTTTTCTAGATGGAGACAAGGATTACCCGACTATTTGCGGAACTGGAACAGAGGATTATTTTGGTGGTGCTTGGAGTTTTGCAACATACGATGAGCATGGCAAAATGGATGAAACAACTTATTCTACACCTTTTTTAGGCTTTCCGTTTTATGCGAAACAGGATAATACCGTTGTTAATCCTTACCATAATGATGATGTACCGCCAATGCGTGGATTTTATCGCTGGCATATTATGGATCCTATTCGCTTTGAAGAGGAAATTAAGATAACAGTACAACAAATTGGTGTTAGCCATCGTGGATTGTTTGAGAGACAGGATGATGTTTCTACTGTTGCTTATTGGTATCAGACATTGCCCCATAAGCCATTCCCTGTTTTCCCTTTAAGAGAAGAACGATGGCCACGATAAATATATCATCCCTAAATTAGAATTAATTTGCTCTCCAAGAATGTAAATCCTCTAAACGGTTAAAATAACAAGAACAACTTTTAGGAGGGTTAATAATGGAAGACACAGGTAAATTCGTGGAAAAACTTAAGGATGATCAAAAGAAACAGGAAAAAAATAAAAAGCATGGTAAAGGACATCCAGAGGCTAAATTACCAAATAAGCAGCACTAAAAATACATGCTAAAGAACTGCACCTCATCTTGTTGACAAAAGGAATTTAGGAAATGCAAATGGAATTATTATGCATTGATTGGAGTGGAAGGGGTGAGACTCCTGTGGGATCTGCGAGACAGTCTGAGACCCTGCAGGCCTTTAGGTCGAAGCGGCTCAGCGCGAGCCCCACGGAAAGCGAACCCCTGCAACGGAAATCAATTCTTATTTAAAAGAATGTATATGTATAAACTAAGACAAACTCCTAATTACTGAATTAGGAGTTTGTCGATTTTCTGACTGCATCTTTATTTAGGTTGCAGTTTTTTAGGGTACTATTCTCTTTCTTTTTCAAAAAAATCCTTATTGCTATCACGAATTGATAGCAATTTGCATACTTTAACAAAGGATATAGAGGAGAAAGGAAGAGATGGAATGAAAATTGAAAAAGTCATGACATATTACGGATATGATTTGATGATTAATGAAATTTTACATAAGAAGTGTCTGAAGTGTAAACAGTGGTATAAATTTGATGGGGAGTTAGGTTATTGTAATTCATGTATAAGGGAGCTAGATAAAAAAAGACAGCGTTCTTTTAAACAATAGATTTGTTGGCTTTTACTATTCCGTTCGTAATCAAGTTTCTATTCCGAGCTTCAAAAACATGTCCTATTAAACATCCCACTGCATATAATGGTAGTAAATTTTGCTATTGGTGGGAGGAGTATATGTTATCGTTCATTGAAAAAGCAGTTCTCGGAATGGTTATCCTAAGATTATTATCAGGAAGCATAGAAATTACTGCAGCACTTTTGATGCTGAAGGCAAATGAAATAGAAAAAGCACTTATAATCAATAGCTCATTAGCAATAGTTGGTCCTCTTGTACTTATAGCAACTACCTTTATTGGCTTATGGGGTTTAACAGATAAAATATCCTTTGTTAAAATGATGTGGATTTTATTAGGAGTTGGGCTGATTATATATGGGGTGAAAAGCGAATAATGAATATAAATTGCCTTTTTTCTCCTTGTCAGGTGGTCAAAAGGCAATTTATTTTGCTTTTGTTTTGGAAGAATATCGCAAAAAAACATTAGGACATAATAACTTCCTTCGAAAGAACATTTTCGATTTTCCTAAATAATTTTTGGATTTCCTCGCCTTTAGAAATATTGACATTTATTTCACTCAGGCAATGCTCTTTAATTAAATCTATCTTTTTCTTTTTGTTCTCAGCCCCATCCTCTTCGCTTTCTTTGCCGTTAACATTTTTTAATAGCTGTTCATTTCCATGGTGATTTAATATCCAAAAGGTATAAGTTAAATTTGGTTTTTTTTCCGGATAACTGAAAAATAGGACAAAGTGAATAAAAAAGTCTTTATCAAAATACTGTAATGTGCCTCTAAGATAATTCTCTTCATTCTTACTAGAGGAAAGAGAAGTGCGAAATCCTTTTTTTAATCCAATTTGTTCTATTTCATCCAAGATGTATTCGATAAATAATTTCAATTTTTTTCCTCCGTTGTTCAAGTTTTATAACACTTAGCTAATGTATTTTCTCCCTCGTCAAGTGTTTGTATTCTAGAAATAAACATATTTTGTAAGACGGAATAACTTTTCCATGTACGGATAATCTAACTAAAGATCCCTAAAAATCATAAAATTTAATGGAATACGGATGTATAGTAACGGAGGTATTGTTTGTGGAGAAAAAAAATACAAAAATGACTGCAGTAGCGATTGGTTCTATCCCGCTCATTATGACACTAGGAAATTCCATGTTAATACCAATACTGCCAAAAATGCAAACGGAAATTAATCTTTCTGCTTTTCAAGCTAGTATGACGATAACAGTTTTTTCTGTAGTTGCCGCTTTTTTTATTCCCATTTTAGGTTATTTATCGGACCGCTTTACACGAAAATCTGTTATTATTCCTGCTTTGTTTTTATATGGAGTTGGAGGAATATTAGCTGGATTTGCTGCAGCGAAATTTTCTCATGCTTATACATGGATTTTAGTAGGACGGTCTTTACAAGGGATAGGTGCTGCTGGAACAGCGCCGATAGCAATGGCATTAACGGCCGATTTATATAAAGGAGCGAAAGAAAGTAGGATTTTGGGACTTGTGGAAGCATCCAATGGATTTGGGAAAGTACTTTCTCCTATACTTGGTTCTGCCATTGCCTTAATTGTTTGGTATGGCGTATTTTTTGCTTTTCCAATGGTTGTATTAATTTCTATTATCTTGTCATGGATTTTCATTAGAGAGAAAGAACATAGTAAAAAGCCTCCATCTCCAAGCAAATATATAAAAGGGTTAGTAAGTGTTTTTAAACATGAAGGAAAATGGTTATTTACGGCATACTTAGCAGGGGCAACCTGTTTATTTACTCTCTTCGGTATTCTTTTCTATTTATCAGATACTTTAGAGAATACGCATAAAATTGATGGAATTATCAAGGGGTTAATATTAGCAATTCCCTTATTAATAATGTGTACAACATCCTATATTACAGGAAGTAAAATAGGAAAAAATCAAAAATTAATGAAAAAGTTAATCGTTCTTGGTTTTATTTTTGTCACTGCATCTTATGCGACCTTAAGTTTATTTAAGAGTCTTGTTCCTTTTATAGCAGTCCTTGCAGTCAGCAGTGTTGGAACTGGTTTAATTTTGCCATGTATTAATAGTTTTATTACAGGTGCTGTTGGCCAAGAAAGAAGGGGATTCGTTACCTCCTTATATGGTTCTGTGCGGTTCTTGGGAGTTGCAATCGGACCGCCAATTTTCGGAAGGTTGATGGATTGGTCTCGGATAGGTATGTTTTTATCAATAGCTGGATTTACTTGTCTCGTTGGTCTTCTAGCTTTGTTATTAATTAAAGTAGAGGATAAAAAACAATCGCAGGGAGAAAAAGGGAAGAAAGACAAAAAAGAAGCGGATGCAAAAGAAGTTATTCCTTTTTTAGAGCCTATTGAAGGAAGATAATAAGGATGTTGGGGATTATCCCGACATCCTTATTTTTTCCGCCAGGCAAAGGCAGGGCCAGGTATAGGTAGTCGGATTCTTAAATTATAGAGATAGGCAACAATCTGTGTGGATAACCATTGACAGATGAGGGCTTGTATCACAATTTGCCAATCGATAATATAAGCAGTGATAACAAATATTACCCCATTTATCCAAAATAATGGTCTACCTGGATTAATATTTCTATATTTGGAGATGATTAAAGCAATAACTCCGATTCCGCCATTCGATACACCTTGCCTTAAAAGTATGCCAATTCCCGTACCGAGTACCAAGGATCCCATAAGCATATCTATCCACACATTGGAAAAGGGTGTACTGAAATAGGCTTGGGAAAGATTAACGGCTATTGAAGTGATCGTAATTCCAAATAATGTTCCAACTGCACTGCTGCCGCCTAAGAAATGGAGGGCAAAAAGGAGCATAGAAGAATTGATTATCCAAAGAATAATACTTAGGGGAATGTTGAAAAAATAATGAAAGAGAACAGTTAAACCGCCAGCTCCTCCAGAAGGGATAGAATTTGGAAAAAGGAATATACCCATTGCACATCCTTGTATAATCGCTCCAAGCAAAATGAAGGAGTATTGTCTACATATTCTTCTAAATCGATAAGGTGAATAAGTTACCGGCTTTTTTTTTCTCAAAAAAATCATCCCTCATTTAGTATGCATGTCCACTATAATAACAAGTGTATGCAGAACCATGAAAAGGAATGACTTTTATTAGAGGAATGGGGAGTTTTTCTTCCAAGAGACTGTTCGCTTTAACTGATGGTCAGTTGATGGGGGTATCTTGTTTAAAAAGGAGTATTAGGTTTATTCTGTTGCCATGCTAAAAAGAAAGAAGAAGACCAGACAAAAAAAGTTAGTCTCCTCCAATAACACTTATTAATTTAGCTTTGGAATCGTTTTTAATGCTAAGTTTCGTTCCTCCTCAATCATTCGATGGGACTTTTCGTCGGTTGGATGGAGGATTTTTTTTAATATATCGTTTACTAAAGAGGAAAAAGCAGCATGATTTCGCTGGCGTGACTTTTCTAGAGTAATTGGTATATCTTGAGCAATAATGCCATCCTGAAGAACGATGACTCGATCAGCAAGTGCTACAGCCTCTTCGACATCATGTGTTACTAATAAAGAGGTAAATCCGTGGGTCATTTGAATATTTTCAATCATAGATTGCATTTCAAGACGGGTAAGAGCATCTAATGCTCCAAGGGGTTCATCAAGTAACAGCAACCTTGGTTTATGCATAAGAGACCGAGCTAATGCTACGCGCTGCTTCTGTCCGCCAGAAAGATTTGCTGGCCATTCATCTTTCTTATCTTCTAATCCAACATCACGCAAAACCTGAATAGCTTCCTCTCGGCGAATTCCTTTTACTCCTAATTTCACATTATCTAATACGCATTTCCATGGAAGCAAGCGTCCATCTTGGAACATCATGCATGCTTCCCTATTTAAACTATTTAAAGGTTTTCCGTCAATGAGTATTTCACCTTTAGTTGGTTTTTCTAACCCTGACAGTAAGCGAAGTAATGTACTTTTTCCACAGCCGCTTTTCCCGACAATTGCAAGGAATTCGCCTTGATTTATTTTAAGATTTAGAGATTTTAAGACTTTGGTTTCATTGTAGCTTTTTTCGAGATTTTTAATTTCTAGATATATTTTTTCTTTACTCATCTTCCAATCCTCCTTTACTTTAGGAATGTTTTTGGTAGCTAGGATGCCATTTAAGCCATCGTGTTTCCATAAAACGAGCGATTACATCGGAAAGTTTTCCAAGTAATGCATACAGGAGAATACTTAATACAATTACATCCATCCTCATAAATTCTCTTGCATTCATTGCCATATAACCAATCCCAGAAGTAGAGGATATTGTTTCTGCGACAATTAAAGTAATCCACATAATTCCTAATGAAAATCGTAAACCTACAAGTATGGAAGAAAGAGCGCCTGGAAATATAACGTTTAGGAAAAGTGAAAAGCCATTTAGCCCATACATTTTTCCCATTTCGATTAATCCTTTATCAACGGATTTAATACCATGATAGGTATTAAGGTAGACGGGGAATAAAACCCCTAAAGCTACAAGAAATACTTTTGCTTCTTCTCCAATCCCAAACCAAAGAATGACTAATGGTATTAGAGCTAAATGGGGAATATTTCGTAACATTTGAATAGAGGTGTCAAGTAATAGCTCTGTAAATCGGAATAAGCCGTTTAATAAACCTAATACAAATCCAATCGTACCACCGATCAGAAATCCAATAGACGCTCTCCATAAACTAATCCATACATGATGAGTTAACTCTCCCGTTTGAAAGAGATTTATGGCAGCCAGATAGACATCCGATGGAGCGGGAAGTATTCGTGATGAAATAATCCCTGCCTTAATAATCCATTGCCAGCCGATAAGCAATAAAATAGGAATGCCCCATGGCAATATTTTTTTTATGAAGTAGAGAGATGTTTTCTTCACTTTTCCTCATCCTTTAAATCAATTGTATAAACGTTCTCATTCACCTTTACTTTCTTTGGTATAAGTTGGAGATTATAAAAGGTATCTGCAATTTCTTGCTGTTCTTTTATAATTGAATCACTTATTTCTTCTACTCCATAAACTCTTCTTTCCACAGCCATTCTCATAGAGGCTTCATCAATACCCAAAATAGAGGAAAGCATTTTTGTTAAATCTTCTGGATGCTCATTTGCCCACTGACATGATTTTTGTATCTCTTCCATCACTACTTTAATAATATCCTCGTTTTCTTGAAGAAAGTCAGAGGAAGCTAGAAAGAAATCGCGGTCACTAGTTAGACCTTTTCCATTTACTAATAGTGTTGCATCAGCTTGTAACTGTGTATTTGCGGTAAAAGGATCCCACACAACCCATGCGTCAATTTCCTTTTTTTCAAAAGCAATTCTTGCGTCTCCAGGCGATAAGTAAGCAGGTTCTATGTCACTATAGCTTAAACCAGCTTTTTCTAATGCTTTTACTAATAAATAATGGGAACTACTTCCCTTGGCAAAACCGATTTTTTTCCCTTTCAGGTCTTCTAATGTCTTGATGGAAGAATCATTTTTCACTAAAATGCCAGAGCCTTCAAACTTTGATTTTCCTGCCGCAACATACTGTAAGGCAGAATTAGATGCTTGAGCAAAGATTGGAGGAGAATCACCTGACCGACCAAAATCTATACTTCCGGCATTTAATGCTTCAAGTAAAGCCGGGCCTGCTTGAAATTCATACCATTCTACTTTATATCCAAGTGGTTCTAAACGATCTTCTAATGTACCTAGCTCCTTCAAAATAAGGAGTGGTCCATTTTTTTGATAACCAATACGGAATACCTCATCATGGCTGCTATTCTCACCTGGCGGATTTGGTAATGAACAAGCAGAAAGAAAAATGGTAGATAAAAGCAGCATACATCCTAAGATTAAAGCGACTGTTTTCTTTCTTATTCTTTTTTTCATATAGAAGCATCATCTCCTCATACTTTTATTTTATTTGTCAGCTATGTTAAGGAAGCTTGTAGAAGATGATATTCTCTGCCATCAATCAATAGTTAGACATTAACGTACATATATTTTCTTTCTGTAAAGTTGACTGTTTCATCATCAAACCAACCTATTTTTAACATAGCATTTCCGCTTATACTGTCTGGATTTTAAGTTCTTTATAAACTATGCAAAGAAAATTATTAGGTACCTGTTTAGTTTTTTTAGAAGTCATTTCTTTTTTGTCTTACCAGATAGGGAATTTGGAATGAAGGGAAGGGAGTAGTTAACCATTTATAGGGGGCCTCGGATAAAGGCATTTTAGCATATAGAAAACAGCCTTAGATTACCTAAGGCTGTAAGACCTTACAGATGCAGAAATTGCTGGGACGATAATTATCGATCAGGATCATTGGGATTTAAAATACGGGGACGGCGATTCTTTAAAGGAATTGGTGTTCTAACAAGAATATCTCTCATTGCACGGTAATTGAATGGAATGAAAGGCCATAGATAGGGAACTCCAAATGATTTCATGTTTGCAAGGAAGATAATAAACAGAGCTACGCCAACGATATATCCAGGAACTTTAAAGATAGCGGTAGAAATTAACAGCACAATCCGGACAAGTCTGTTTGCTAAACCAAGCTCATAACTAGGTGTTGCAAAAGTTCCGATCGCAGCAATAGAGAAATACAAAATAACTTCGTTTGAAAACAGCCCCACCTCTACTGCGACTTGTCCAATCATTAAGGCAGCCACAAGCCCTAATGCAGTGGCAAGCGATGTAGGTGTATGAATGGCGGCCATACGCAGCATATCCAGTCCAACTTCTATTAAAAGAAACTGAACAATTAAGGGAACCTGCCCTAATTCATTCGGTCCCAAAAACGATAAAGATCCAGGCAATAGGCTTGGTTCTATACTCACTAAATACCACAAAGGTAATAAGAAAAGGGAAGCAAACACACCTAGGTAACGAACAAAGCGTAAATAGGCACCTACAAGCGGATTGTTCCGATATTCTTCAGCATGCTGCAAATGATGCCAGAAAGTAACAGGTGTGATCATGGCAGACGGTGAGCCATCTACAAAAATACATACATGTCCTTCAAAAAGATGGATGGCCGTTGTATCAGGCCGTTCTGTATAACGTACTTTTGGGAAAGGGTTCCAGTTGTTTCCTGAAATAAATTCCTCAATTGTTTTTTCCGCCATCGGTAATCCATCAGTATCAATATGGGACATCGCTTTCTTTAATTGCTCGACCATATCTGGATCTGCAATGTCACCAATATAACAAATAACAATATCCGTTTTGGAACGACGCCCTACTTGCATAAATTCCATTCGCAGCGTCCGATCTCTGATTCTTCTTCTTGTCAGTGCTGTATTAAACACAATTGTTTCTACAAAGCCATCTCGGGAACCGCGGACAACTCTCTCTGTATCAGGCTCTTGTGGTCCTCTGACAGGATAGGTTCTAGCATCAATCAGCAGGACTTCGTCAATACCGTCGATAAGGAGTGCTGTTGGACCTGAGAGGACATTATCGACAACCTTATTCAAATCATCAACTGTGCTGATTTCTATATAAGGTATATAGGTACTCAATAATTTCTTTAAAACATCTTTTCTTAATTCCTCTTTTTTTACTTTGGCAAGGAACTTCATGAGCAAATGTAATATATCATCTTTTACTAATCCGTCTACAAGAAACATAGCCATTCGGATGCCAGCATATTCGACATCTAAATGGATCATGTCAAAGTTTTGTCCAACACCTAATTCTTCCTTTAGATATCCAACATTCTCATCCAAATGACTGGATACTTTTTTCTTACTTATATTTTCCATATCTCACCTCATACTAAAAACGGTTGGGGAATGATTTTTCTTTTTTATGTACTATATTTCATAATAGACATAGAGAAGGAAAAAAATACCTCTGAAGTAAAAGGCCAATATTCCTTGATTAGAAACCCAAATAAAAAGGAATGAATGGCAAATCCTTCTATCACTATAAGGGTAAATAGGGTTCTTGTAATCTAGAATTATAGGAGCAGAAGGAATATATTGGGTAGGTGGAAGATGCAAAAAAAAATAGTTTATGATAATATGTATGAAAACGGTTAACAGATATATTAAATAATTTATGATTTTTCGGGTGGTAATTATGAAAGTAAAATTAGAAGATGTAGCGGAGTTGGCAGGTGTTTCGCCAACGACGGTTTCACGTGTTTTGAATAATCGAGGATATATAAGTGCAAAAACAAGAGAAAAAGTAGAGCAAGCCATTAAGGATTTAAATTATTATCCTAATGATATAGCACGCTCTCTTTTTAAAAAACGGACCAATTTTATTGGCCTTATTTTGCCAACAATTAATAATCCCTTTTTTAGTGAATTAGCTTTATATATAGAGAATATATGCTCCAATCATGAGTTTAAAGTTATTCTCTGTAATAGTTTAGGACAAGTTGCTAAAGAAACTTCATATGCAGAGATGCTTATTAGGCATCAAGTAGATG
Organism: Niallia sp. M35; assembly: GCF_050971705.1. Lineage (NCBI taxonomy): Bacteria > Bacillati > Bacillota > Bacilli > Caryophanales > Bacillaceae > Niallia > Niallia sp. M35. Next base: position 291,300 of record NZ_JBPCEP010000002.1, read on the forward strand.
GAATTATTGTTTGTTCCTATAATCGTGGAATTGAAATATATAAGAATTCTAACCTACCTATTGTCGCAATTGACCATTACTTATCACCAACAATTCCTGTAATAGGTTCTGACAACTATGAAGGTGGAAAATTGGCTGTTCAACATTTACTTAATCATGGTTGCAAAGCAATTGTTCATATAAATGGACCAAGTGAGTTAGAAACACCAACCCAAAATAGAAGAAAAGCCTATGAAGATCAAGTAGCTAATCCCATTACCTATGAATTGAATAGCGTTTTTGATGAGGAAGCAACTGCGGAAACAATCAAAAGGATATTTATAGAACACCCTGAAACGGATGGGATTTTTGCTAGTGATGATTTAATCGCATCTACTTGTTTGAAAGTAGCGAGTGAACTAGGAATTCAGATTCCTAATCAATTAAAAGTTATAGGATATGATGGCACGCAAAGTGTAAGGAGGCTGTTACCTCAATTAACCACAATTAAACAACCAATTGAGGAAATTGCGCAATCAGCTGTATTAAGATTAATGGATATTATTAATGAAGTAAATAAGGATGAAAGAATGGAAGTTATATTACCTGTTCAATTGCTAAAGAGTGAGACGGCCTAATCTAATAGTTTCCTTTGATAAAATATAATCTAAAAAATTAGATTGTATTTTTTTGAAAATAAGTAAGTCAAGCGGTTGACACATTGAGTGAAAGCGTTTAAAATCAAATATATCAAGCGGTTGACATGAAAAAATATGAAAGCGGTTGATATACATAATTGGAGAAAGGAGATTTAGAAATATGTCAAGCGGTTGACACTAAAATCATTCAACTTTTTTCTAAAGAAGGTGGCGAAATAAAATGTCAGTTTCAGTACCTGAAACGAAAACAACTAATAAGAAGACTTCCCATAAAGTAAAAGGTGAATTTTTACCTGAGCACAAAAAAGAAAATTTTATTCAATATTTCAAAAAGAATTATGCTTTGTATTTATTTTTAGTACCAGCCATCATTTTAACAATTGTATTTAAATATATCCCAATGTATGGGACAATCATCGCTTTTAAGGATTTTAGTCCAATGAAGGGAATTATCGGCAGTGATTGGGTAGGTTTAACACACTTTAAAGATTTTTTAACTTCTCCCAATTTTAAAGAGATTTTTATGAATACGCTTAAATTAAGTTTCTATGGTTTAATATTGGGTTTTCCAGTACCCATTATCTTAGCACTTAGTCTAAACCAAGTACGGCGAGCTGCTATCAAAAAAAATATCCAATTAATATTGTATGCACCAAATTTTATATCAGTTGTTGTCATTACAGGAATGTTATTTATCTTTATGTCACCTACAGGTCCAATAAATTCACTATTATCGGTATTTAACGATAAACCAGTTTCCTTTATGACAGAGCCTGAATATTTTAGATCCATTTATATTTTATCAGGAATATGGCAAGCGGCAGGCTGGTCATCGATTATTTATGTAGCAGCACTTGCGAATGTTGATCCTCAATTACATGATGCGGCAACAATCGATGGAGCAACACTATTGCAGAGGATAAGACATATTGATCTTCCTACTCTAAAACCAATCATGGCAGTGTTGTTTATTCTAGGAGCAGGTGGGATTATGGCGATTGGATTTGAAAAGGCTTACTTAATGCAAACCTCTATGAATCTGCCAACTTCAGAGATTCTGCCGACTTATGTATATAAAGTAGGACTGCAGGCCGGGGATTATGCCTATTCAACAGCAGTAGGTTTGTTTAATTCTGTTATTAACGTAGTTTTATTGGTATTCGTGAATTTTGTAGTGAAGAAGTTAAATGAAGGCGAAGGGTTATATTAATAAAGGGGGGATAATCATTGAAGAACCATTCCAAAACAGATAAAATGCTTCTTTTTAGTAACAAAATAATTTTAATACTACTTGTTTTAATCGTGTTATTACCATTACTTTATATTTTATTGGCTTCTTTTTTAGACCCCAATGTACTGCTTAGTAAAGGATTTTCCTTAAATCCATCTAATTGGAGTTTGGAAGGCTATAAACGGATTTTACAAGATGAATTAATGATAAAAGGATTTATCAATTCAGTCATCTATTCATTAGGTTTTACAATTGTCACAATTGTTATTACGATATTTGCTGCATATCCACTTTCTCTTGATGGATTTAAAGGAAAGAATATAATCATGGTTTTCTTTCTTATTACGATGTTCTTTAATGGCGGGTTGATTCCTACCTATTTAATAGTAAAGGATTTAGGAATGCTTAATACCATTTGGTCGATTATTTTGCCTGGAGCAATTAGTGTCTGGAATATTATCCTAGCACGAACCTTTTTTAAAGGGCTTCCAAAAGAGCTGTTTGAGGCAGCAAAAATTGATGGTGCTTCTGAATTAAAAATATTTCTAAAAATAGTATTGCCTTTGTCTAAACCAATTATTTTTGTAATCGCTTTATATGCCTTTGTTGGGCAATGGAATTCCTACTTTGATGCAATGATTTATTTAGAGGACCAAGAATTACATCCATTGCAGTTAGTGTTACGTTCCATTCTGATTCAAAATCAAGTTCAGCCTGGAATGATTAATGATCAATTAGCAATGGCTGAGTTGAGTAAATTAGCGGAAAAAATAAAATATGCATCTATTGTTATTTCAAGTTTACCACTTCTAATTATGTATCCATTCTTCCAAAAATACTTTGAAAAAGGTGTTATGGTAGGATCTTTAAAATAATTTAAATAAAAGCATATGGAGGGTTCATTTATGGGGAAAATCAATAAGCTTCTTTCCACTTTTATTGTTGCCGGTCTTGTTCTAACAGGTTGCAGTGGTGAAAAGACAAGTAAAAGTGCTTCAACAGAAGATTTAAAATTAACTGATGTTACATTTCCTTTGAAAGAGAAAGCAACACTTCGTTTTATGACACAAAGCTCAGCTTTGGCACCAACCGACCCGAATGAAAAGCTAATCTATCAAAGATTAGAGGAGCAGACAGGTGTTCATATTGATTGGAAAAACTATACGAAAGACCAATTTGTGGAGAAGCGGAATTTAGCGTTGGCAAGTGGGGAGCTGCCAGATGCCATTTTAGATGCTGCTTTCAGTGATTATGATTTATTGAAATATGCAAAGGATGGAACCATCATACCAGTTGAAGATTTAATTGATCAGTATATGCCTAATTTTAAAAAGGTGCTGGAAGAAGCTCCAGAATATAAATCGATGATTACAGCGCCAGATGGACATATATACAGTTTTCCTTGGATTGAAGAGCTTGGCAGTGGAAAGAGCCGCATTCAAGTAGTTGATTGCCTTCCTTGGATAAATGTAGAATGGCTCAATAATTTAGGGCTGGAAATGCCAACAACAACTGAAGAACTGAAAGAGGTACTTCTTGCGTTTAAAACACAAGATCCAAATGGTAATGGAGAAGCAGATGAAATACCATTATCTTTTATTGTGAATCAAGGAGGAGAGGACCCAGCTTTCTTATTTGCTTCCTTTGGTTTAGGAGATAACTGGGATCATACGGTTGTTTCCAATGAAGGAAAAGTTATTTTTACTGCAGCAGAAGAAGGGTATAAAGAAGCGTTAAAATTCTTTAATGAACTAAATGATTTAGGTTTAATTGATGTAGAAGCATATGAACAAGATTGGAATAAATATGTAGCGAAAGGAAAAGATTCAAAATACGGTCTTTACTTTACATGGGATAAAGGAAATATTAGTGGCATGAATGATACCTATGATGTAATGCCTCCATTAGAAGGACCAAGTGGTGAAAAAAATGTGGCGCAAACAAATGGATTTGGTCTTGATAGAGGAAGAATGGTTATCACAAGTGCGAATAAGAATTTAGAGTTAACCGCAAAATGGATTGATCAACTGTATGAACCACTGCAATCTGTTCAAGATAACTGGGGAACATATGGGGATACGAAACAGCAAAATATTTTTGAATTTGATGAGAAAGCTGGTATGTTAAAGCATCTTCCGCTAGAAGGCGCAGCACCAGTTGAAATAAGAGAAAAAACAAATATCGCAGGACCATTGGCTATACTAGATGAGTATTATGGCGTGTACACAACAAAACCAGAAGATGCTGCTTGGCGATTAAATATTTTAGAAAAGAATATGGTTCCTCATATTAAAGCAGAGAACTTTTATCCACCAGTGTTTTTCTCACTAGAAGAGGCAGATGAAAAGGCAAAAATTGAAACAGATCTATTTGCTTATGTGAATAGAAAAAGAGCTGAATGGATGAGTAATGGAAAAATTGAAGAAGAATGGGAAGATTACTTGAAAGAATTAGAGAGACTAGGTCTAAGCACTTGGTTGCAAATTAAGCAGGATGGCTATGACAGAACAGTAAATTAATTGGAGGCATGACATTGAAGATTACTAAACTCGAAAAATACAGACCAGCATTGCATTTTTCCCCTAAAAAAAATTGGATGAATGATCCGAATGGGTTAGTGTTTTTCAAAGGAGAATATCATTTGTTTTATCAGCATAATCCACATGGCAGCACATGGGGGCCAATGCATTGGGGGCATGCAGTCAGCAAAGATTTAATCGTATGGGAGGAATTAGAGATAGCTTTACATCCTGATGAGAATGGAACCATTTTTTCAGGCAGCATAGTTGTGGATTGGAATAATACAACAGGCTTTTTTAACGATGAACCAGGGTTAGTGGCTATTTTTACCCATCACTTGGAGCCAGTTCATGGCAAGGAGGCTGTTCAGACACAGAGTTTGGCATATAGCTTAGATAAGGGCAGATCGTGGATCAAATATGACGGGAATCCTGTACTTGCTCACCCTTCTAAACCCGATTTTAGAGACCCTAAAGTTTTTTGGCATAAAGAGTCCCAAAAGTGGATGATGGCTTTAGCTACAGGGCAAACCATCTCTTTCTATTCCGCTCCAAATTTAAAAGATTGGAAGTTTGAAAGTGAATTTGGAGAGAATTGTGGTTGTCACGAAGGGGTATGGGAATGTCCAGACTTATTTGAGTTACCAATAGACAATTCAAATGATAAAAAATGGGTGCTTATTGTCAGTATTGGCGATAATCCTCAATATGATGAAGGGTCGCGCACGCAGTATTTTGTTGGTTCATTTGATGGAAAGGAATTTATGCCAGAACATGAAGAAATAAAATGGCTGGACTATGGGAAGGACAACTATGCTGGAGTGAGCTTTTCTGATATCCCTGAAGCAGATGGAAGACGAATTTATCTAGGCTGGATGAGTAATTGGCGTTACGCTAATCAAGTTCCCACAGAAGGATGGAGAAGTCAGATGACTCTCCCTAGAGTGCTAGAATTGCGAGAGGAGAAGGAAGAGTATTATCTCGTCCAGCATTTAGTGAGAGAATTAGATACCTATTTTGAAAGAAAAGAAGAAAGAACAGACACAATCATTACAGCCAAAGAAAGCACTGTTTTTGAAGTGGATGATGAATACACAGAGATAATCCTATCCTTAAAGAATATAAATGCAAATAAGTATGGATTAAAGATAGAACATACAGATTTACAGCATACAACCATTACTATTGACGTTAACGAAAATGTACTGAGTCTGTCTCGTGAAAAATCTGGGATAGTTGATTTTTCTGATAACTTCCCTAAATTGCAGCGAGTTTATCTGGAGGATTCTCAATCACTTGATCTACGAATAATTGTAGATTCTGCCTCCTTAGAACTATTTATCAATGGCGGAGAGCAAGCATTAACAAGTTTAATTTTCCCTGATAAAGTAAGCAAACGGGTATGTTTGTTTGCAAAAGATGGGGAAGTGAATCTAGTATATGGAAAGGTATCTGTTCCTTCTAAAAATTGATATATAACCGAAAGCCAGGGGATTGAATGAATCTATCCTCTGGCTATTTTATACGAAATTCAATGGAAAAAAGTTAGAAAAGTGGTGTAGAGATATGAGCGATGTAACAGCGTTAGGAGAAATTTTAATTGATTTTACTCCCCAAGGTGAAAATGAACAAGGGTTTTCTATGTTTGTTGCCAATCCAGGTGGGGCTCCGGGGAATGTTCTAGTGGCTTTATCCTGTTTGGGGCTGAGAACAGAATTTATTGGGTGTATAGGGAAGGATCATTTTGGGGAATTACTCGTTTCCACTTTACAGAATAAAGGAGTGCAAACAAATGGAATTGTTTATTCCCCAATAAAAACGACACTAGCATTTGTGCATATTGATCATCAGGGGGATCGTTCATTTGATTTTTATAGACAGCCTGGTGCAGACATGATGTTATCTAAAGATGATGTGGATTTATCATTAATAGCAGATGCAAAAATATTCCATGTAGGATCAATATCCATGACAAATGAGCCAGCAAGAGAAGCAACTTTATTAGCATTAAATTATGCAAAAGAACAGCAAAAGATTATTTCATTTGATCCAAATCTTCGTCCATTACTATGGCAAAGCTTAGAGGAGGCAAAAGAACAAATCGAAGTAGTCTTGCATTTTGCAGATATAGTCAAAGTTTCGGAAGAAGAATTAGCATTTTTAACGGATACAACAGATATTTTTTCAGGAGCAAAGCAGTTATATAAAGAGTTTCATTTACGGCTGCTTTTTGTAACAGTGGGAGATAAGGGAAGCTATGCATATGGAGAGGATGGCTTAGTATTTGTCCCAGGAGCAGCTGTAAAAGCTATTGATACAACTGGATGCGGAGATGCATTTCTTGCTGGCGTTCTATATGAATTATTAAAGAGGGATCTATTGAATTTTAAAATAAGCGAAGATATATTAAAGCAAATATTGAATTTCGGAAATGCGATGGGAGCATATGTGGCAACAAATAAAGGTGGAATTCCAGCCATGCCTACTCTTCACCAAATCGAAGACTTTATAGTAGTCAATAAAAAGGAAAAAAAATGACGTTAAAAAGGAGGAGAGGGGGGATTTCAAATTGAGAAAAAGAATATTAACGGCTGTTTTGTCTGTTACATGGCTATTAACGGGCTGTAGTATCAACCAAATGGGAAAGGAAGAGAAAAATTTGGATGGCTTGAGACCGGATAACATGGAAGCTGCCACTTCCGATTATTATACAGAATTGTATCGACCCCAATACCATTTTTCAACCCCTTCTGGAAACTTAGCTGACCCTAATGGACTCATCTATTTTGCGGGAGAGTATCATCTGTTTCATCAAAAAAATGGTAATTGGGCACACGCGGTGAGCAAGGATTTATTACATTGGGAACATTTGCCGATTGCATTAGAACATGACCAATTAGGGCAAGCATTATCTGGAAGTGCTGTGGTGGATTGGAATGATTCCACAGGATTTTTTGAAGGGAAAGCCGGGTTAGTTGCCATCTATACAAATACAGAGGGAGGAGAATCCCAAAGCATTGCTTATAGTAAAGATAATGGGAGAACATGGGAAAGATATAAAGGAAACCCGGTTATCCCAAACCCAGGAATAAAGGATTTTCGTGATCCAAAAGTATTTTGGCATGAGAGCACTAAAAAATGGGTAATGGTTGTTTCGACAAATCAAAGTGTGACGTTTTATCGTTCTGATAATTTGATTGACTGGGAGTTTCAGAGTCAATTTGGGGATAAGGAGGGATCTCATGCAGCTGTATGGGAGTGTCCTGATTTATTTGAATTGCCTGTAGATGGTGATGAGAATAAGAAGAAATGGGTATTGCAAGTTAGCGTTGGAGATAATGAAGAAACAAATGGATCAACTGCTCAATATTTTATTGGAGAGTTTGACGGAACAAAATTTATTAATGATAATGCCCCAGAAACTATTTTAACAACAGATTTTGGGCAAGACTTTTATGCGGCTCAATCCTTTTCTGATATCCCGGAAAAAGATGGGCGCCGAATATGGTTAGGCTGGATGGCGAATTGGAGATATCCTTATCAATCGCCGACAGAACCATGGAAGGGATCTATGTCAATTCCACGTGAACTATATTTGAAAACCGTTAAGGATGGAAATATTAAATTATTTCAAGAACCGGTTAGAGAGTTAGAAAGTTTACGTGTCAATCATATTGCTATTGATCCTATGGAGGTAAATGGGGAGCAGGCAATTGCTGACTTTTCGGGTACTACTTATGAATTTGAAGCTGTGCTGGAATGGGAAAACGTAGAGGAATTCGGTATTCGCGTTCGACAATCAGAGGACGAAAATACGGTTATAGGTGTAAATACAAAAGAGAATAAACTATTCTTAGATAGATCTCGTGCTGGGTTAGAAACGATATTGGATCGAAATGGGAATCCATTTCAATTTGGGAATAACCATACAACTACTTACCCTATTGAGGAGAAGCGAATAAAGATTAGAGGATTTGTTGATGAATCTTCTGTTGAGGTGTTTATAAACGATGGGGAATATGTCTTTACGAATTTAATCTATTCCCAGCCTACGAGCAACGGGATAGAGCTATATACAAAAGGTGGAAGCATGAAGGTTGCTTCACTAGAATTTTATCTTTTATATTCAACATGGAGAGAGCGCCCAAAGGAAGAGGAAGTCGAACGTATAGTAGTAAGTTCGGAATATTTAACTCTTAAAGAAGGAGAAATCCAAACTATTAAAGCGATTTTAAAGCCAGATTGGATTAAGAGCAGTTCTCCTTTTAGTTGGGACATCGCTGAACAAGACATAATCGATATAACGGAGTCTACTGACGAAGGAAAAGGTATTTTCGTTAAAGCATTAAAACCAGGCGTAACAAACATACAGGTTAAGCATCCTGAAACGGAACTTACAAAGGAAGTAAAAATAAGGGTAATAAAATAAAAGAGAATGAAAGCATTATACAGTATGTAAAAGCACTTCTCCCAAATAAGGAAAAGTGCTTTTACATATTGTTTCTAAATAGAGGGTACTTAAGAAAAAATGCCATCACTAAATAGGGTAGACTCTACAGTAGATATGGTAAAAGGCAAGCTGACAATTAGTGAAAAAGGATATTCGGTTTTCTGGCTTTGGAAAGAGTGGCAATTCCATTAATCTAAGTGTGTAATCGTCATATTCTTAAAGATTGCTGTCCCGCCATCTGAATACAACGTGATGCCTTGATCAACTGCGTGAGGAAATATTAAATTCGATTGCACAACCTTCCCATCATCTACAAAAACCTCGATACTACTTTTATCAACAAGGATCTTTAAATGTACTTGTTTTTGTTCAGCAGGAAAGGGTGCTGTACTTTCTGAATGTGAATTCTGCTGATCTGGATGTTCGGTAAAAGAACGATCTACATACGAGTAGTTATCTTTTATAAATATTCCTACATTCACATATCGCGTTTGATCAGAAGATTCTCTAAGTCTTAAACCGACATTATCTAACTCTGTCCATGAGATGTCTGTCTCTAGTTGATAAATTTCTCCTGTCATCTCTAGTTGCTTTTGGCCATTTACTTCTATTTCCTTTAGATAATCGTTCGTCTTGGCTAGGTTGTTGTATGCTTCGATTGGTTGGGAAGCTAAATAATAGGAATTTTCCCCATTATTTTTTAATTGAATTTGTCGCACAACAGAATCCATTCCATTAAAGCCTTCTTGTAATGTAGGGGTATTGTCGGCATAATTCCAATTATTCATCCATGCAAAAGCATATCTTTTTTTGTAATCATCACTATTGCTTCCATCCTCAAATGTCACTCCAGCATACCAATCTAAACCATAATCAAGCCATTGGGGTTCTGGATGATCAGCTGTAAAATGCTTTCCATCAAAATGACCAATCCAATAAGCATAAGTATTAGGCTGATTCTTTGTTTTTCCATTTGCGCTCGCACCAAGCACCCATTTGAAGCTCCCATCATTTGTCTGCATATAGTAAAGGTCCGGACATTCCACAATTCCTATATCGTTTGTGAAGAAATCGCTGAGATATGTCCAATCTTTCAGATTAGAGGATTCATAAAAACCAACCTTTGTTCCTTCTGCCATTAACATTATCCATTTACGATACTCTTTTGACCAAATGATTTTGGGATCACGAAAATCATCGGTTCCGGGGTTTTCCATAATAGGTGTATCGCTAGATGAAGTGAATGTATTTCCATTATCGAGGCTATACCACAAGAACTGTTCTTGTTTTTGCTGATTAGCTGACGGCTGAGTGACGATTGCGATAAGTGCTCCATATCCAAATCCGGCAGTATTTTCCTTATCAACAACGACAGAACCTGACCAAGGGTCTCCATTTTGATTCGTGTATTTTGGAATGGCAATTCCTTTATCCTTCCAGTGCACTAAATCTTTTGATATAGCATGTCTCCATTCTGTACCATTACCATCAGGATAATCACCATTGTAAAGATAATAATAATGATAGTAACCATCTAAATAGATTGGTTTTTGCGGGTCGTTTTTCCACTTGTCCGGAGTAGTAAAATGGTATTTGGCACGATAGGATTGACCATCAGAAACAACGGTCTTTTCTTGCTGGTCTACTGTTTCAGTAAAAACCTTAGTGATTTGATGCCAAAATAAGAGGATGCCGACAAGTATAATAAGGCATAAGAGAAATAGGACTTTCTGTGTGTGCTTTGCTGGTTTCTTCAAGTAATATCACCGCGCTTATCCTGTATTTTTTGCTATTGGTAAAAGAGGGTGGGACAAAGCAAAATAAATAATGGATAAAGACGAACAATCTCTAATTTAGTGGTGAATCCAATTCGTTCCATTGCGTTACAGACACTCCATTTCACTCCGTTTTTAAAGAGTATTTCGTTCCAACATTTTTTTCAAAAAGAAACTAAATGGAGCAGACTGAATACACGGAGACTCCTATGGGAGCTGCGAGAAGTCCAAGACCCCGCAGGAACGAGGAGGCTTGGCGCTCGCCCCATGAAAAGCGAAGTGTATTCAGTCTGCGGGTGATTACCACACACCTTTTTTCTTCAATAAATAAAAATCCCAAACAATTATACCAATCCTTTTTAGTATGAATGTATAATTGTTCGGGTTATATTAAATTGAAATACTTTTATCCCAACCTCGTTTTTTTATTTATTTTATAGTGATTTGACCTTGTTCTAAAATGCTATTTTTTACTACAGAAGTTTTATTGCCTTTAATTTTTAATAAAAAGCTTGGAGCAAAAGTGGATTGATGATCTTCAAATAATCCTCTATTTGTCATATAGCTTGTAACAACTACATTGTCACTGTTCTTTTGTGGAATCGCAAAATGAGCGTAGTTCCATGTAACATCATTTGGATCTAGATTTTGATGTAAGACAATACCTGTTTTGTTTAAAGGTTTGTATGGTCCAGTAATAGAATTAGCTACATATCCTAATAGGTAAATATCTTTGTCGTTAATCCCATCAATAGTCATTTTTGATCCTCTAGAACTTGTAAATAGATACCATTTTCCGTCTTTTTCAAAGATATTCGCACGTTCAATTTCATCTGTAACAGTGTTGGAAGCAATTAACGGCTTCATTTCTTTTTTTAGTGTATAGTCATCATTAATCTCAATAATTCCTAATGCGCCATTTGCTAGTGTTGCTAAATTCTTTTTCGGGCTTTGTAATAACTGCTCTTTTTCTGTTCTGAAAAATTTAGTGTTGCCCCCATAATAGATTTTATTAAATAATGATTCTTCTCCTTGATAGCCATAATCTGTTCCTGTATTAGCTTCAAATACAAGATATTTATGTCCATTGTCTTCAACGTAGTGAGGATCTCTTAATGTATGGTTATCTGCATAATTTCCGCCTGAAAAAGCTTGATCAACTGTTTGATATACAGATCCATCTCCACCATCATAGATGGATTTATGATCTTCCACCCCATCAATTTTTAATGTATTTGCATCTAGTTTAGATACATTAACTTGGGCAGTAGTTAATGTTTGTTTTCCAAAAAATCCATGATCAGGATCCCAGCCTTGACGATTTGTATAGAACAAGCGAATTTTGCCATCAGAAGTGAAAGTGGCTGAACCAGACCATTCTTCTGCTTGATTGTTTAAAATAACATCATTGGTAGCGTATTTATCGCTGTCTTTAAATACTCTTCCTGCATTTTTCCATGCATCAATGGAATTATCACCAATTTTTTTATAGAACATGTAAATAAATGTGTCCCATCCTCTATCAGGATCTCCAGCTAATCCAAATACTATTTGATAGCCATTATATTCTGCAACTGTTCCATCTGCATTTTGTAATGGCCATGTATCCCAGACATCTAAATCAATCAAATTACCTTTTTCATCATAGCCCTTTGCTGAAGGGATGTTTTTGATCGTTGATTCATCAAAAGCTGGCACTTTAAATTTAGAATCGTTTTGTTGTTCCGTCATTTTTTCCATATCGAATCGAGTGATATGTGAAATACCATAAGATTCTTTGTGGTCTAACTTTTCTTTTTGTTTTGCAAAAGCTAGTGATCCACTACCTCCCAATAAAATAGCTGCACTCAATGATACGACTGTTGCTTGTTTAGCAAGCTTGTTCAATTTCATGCTTTACCTCCTAGAATGTGTTAGATGAAACAAAAGATAAGGACAGGGCAAAGCTGCTGATTTATAAAAACAAAGCAGCAAATACACCGTGTTTCTAATAAAATTATAGGTTAATCTACTTTCTGCGCATATGGCATAGATTGATAGAAATCTAGTCTTATATTGATATAAGATAAATCGAATATACTAGAGGATGTAATAGAAGAACGGGACCTTCTTCCTTATTTCAGATAGAGAGAATGAATGTCTGCAAAAACACAAAAAATCGCTCCCTGCAAAAGGAAGCGATTAGAAGGCAGGAATTAGTGCGAAGACGAAGCGGTAGCCTTTTCCCATGACTTTTGAAATTCTTGTAGCAATTGATCTCGATTTAGCTGTTTACCTACGTATAATTGCATAGCTAATCCAAATTCTTCTCGTGCACTACCAGGAAAGGAAAACCAATTGGCTCTAAGGGTTTTTCCTGTTTGATAGTAGTTCATAATTTCCATTGCAAGCGGTCCTAAATGGTGTGCCTCTATATGGTCAAAAGCTGGAATGAATTTAAATTGTTCAGTCATAAAGGACTTTCCTTGCTCTGAAAATACCATCCAGTTTAGAAAATTTTTGGCTGCTTTTTTCCTTTCAGCAGATGATTGCTTGTTAACTACCCAATAATTAGAAACGTTAACAACGATTGCGTCAGCTGGTTCCTCGTTAATAGGGATTGGCAGGAATCCAATGTTCATGTTCGGTGATTGCTGATCAATCATTGGCTGAATCCAATTGCCTTGTTGGATCATCGCAGCTTTTCCCGAAGCGAAGAGGTCAACTTCTGTATTATAGTCCGTTGTTAGGGGATTTTGGTTTCCATATTTGATGGTAGTATCAAGTAAAGAAATAATATCTAAGAATTTTTGATTGTTCGTAATTTTTGTGGTTCCCTTGTTTAGTTGGGCAATAAATGCTTCAGGATTATCTTGTTGTGCAAATGCAATATTTAAGAGATGATCACCAAGCTTCCACTCTTCATAGTATCCAGTTGCAAAGGGCGTAATACCGGCTTCTTCTAATGTTTGTGCTGCTGCCTGTAACTCAGATAACGTTCTAGGAAGCGTATGAATTCCTGCTTTATGGAATAAATCTTTGTTATATATGAATCCATATCCTTCTATGTTAAGGGGCATTCCATACACTTTGCCATCCATTGTTACTGGTTTCAAGGTGTCTTTGTATGCATGAGAAATCCATGGTTGATCAGATAGATCTTCTAAATAATCACTCCATATCTTCACATTGTCATACCCTGTATTTGTAAAAATATCAGGACCATTCCCCGCTGCAATTTGAGCTTTCAAATCAGCAAGATCATCAGCAGCACCACCTACAGTGTGAACCTGAATATCTATATTTGGATGTTCGCGTTCATATGCCATCACCATTTCTTCAAATTGGGTAGAAATTTCTACTTTTGGATTTCGGATAGTTAGTGTGATGCGTTCATCGGCTGTTTTTCTTTCGCTTGAGTCTTCTTCTGATTTTGGCTGACAAGCTGAAAGTGCAACAATCAACAATCCTGCAATAAGCCATGTGAATGTCCACTTTTTCATAATTTCACTCCTGCTATTTCACTCTCAATTATTATTGATGGTGGTATCTACTTTGCGTCCAACGTTTTCTGACAGTTTCTGTACTCAAATGGCGTTAAACCAACCATTTTTTTAAATAATTTTGAAAAGTACTTTTCATCTTGATAACCGAGTAATAAAGCAATTGCATAAATGTTTTCATCTTTTTCCCGAAGCAAGAATTTGGCTCTGTCGATTCTAAGCTTCATAATATATTTGGATAAAGGCATCCCTGTTTGCTGTTTGAACTTTCTAGAGATATGCTCGCGACTTAAGAAAAATCGATTAGAAAGTTTTTCTAAACTTAATTCTTCCATATAATAAGTATCCACGTATGAAACAATATCCTGCATTCGCTTGGCATCGTCTATATCATTTAAACGGTGAATCGTCCGGTAATTTTGTTCTTCCACTGCCTTTTGCATCGATTGATAAGACTCATGGATTTTTCCTAACGATAGAAGGGACATTCCATTTACGATGCGGATAGGGATATCGAATTGCTGAATAATCCATTCTTCAACAGACAACCATTGTTGGCTAGTGGTAATTACTAAGCAAAGGCTATGATCATGTTGAAGGGTAAAAGCATTTCCTATTCCTTTTTCGATAAGTTGATCGGCAAGTAATTGGATATATGGCTCAGAATGGTGCATCTGATAAAAAGAAATAAGCGTTAGTTCATACTCAACTGCATCGGGAAGACTAGAAGCAAGCTCTATTAAGTCAAATTCTTCTCCCATACAGGCTTGTGTAGCCAATTGATTCAAGCGCAGTCTTTTGGCGTCTTCTAAAACACCTGCATCTTTATTCTCAGTTATCCATGATTGTACTGCTTCTGATAGAGTATTGTTTAAAGATTCAGCTTCAATCGGTTTTAATAAATAATCAAAGCTGCTGCACTGGATTGCTTTTCGCATATAGGTATAATCGTCAAATCCTGTAATCAGAATAACCTTACCAGAGTAAGAAATGGAATCTAGCCACTCAATTATTTCTATTCCATCCATTTTCGGCATCTTCACATCTGTAAAGATAATTTCCGGTTTTTGTTTTTGGATGATTTTTATCGCTTCTTCTCCATTGCTAGCTTCTAAGATGGTCGTAATTCCGTGTTTTTTCCATTCACCAATATAGCGAATAACATATCGTACATTAATTTCGTCGTCTATAATAAGAACTTTCAAATTGAATGAGCCTCCTCGAAAAGAATGGTTTGCGATGATGAACCATCTATTTAATTTTGCATCGGGATATATAGCTTTACGATAAAGCCATGCCCCTCGTTGGTATCTATCTCTAAACCTGCTTTTGATTCGTAGTTTAGAAGAAGACGGTCATGTATATTTTTTAAACCAATATGCTCGTGAGAAAATTCGCCAGCATAAGGAGCACGATAGATATTACTCCTTAAAGTGTCCAGTTCTTCCGCTGATAAACTTGAGTAGTCATTTTCAACGATTAGATATAAAAAATCCTCTTTAATTTCGCCTGTTATATTTAAGGTAGAATCAAAATAGCCTTGTTCATAGCAATGTTTAAAGTAGTTCTCTACAAGGGGTTGGAGTATCATACTAGGGATTTTTATCCCTTGGATTGCTTCACTTATCTGAATAGAGTAGTTTAGCTTACTGCCAAAACGTTCCCGTTGCAGCGTTAAGTATGCTTTTATATAATCCAGTTCTTCACGAACTAGAACCCACTGATCTGCTCGGATAGAGTATCTCATCATTTTTGATAAGGATGTTACAAGCTGATAGATTTTAGGAGAGTTATTTTGCAGCGCAACTGCTCCAATGGATTGAAGAGCATTAAATAGAAAGTGAGGATTCACTTGAGATTTAAGTGCTCGTAATTGATTTTTTCTATTCTCAATCTCCAATTTGTATTCTCGATCAATATGGAGGTTTATACGCTCCAACATTTCTTTCATATGCTTTTCTAGATGACCAATTTCATCTTCTCGGCTGTCGGTAAAAGGAATATTTAAGTTTCCTCCTTTAATAGAAAGCACCTTTTGGCTGAGCACTTTAATAGGACGTGATATATAGTAGGCAAGGATGCTGATCATTAATAGTCCTAGTACCCCCACCCCTATCCCAACCAATATGTTGGTGTAAGCGGTTTGTCTAGCATCATAAAATAATCTATCACTAGGTGTCACCTTTACGATTTTCCACTGATGAAGTGGTTTTGATAATGTTTTAGATAAGATAATATCATTGCTTTTATCCTGGCTGGCATGAAGGAATTTCTCATCTGCTGTTTTTCCTATTAGGGAATGAACATTTGTATACATTACAATATCATGTTCATTAAGAAGATAAATGGAATCTCCTTTCTCCTGTAATAGACTACTGCAAATCTGTGCATACTTATCTAGATCCATATCAATTGTAATAACCCCAAGAAATTCTTTGGAGAGAGGATCCAGTATTTTATGATGGATAGTCATAACCTCTGTTTTGTCTGATTCAGGTATAATCGCGGCATTATTATAGTTTCCAATCGTATGTGGAGGCTCTATTAAATAACGTGAATTGGAATGAAACAGCTTTTGCATGGAGTCTTGCTTCATAAAATCTTTTTGCGGTTTTCTTGCGCTGATCATCCCATTATAAATAGTGAATGATTCTTTATTCTTATCCAAATAGAAACGAATTTGGCGAATTTCGGAACGCATCAAGAAAAAAGTTTCAATATTTTCTTCCATAGCAATTGGATTAAAATAAATGGAATCTTCATAGCCATTAGTAAAAATCCGAAAAAAGTCTGGATTTCTATATAAAATATAGGGAAGGTCAATCATATCATTAAAATATTGTTCTAGTTCTTTGGATAATTTATCTAATTGTTCTTTGCTGTTTTGTAGTTCATGCTGTTCGACACTATCCTTCGTATATCCATAAATAATTAAAACCGTTAAAAAATAGGGCAGGATAATGAAAGCAAGAAGCATAAAAAATAAACGGCTTTGAATGCTTTTCATATTAAGAGGTTCCTTTCTTTCTATTAATATCATTATCTAGCCTTAAAAATTTAGTCGTATTTAATAAACCATATCTTTAAATCTAAATCTTTTTTTACAAATAAGTCAATATACACAGATGATAAAAAAGCTAGGTGGGATTTTTGGCGTTTTGTCCATTAAAACGCTGAATGGCATCGCTTACTATAGTACGTGGAAACGATAACAAAAAGATCAAAATTGAATCGATGGCACTAGGGACTAAATCTTCATTACGAAATTTAGGTAATTATCATTAAATATTGTCATACTATCTATTATTCCGTTACATTCTAGTCAAAATAAGGAAAATTAAACGGTCATTTATGTTGAGATTGGATAAATAAGGAGAATCTTCCGTTTATATTTTGCGATGCTAATTGCTGGTTTAATGTAAAAAGAGTGTCAGCAGCTAATATGCTAGACACTCTTGATTTGCTATTTACTTTTTAAACTCATTCAATCTTTCATATGTCTCTAAGAGAAACTGGTAAAATAGTGATTCTGTTGGAAGTAGTTTGCGATGACTTGGATAAATAACCCCAACGGTTCTTGTCAGATTAATATCTGAAAGGGGGATGACGCAGGTGGAACGTGGTGTGTTATCCACCAATGTCATTTCTGGCATCAAGGCTACTCCTAACCCAGCAGATACTAATCCTTTCAGTGCATCAATGTCTTTTCCTTCAAATGCAATTTGTGGAGAAAATCCTGCATCATGACATGCTTTAACCACTTGGTCCCTGAATACAAATCCTTCTGGTAAGACACAGAAGGGATCATTTTTTAAATCTTTTAGCTGTAATTCTTTTTGACTGCTCAATGGATGATGAAGAGGAAGAAGGGCAACAATATTTTCTGTAAATAATGTAGCACCGTTAATTTTATCCTCCTTTTCTCGGTTTGGCATTGGCGCAATCATTGCCAAATTAAATTCTCCATTAATAACTCCATCGATAAGATCATAATACAGGGCGTTGCTCATATGAAATTTAGCTTCTGGATATCGAGTACGAAAAGAATAGATGATAGATGGCAGTGTATGAGCAGCCATGCTGATAGGAAAGGCGATTCTAACTGTCCCTTTTTCAGGATCGAGCGACTCCTCCACTTCTCTTTTGGCGTCTTCCATCATACTCCATATTTGTTTCATCCGCTCAAAAAAAACTCTTCCAAGGGGTGTTAATTTTACGCTTCTACCTTCACGGATAAAAAGCTCGACTCCTAATTCTGCTTCTAAATTGAAAATTTGTCTACTTACTGAAGATTGGGCCACATGCAAAGCATCGGCAGCTTCTGTAATATGTTCCCTTTTGGCAGCTTCCAAAAAATACTGTATTTGTCTTATTTCCATGTCTGCACTCTTTTCTATCCATGCGCATAACGCATGAATTCAATCCGAAATTAGTATTGTACCTATTAATTATAAAATTATAAAATAAAAACAACTTTTAGAAAAGAGAATATTCTAACATTAATTTATTATAGGGGCTGAAAAAGGATGAAAGTGCTGGATAAAAAAGAAGAATTTCAAACACAAACGGTGAAAGATTACATAAATCAATTAATAAATCAAGTAAAAGAACGTAATCCTCACGAAAAGGAGTTCCAGCAGGCAGTTAAAGAAGTCCTTGATTCTTTAGTTCCTGTACTTGAAAAAAATCCAACATATGTTAAACATGCTGTATTAGAAAGAATGCTTGAGCCAGATCGACTAATTAGCTTTAAAGTCCCTTGGGTAGACGATAATGGAAATATAAAAGTAAACCGCGGCTATCGTGTTCAATTTAATAATGCGATTGGACCATATAAAGGAGGACTAAGATTTCATTCTTCTGTTAATGCCAGTATTATTAAATTTCTTGGATTTGAGCAAATCTTTAAAAACTCATTAACAGGTCAGCCGATAGGCGGCGGAAAAGGCGGCTCTGATTTTGATCCGAAGGGGAAGTCTGATTTCGAAATAATGCGTTTTTGTCAAAGCTTTATGACTGAACTTAGTAAGCATATCGGTCCGGATATCGATGTGCCCGCTGGAGATATCGGAGTAGGAGCAAGAGAAATTGGCTATATGTTTGGACAATATAAACGATTAAAAGGTGCTTATGAAGCAGGCGTCTTAACCGGAAAAGGGATCGGATATGGTGGAAGCTTAGGTAGAAAAGAAGCAACAGGATACGGCTTAGTGTACTTTGTGGAAGAAATGCTGAAAAGTCAGGGACGAGGTTTTGAAGACAATACGGTAGTAGTTTCTGGTTCGGGAAATGTATCGATTTATGCGATGGAGAAAGCAATACAGTTAGGAGCTAAAGTGGTTGCTTGCAGTGATTCCGGCGGTTATGTGTATGATCCAAATGGAATAAACCTTGATACGGTGAAACAATTAAAAGAAGTGGAAAACAAAAGAATCTATGAATATGTGAATACCCATCCTGATGCTATCTACCAGGAAGGATACACAGGTATTTGGACAATTCCTTGTGATATTGCGTTGCCATGTGCAACACAAAACGAACTGAATAAAGAATCAGCTGAAAAATTAATCGCCAATGGAGTAAAAGCAATAGGTGAAGGGGCAAATATGCCTTCTACTCTTGAAGCAGTCGATACCTTTATCGAGCATAAAGTATTATTTGCACCTGCCAAAGCAGCAAATGCAGGCGGGGTGGCAGTCTCCGCTTTAGAAATGGCACAAAATAGTGCGCGAATAGCTTGGACGCAAGAAGAGGTAGACAAGAAGCTACAAGCGATTATGAAAGATATTTTTAGTAAAAGTATCCAAGCATCAGAGGAGTATGCAGAAAAAGGGAATCTAGTTGCAGGTGCTAATATAGCAGGCTTCATCAAAGTTGCAGATGCTATGATAGAACAAGGAATCATATAAGAAGTTTTCAAATAGAATGATATTTTTATATAGTTTAGAAGAGAGAATCAGTATGTTGCTGGTTCTCTTTTTTATTGTAAAAATTCTACTTGGATAAGGATTTATATAAGAGTTACTATGTTGGCTCGCTGGGAGAGAGGTATATCCACATATACTTATTTAGATATATGAAAATGAAATTGGTTTCATTTTCGTTTGGAAACCTATAAGACCTTAATGAGAACTTTATGAAATAGATTGCTATTATTATTACAACAATCTGAAAGGTTTTACTTGAAAAATTTTTCTTATTGAAAAAATGTGTTAGATTTTCTGACAAGAAGCATAATTTATTTTTTTACTCATGTTACAATTGTCCCAACATTCAGAAAAGGGGATTACAATATGAAAAAATCACATCCTGTACTTGTTATCTTTTTATTCTTTTTAGGTTGGGTATTTATGTATGCAGATCGTAATATTCTATCACCAGTCATGGGAAGTATTGGAGAAGAATGGAACTTAAACCAAACCGAATTAGGATTAATGGCTACTGTGTTTTTTGCTGCCTATGCTTTTATGCAAATCCCTACTGGCTTTTTAGCAGATAAATTTGGGCGAGTAAAGGTGTTAGTAATTGGCTTTATCGTTTTTGGTGTTGGTACATATTTAAGTGGTGCATCTACTACGTTTGCAATGTTTTTAATCATGAGAGCAATTACTGGGTTAGGAGAAGGCACTTATTATGGTTCACAGTATGGTATCTCTTCTACGATAACCCCAAAGAAATATCGCGGCTTAGTCTCAGCTATTATTAATAGTGGCATGGCTTTTGGTATTTCGTTAGGATTTATGTCATCCAGCTATTTTACCTACACATTAAATAAAGGCTGGCAGTTTCCGTTTTATGTTTTTGCCATCCCTACCGTTTTGGTTGCTATTTTAATAGGCATATTTGTTCGTGATAATTCACATAAGGAGAAGAAAGTAGAATCTGAATATGAAAAAGTCGAGATGAAGAAAATTTTCACTAAAAATCATATTTTTGTATATATCTTAATCTTTTGTTCCTTATATGGATTTTTCGGTATGCTAACATGGCTTCCTTATTACTTACAAACAGCAAGAGGTATTGAAGCATCTCAAACGGGGATTATCTCTTCTTTAGTGCCTTGGGCTTCCATTCCAGGTGCCATTCTATTTGGTTTCTTATCTGATCGCATTAAAAGTAAAAAGCCGTTAATTATAACATTGGCATTAGCTGGAGCAATTTGTCAATTTGCTATTCCTTATACAGACAATTATTCCTTGCTGATTGTCGGATTATGTTTATATGGTTTGCTTGGAAAATTAGCGCTGGATCCAGTATTAATTTCGTATATGGCAGATATTACACCGAAGTCGATGTATTCAAGAGTTTATGGGTTCTTTAACTTTAGCGGGATGCTTTCTTCTATATTTGCGCCATATATTACGGGGTATTTCGCTGATAAAACTGGCAGTCTAGAATTCGGATTTTATCTAGCCGGCGGGTTATTAATTATTGGTGCCATATTGTTTATATTTACAAGCTATAAAGGGAAAGAAGACAATAAAGCAGCGATTAATGTTGGACTTAAGGAGGAAATAGTAAGTTGAATAAAGTAATAGTAGGCACAGAATCAATGATTGTAAGTCCACATTATTTGGCTTCACAAGCAGGTGAACAAATTCTCCAAAAGGGAGGCAATGCATTTGATGCTGCTGTTGCTGTGAGTGCTTGCTTAGCTGTAGTATATCCGCATATGACTGGTCTTGGTGGAGATTCTTTTTGGCTGACTTATAAGGAAAAGACAGGGAAAGTGCGTACTTATAATGGAAGTGGGAAGTCAGGAGCGGCTGTTACAAGAGAAATGTTTAAGGGAAAAGAGAGCATTCCTTTTCGAGGAATCGAAAGTGTTCTAACTGTTCCTGGCATGGTGGATAGCTGGGATGCTATCTTAAAAGAATATGGAAGTATGACTCTTGCAGAAGTCTTACAGCCTGCTATTGAATATGCAGAAAAGGGTTTTCCTTTATCTAATGATCAATATGAAAATACGATAAAAAATGAGGAGCTTTTAAGAAGTATAGAAGAAACTGCTGCTGTTTTTCTGCCAGATGGAAAGGTTCCTGAAAAATTTTCTCGGTTTGTGCAAAAGAATTTAGCGAACACGTTAAAACAATTAGGAGCAAAAGGAAGAGATGATTTTTATAAAGGAGAACTGGCCTATAGAATTATTTCAGGTTTGAAGAAAAAAGGAAGCTATTTAACAATAGCAGATTTTGCCGCACATAAAGGGGAATGGAGTGAACCGCTCACTAGTACCTATCGCTCTTATACTATGTATCAGGCTCGTCCCAATTCACAAGGCTTTGTGGGACTCATGATTTTAAATATATTAGAAAATTTCGATTTTTCATCCATTCCGTATGAATCCTATGAATATTATCAGCTAATAATAGAAGCAGTGAAAAGAAGCTTTCAAGATCGGAATGAGCATCTGACAGATCCGACATTTCATAAAATTCCATTAGAGCAGTTATTAAGCAAAAAGTATTCTAAGGAGATGGCGGATTCCATCTCCTTAGAATATACAACAGATTATAGTTCGCGCCCTGTTGGAAGCGATACAGCTCATGCCGCCGTTGTGGATAAAGATGGGAATGCTGTTTCGTTTATTCAAAGCCTATATTTTGAATTTGGTTCTGGTGTGGTTGCGGGAGATACGGGGATTACTATGCAAAATAGAGGCTCATTTTTCTCTCTTGATCCTGATCATGTTAATACATTGGAGCCAAATAAGCGGACATTCCATACTTTGATGCCTGCCATGGCTTTTAAAGAGAACAAACCATATGTGTTGTATGGTACACAAGGCGGGGAAGGGCAGCCGCAGACACAAACTTTGATGATTACGAGAATGCTTGACTATGGACTTGATCCCCAAATAGCAATAAGTGAGCCACGGTTTGTATGGGGGCGTACATGGGGAGAAAAAACCGAAGAGCTAAAAATAGAAAACCGTGTTTCGGCAAATGTTTTGGAAAAGCTGCAAAAGGCTGGTCATATCGTAAACCGAGTAGAAGCATTTGACGGAATTATGGGGCATGCAAATGCTATTTTGATCGATGAACAAGGATTTTTATATGGTGGTGTCGACCCAAGAAGTGATGGAGCTGCCATAGGAAAATAAATAATCAAGAGTTAGGACTAAGAGTGAACTTCTGCTAGAAGTTGGCTCTTTTTTATGGAAAAAAGTTTATATCATTCATTCCAATCTGCCCTCGTCTAGCAAACTTTATTAAATTGGAAAAAATAGGGTTGAAAAACAAACGATATATCCATATAATTTGAGAATAGTACAAATATTAAAGTAAATGAAAAGGGGGAGAATGAAGGGAGCGATGAAAAAATTTGCGAAACTAATTATCTATTATTTACTTGGTGTAATAGCAATACTAGCATTAAGCGTTTTACCCCAATATTTTCAAATGAAAATGTTTTCAGAAGGGGAAAGTTATTTCTCTATATTTGTCTCTTTTTTAAAGGATGAATTTTTCCAACTGGATAAATGGGTATACTTCTTAAATGGGGTGGAAACACCAATTTTTCATGTTCTATTGCCAGCATTCATCTATTCAATGGAGATTCTATTTGGAGCGATTTTGTTAGGATTTGGTATTGCTTTCATTTTAGCTCTTTTTGCTTTTTTTCTTCCAAGATTTCTTCTACAACCGGTTAAAAGAATCCTAGATTTCGCCGAGTCAGTTCCAGATATCATTGTCGCTACACTACTTCAAGCATTTGTTCTCTTTATCTTTAAAACGACAGGTGTGGAAATTTTCCAAGTAGCTACATATTCAGAAAAAGCTTATTTAGGCCCTATTCTTACCCTATCTATTGTACCGGCTGTTTCTTTGTTCAAAATACTTCTTCTCATGATGGAAGAAGAATATTTAAAAATGTACGTTACGTTTGCAAGAAGCAAAGGGATACATGATTTGCCAATCCTATGCAAGCATATTATTCGTAATATTATTCCCGTCTCCTTTCATCACATGAAGATTATTATTTGGGGGTTATTATCTAGTCAATTTGTTATCGAACGATTATTTAATGTTCATGGACTTACTCATTTTCTATTGGCGAGCTTTAAACCAATCACTGTCGCTGTTTCTTTGTTATTAATTTTCACACCATTTTTTATTATTTTTCAAATAGTAGATATGGTAGTAATAAAGGAAGAAGAAAAAATGCGAGAAGTGAAAAGAGAATCCTGGAAACAGGAATGGAGCATGACTAATTTACGATTATCGCTAAAAATAAGATGGATGGATATAAAAGAGAGTTTACAGCAGTTTAATTGGGGAAAGTTTTCGATCATTCGACCAATAAAGTGGTTAGGGAAAATTATTGGATTACATATGAAAAATTGGAAATTTGCATTAGGTAGCTTATTTTTTATTGTAACAATAGGGTATAGCCTTATTTATTCTGCAACCACTAATGATTATATAGAGCAGCAGAAATTACTTTATGCCGAAGATGGAGCCACATTGTTAGCAAAAGCACCATTCGCTCCAACAGAACCTTTTTTCTTTGGATCCGATAAAGTCGGATACAGCATCTTTGATCAAATAGTGGTTGGAGCTAAGTATACATTAATTTTTGGCTTACTTATTGCCTTTTTACGGGTGATAGGTGGACTATTGTTTGGAGTGGTTTACTCTTTTTATTTAAAACACTCCTTTCAGCAAATACTCGCCAAAATGGTGGATTCTATTCACTTTATGCCATTAAGTTTAATTGCCTATATTCTGTTAAAACCAATTTTATTACCTGGAATTGACGGTAGTTTTATGAATTCCTTTACGGAACGAGTTATATCGGAAACAATTATTTTAACGTTGTTAGTTGTTCCATTAACGACTACCTTACTCGGAAAAGAAATCAATCGAGTATTAGAGTATGAGTTTATTGCAAGCGCGAGGGTAATGGGAGGTGGCAAATTTAAAATATTTATTCGCCATATTCTCCCTCATATAGGTCCAAGGCTTACGATTCTATTCGGACAGCAATTCATTCAAGTTATGTTAATCTTTATGCACTTAGGAATGTTTGATTTTTTTCTCGGTGGTACTAAATCTCCGATGGACATGATGTTGGCGGATAACCCTAGATCATCTACTCGTGAATGGTCGGGATTAATAGGCCAGATTGGTAGAGAGGCGATCGGGGCAGGAAGATACTGGTTCTTATATATACTCGTGCCATTTATTATTACTATATTTGCCATGCAGTTGATTGTCCAAGGAGTAAAAGAGGTCCAGCAAGTAAAAGTTGGTGTAATCTTTAAACGTCCAAGCCTTAGTAAGAGAAAAGAGAAAGAAAATCCAAAAGAAATTAACTTAGGTGTCACAAAAGAAAGTTTTGCCCAAATAGGGGGAAAGGGAAATTAAAAGTTTTTATGGTCGGTTTTTGCATGAAAGGGAATGTAATTGCAGGAGGATAACATGGCAAATTTCATTATGCTGCACAAACGGATTGATTATATAAGCAAAGTTGAAATAGAATAGAAAATTGCTGTTTTACTGTTATGCTTTTTTAGGATAAGAGAAGAAATTATTAGGAAGGTAAAAGAAAGGATGCCGTTTTGATCTCGGCATCCTTTCTTTTTATTTCTTTCGATAAAAAACTTTGTTTATCTTTAAGAAAAATCAGGGTAAGTCTTCTGTGTAGTTGCTTGACTCAAATCATGACCATAAAAAATGTGGCTAGGGCATACTTCAGCCATAAGTCTTTTTATTTTTCTAATCGATTCACTGGCTAGTTGTTGATCAAATGTAGCAAATGGAATATCATCTTCGTAGTTTTCTCTCGTATATGCTAAATCAATCGTCAATAAAATAGGGCCAGATTGTTTCGTTGTAACGAGAATTGATTGGTGTCCTGGTGTATGGCCAGGAGTAAAGAGAAGTTGAATCCCTGGCATGAGTTCATAATCACCTTGAATGGCTTTATAATTTAAGTTATCTTGAGTACACTCTGGTGGAGCATAATTTTCGTTTCCAATAGCAACATCCAGCTCTGCTTGTTGAACAAATATAGGTGTTTTAGGAAACAGAGGATTTCCACCTGCATGATCCATATGTAGATGAGATGAAATGATCGCTTGAATGTCATTCGGTTTATAACCAATATTATCTAAAACAGCAAGTATATGATCTTCCTTTCTCATATTTGGTAAAAATAAACCTTCATATGGGGTATCATCAAAGTAACTTGGATTTTCAATAAATGATTCTGGCATTCCTGTGTCAATAATAATTGGGCCCTCCTTTGTTTCTAGGAGATAGGACCATATTTGTAAGGTTAAAAGCTTACCAGGTACTAATTTTTGGTTTAAAGACGAATGATCAAGCGTTAGCTTTCCTGTAGGTAACCAGTAAAGTCTTTCTATCATCTATTTCTCCTCCTTAATTTTCTTAATAGTCAGATTTATTATAGTATGTCATAGATTTCTTTTTTGGACAAAGAAATTTTTATAGTGGAAATTATTTGGGGATTTGAGTTCAATCGAAATCTCAGAATATATATTTTTAAGTAAAGCATTTTGCTGGTATTCATTTGAATGTCTATTCCCCTTTAACTGTCATAATTATTTAATATACAAAAGTTGCCAAAATATAATTATATGTATATACTTATTTTATAATCAACTATACCTTTGATAGTAGAATATGTATAGTTAAATAATTAATGTTAAGTCTATCGAATAAGGAGTGTAGCCAAATGATTCACCAATCTTTGAAAGCGTTCCCTAGTAACTTCCTTTGGGGTGCTGCATCGGCAGCTTATCAAGTAGAAGGTGCATGGAATGAGGATGGCAAGGGAGTATCCATTTGGGATACGTTTGTTAGAATACCGGGAAAAACATTTAAAGGTACAAATGGGGATGTAGCGGTAGATCATTATCATCGTTATAAAGAAGATGTACAGTTAATGGCTGAAATGGGAATGAAGGCATACCGATTTTCGGTTGCTTGGACGCGAATTTTTCCGAATGGAAAAGGAGAGGTAAATCAAGCGGGAATTGATTTTTATAATGATTTAATTGATGAATTAATTAAATATAAAATTGAGCCAGTGCTAACTCTTTATCATTGGGATCTTCCGCAAGCACTGCAAGATGAATATGGTGGGTGGGAATCGCGCCAAATTATTGAGGATTTTACGAATTATAGTATCGAATTATTCAAGCAATTTGGAGATCGAGTGAAATATTGGGTAAGTTTAAATGAACAAAATATTTTCACTGGTTTAGGCTATCGCATGGCTGTACATCCACCTGGAGTAACAGATGAAAAACGA
The DNA here is from genome assembly GCF_050971705.1 of Niallia sp. M35. Taxonomy (NCBI): domain Bacteria; kingdom Bacillati; phylum Bacillota; class Bacilli; order Caryophanales; family Bacillaceae; genus Niallia; species Niallia sp. M35. The sequence continues at coordinate 318,676 of NZ_JBPCEP010000002.1, forward strand.
TTCTATCAAGTGAACCATCATGCGAATTTAGCAAATGCGAGTGTTATTAAGGCTTTCCGCCAATATGTTCCAAGTGGGAAAATTGGACCAAGCTTTGCTTACTCTCCTGCATATGCTTTAACTTCAAAGCCAGAAGATATTATTGCAGCAGAGAATGCGGAAGAATTAAATAGTCATTGGTGGATGGATATGTATGCATGGGGAAGATATCCAGAAGCTGCATGGAACTATTTAGAAGCAAATGGATTGACTCCAGAGGTTGAAGAGGGAGATTTTGAATTATTACGAGAAGGCACTCCTGATTTCATGGGACTTAACTATTATCAAACAACGACCTTTGAGAAAAATCCTCTAGAAGGTGGAGTAGGCAGTGCTGAAATGAACACTTCTGGTAAAAAAGGAACTTCGCAGGATTCAGGAATTCCTGGAGTGTTTAAAACAGTAGAAAATCCAAACTTAGAAAGAACGGATTGGGATTGGAATATTGATCCACAAGGATTACGGATCGCTCTTCGCAGGATTACAAATAGATACCAGCTTCCTATTCTTATTAGTGAAAATGGCTTAGGTGCTTTTGATAAACTAGAAGAAGGCGATATTATCAATGATGATTACCGTATTGATTTTATTCGATCCCATATAAATGCGATGCAAGAAGCTATTACGGATGGTGTAGATCTGCTAGGATATTGTGTGTGGTCATTTACAGATCTGTTAAGCTGGCTGAATGGCTTCCAAAAACGATATGGTTTTGTCTATATCAATCAGCATGAAGAGGGAACACATGACCTTCGTCGAATCAAGAAGAAGAGCTTTTATTGGTATAAAGAAGTAATTGAATCAAATGGTGAGAATCGCTAGGAAGGAATGAACCTGCATATATTTGCAGGTTTGTCCTTCTTTTTTTAGTTTAAATTTACTTTGTACTTTTCTGCTAGACATAAAAATGACAAAAGATGTTCATGGAATCGTCAAATTTACCCTCCGTTTTTGCCCATAAAAGAATATATAATGAAACTGCAAAAGATGTATTTTAATTATTTCTTTTGAACACTATGTTGAAAAAATCCATACTCCAATAGAGTTTATCTTCAAGAAGGAAAATTTAGGGATATGACTATTCTCATTAGCATAGTGATAAGAGGACATACGAAAATTATTTACGAATTGTTTATTATGGATTTTTATGTGATTTATTTCACAAACAAATCACCTTACTAGATAAGTCTTGGAGGGACGAAAAATGAAAAAGAGATTAGTGATGATTGGAAATGGAATGGCAGGAGTTCGGACGATTGAAGAAATATTGAAGAGAAATGCTGACCTTTTTGACATAACGATTATTGGGGATGAGCCATATCCAAACTATAATCGGATTATGCTTTCAAATGTTTTGCAAGGAAAAACAACTGTAAATGATATTAATATTAATGACTGGAATTGGTATCAAGAGAATCATATTCATCTTTTAACAGGCGAAAAAGCAATAAAGATTGATCGAGAAGAGAAAGCGGTCCTTACGGATAAAGGAAAAGCGATAGAATATGATGAACTTATCCTTGCAACAGGATCTAGTGCCTTTATTTTACCGATACCTGGAAGTGATTTAGAAGGTGTAATTGGATTCAGAACCATTGACGATACGGAAAAAATGCTGGAAACAGCAAAGACTTATAAAAAAGCGGTTGTTATCGGCGGAGGATTACTAGGATTAGAAGCTGCAAGAGGATTAATAGATCGTGGAATGGAAGTTCATGTTGTTCACTTATTGCCAACTTTAATGGAGCAGCAATTAGATGCAGCAGCAGCAAATCTTCTTAGAAAAGATTTAGAAGCACAAGGTATGAAGTTCTTAATGGAAAAACAGACAGCAGAGATATATGGAGATAAACGAGTTCAAGGATTGAAATTTACAGATGGAACAACAGTTGATTGTGATCTTGTCGTAATGGCTGTTGGTATTAGACCAAATGTAGCAATTGCCCGTGAGGCAGGATTAGAAGTAAATCGCGCGATCATTGTGAATGATCATATGGTTACATCTGATCCATCCATCTTTGCAGTAGGGGAATGTGCAGAGCATAATGGAATTGCCTATGGATTAGTTGCTCCTCTATATGAACAAGGAATGGCTCTTGCCGATTATATAACAGGCAAAGAAGGAAAAGGATATCAAGGATCAATTCTTTCTACTCAATTGAAAGTAGCAGGGTGTGACTTATTTTCAGGAGGGAAAATCCATGAGGATGAAAATACGGAAGCAATTATTGTTCATGACCAATTTGCAAAAGTATATAAAAAGATTTTAGTAACAGACAACAAAATTGTTGGAATTGTCTTATACGGAGATGCTTCCGATGGAACTCGGCTATTTAATATGTTGAAGAAACAAGCAGATATTAGTGAGTATACAAGTTCCTCTGTATTAAGCAAGAGCGGGGAGGACGCAGAAGAAGATTTAGTAGCAAGCATGAGTGCAGATGACACTGTATGTGGATGTAATGGGGTAACAAAAGGTACTATCGTTCATTCTATCCTAGAGCAGGGATTAACTACTTTTGAAGAAGTAAAAGGATGTACAAAGGCAGGAGCATCTTGTGGTAAATGTAAACCACTAGTTGAAGGGATTTTAGCGCATACACTTGGTGACAGCTTTGATGCATCCATTCAAAAAACAGGGATGTGCAGCTGTACAACACTTACTCGTGATGAAGTAGTAGCACAAATAAAAGAAATGCAGCTTAAATCTCCAAAAGAAGTTAGAATGGTGCTTGGTTTTGCAAGTGAAGAAGGCTGTTCAAAATGCCGCCCAGCGTTAAACTATTATATGCGTATGCTGTTCCCAGAAGAGTACGAGGACGATAAGGCATCAAGATTTGTTAATGAGAAAATGGAAGGGAATATTCAAAAAGATGGGACATTCTCCATCATTCCTCGTATGTATGGCGGAACAACTACTGCAGAGGATTTAGTGAAAATCGGAGAGGTAGCGAAAAAATACAATGTGCCATTAGTGAAAATTACCGGGGCAAGCCGGATTGGATTATATGGTGTGAAGAAAGAAGATGTCCCACATGTTTGGGAAGAGCTAGGAATGCGTTCTGGTTATGCTTATTCTAAATCTCTTCGTAACGTAAAATCATGTGTTGGGTCAAGATTTTGCCGCTTCGGCACCCAAGATTCATTGGGACTTGGCATTAAGTTAGAACAAGAACTAGAAATGGTCGACACTCCGCATAAAATGAAAATGGGAGTAACAGGATGTCCAAGAAACTGTGCAGAAGTATTGACAAAAGACTTTGGTGTTATTTGCGTAGAAAATGGCTATCAGTTGTATATTGGTGGAAATGGCGGAACAGAAGTACGTGAATGCGATAGCTTAACAACAGTTCAAACAGAAGAAGAAGTAATTACAATGGCCAAGGCATTTGTTCAATATTATCGTGAAAATGCGAACTATGGAGAAAGAACGGCTCCATGGGTGGAACGTATGGGGATTGAAACAGTGAAAGAAACACTACTAAATGCTAGAAATATGAAACAGTTTGTAAGCAGATTTGAGCGTGCAAAAACAACATACGAAGAAGCTTGGTCTACTGTTTTAAACGACCAAATGAAGAGAGAAATGTATGAAGTGATAAAAGGCTAATAGCTATAGAACAAAAATGGAGGGAATACATGATGACGGCAACTTTAGAATGGAATAAGATTATGAAACTAGCTGATTTACCTAAACAAATTGGTAAAGAGGTTCATTTAAAAGGAAAATCAATTGCTTTATTTCATCTTTCTAATGGAGAGGTTAGAGCTATTGCGAATAACTGTCCCCATCAAAATGGTCCATTGGCAGAAGGAATTGTATCAGGCGAATTTGTTTTCTGTCCATTGCATGATTGGAAAATTTCTTTAGTCACAGGCGAAGTTCAAAAACCGGATAATGGCTGTGTAGAGGTTTATGAAACACAAATAAAAGATGACTATATTTATATAATGGTGTAAGAGATGGATACGAACAAGGGGTATGTAGCATTTGTGGGAGCAGGGCCTGGGGATATTGGTTTAATTACAACTAAGGGGAGAGAATGTTTAAAAAAAGCAGATGTTGTCTTGTATGATCGACTTGCCAATCCACGCTTATTGCGTTTTACAAGCAGAGATTGTGTGTTTATCTATTGTGGAAAGCTGCCCAATAATCATATTATGAGACAAGAAAAGATTAACGAAACTTTAGTAGCAGAAGCTTTAAAAGGAAAGTATGTTGTGCGGTTAAAAGGAGGAGATCCTTCTGTTTTTGGAAGAGTCGGGGAAGAAGCAGAAGCAATAGCAGCATATGATATTCCTTTTGAAATAGTACCCGGAGTGACGTCAAGCATTGCAGCAAGTGCTTATGCCGGCATTCCGGTAACACATCGAGATTATAGTACTAGCTTTACGATACGAACAGGGCATGCTTGTAAGAAAAATGAAGCGGTCATTCATCATAAGCCTAAGCAAGAAGCGATAGGAGATACACTTGCTTATTATATGGGGGTGAAAGGCTTACCGGGAATTTGTGAAAGCTTAATAGCTCAAGGTAAGTCTAGTGACACGAAAGTGGCTGTTATTGAGTGGGCCACTCTAGGAAAACAACGAGTAGTCGAAGGGACCTTAGAAACAATAGTAGAAAGGGTAAAGGAAGCAAAGCTTGGAAACCCAGCATTAACAATAATTGGTGATGTTGTCCAGTTAAGATCGTCTATTGCATGGTTCGAGAAAAAATCCTTTTATCAAAAGAAGCTATTGATTGCAAAAAGCTCATCAGAAGAAAGTGTACTAGAAAGATATTTTTCTAAACATGGTGCAGAGGCTTATGCCTTCCCCACTATCAAATCTAACGCGCACTCCTATACAGAGGAGGAGCTACAATTGATAGTAAATGCAGAAAGACTGATTTTTGCTTCTGTAGAAGGAGTAGAGCTTGTGTTTACTCAGCTATTTAAAGCAAATTATGATGTGCGGGATCTTCCTCGACAAATAGAACATCTGTCTGATAAAACACGCAAGGAATTAGAAAAAAGGGGCATACACAGTCTAAAGGCATCGTATGACAAAAGAAGTGCTATTTTAATAGGAAATGAACAAGCAATCGAGAAACAAGCCTTCTCCGATAATTTACTAGCACTTCCTAGCCATATGATTGAAATAGATGAACGTTTTCAAGAAGTAAATGAACGCTTGTTGACAGAAGACCAATGGGAAACGGTTATTTTTCCAAATAAACGGTCTGTTGATTTATTTTTACAAGAATGGCGTAAATTTAGCACACAGAATCCAATGGAACTGTCATTTGCGGCAATCGGCCAATCGGTGCAGGAGTATGTTGTTAAGCAGGGATTTAATCATATAGATGAACAGGTACAGCAAGTATTAGATAATCAGGAATGGAAGTGTGAGAGCTGATGGATGCAGTTGTGTATATTGGCCATGGCAGCCGCATAATCGAAGGTAATAAACAATTCATCGCATTTATTGAAGCAGTAAAAAAAGAAATAAATATCCCTGTTCAAGAAATTGCTTTTTTAGAACTAACGTCACCTTCTATTGAGGAAACGATGGAAAAAGTAATTTGGGCTGGAGCAAGGGATATTCTCGTCGTACCTGTTCTATTGTTTGCAGCAGCTCATTTTAAAAGAGATATACCAGAAGAATTACTGGCAGTGAAAGAAAGGTTTCCAGATGTACGATTTTCTGTTTCTAAACCATTTGATGTCCATCCAAAAATGCTGAACTTAGTTATGAAAAGAATCAATGAACAAGGATGGGATTATGATGGGGGAATTCTAATAGTCGGGAGAGGCAGCAGTGATCCCGAACCAATTGGAAAGCTGAAGGAAATAAGTGAGCATATACAACAAAAATTAGCTTGCTCTGTATATCCTGCATTTTTAACAGCAGGGAAGCCAGAGTTTGAGGAGGAACTACAAAAGCTTCAATTAGCATATAACAAGATTTATATTGTCCCGTATTTACTTTTTACAGGAAGGTTAATAAAAAGAATCGAAAGCACGATAGAAAGCAGCGACAAAGAAGTGATTCTTTGTCAGCCGTTAAAATACGACCAGTTGATGAAGGAAGTTTTGCTAGAAAGAATGGAAGAGCAATTCATGAGCCTTACAATATAAAATAAAAAGGTAGAGGAGTGTCGTTATGAAAGAGGTTATTACTGCATTTAGTAATACGGCATTAATGAAAAGCAATGCTTTAACTGCAAGTAAAAAGAAGTATTTAGTTGGTTCGATGCTTGCGGGTTTTTTTGTTGGATTAGGAATTATTCTTATTTTTACTATTGGCGGCTTACTTGGTGCGACCGGATTTGCAGGTACCAAAATTGTCATGGGAGTCTCCTTTGGGATTGCATTGAGTTTAGTTATTATGGCAGGGGCTGACTTATTTACCGGTAATAATATGGTAATGACAATAGGCATGCTGGAGAAGAAAGTCACATGGAAGGATACTGGGAAAGTATGGGGATACAGTTATATCGGTAACTTTATCGGTTCTATTCTCGTAGCATTATTATTTAGCTATTCTGGTTTGGCAGTTGGAGGGGTAGCGGATTTTATAACAAACGGAGCGGCAGCGAAAATGAATGCTCCTTTTATGGAATTATTGATTCGAGGGATTCTCTGTAATATTCTCGTTTGTTTAGCTGTTTGGTGTTCCGTAAAATTAAAGGATGAAACAGCGAAATTAATTATGATCTTTTGGTGTCTGTTTGCCTTTATTACATCAGGGTTTGAACATAGTGTCGCCAATATGACCTTATTGTCTATTGCACTTATCATTCCTCATCCTGAAACTGTATCGATCGGCGGACTAATTGCTAATTTACTGCCAGTTACAATTGGAAATATTATCGGTGGAGCTGTTTTTGTAGGAGCTGCCTATTGGTATCATATTTCGGAGAAGACACAAGCAGTGGTTAAATCTTTTAAAAAAGAGGCTTAAATTTACTTGTTTATGTGAAAAATATCACAAAAAGCTATCTGATAAGAAGATAGCTTTTTTTATTGCTTATTTTACTTATAGGAGGGAATAGTTGTCGCATACAATTAGAGGCAACTGAATATAAAGGGATTTTACCATATTCTTAACGGCACTGATGGAGCCTCGTTTGATTATAAATCTTTTAATACTTTTTCCATCTTCTTTAGTTTACGATAAATTACGGACCGGTCAATCCCTAACTTTTTTGCTGCTTCTGTGCTATTATTATTGCATATTTCTATCATTTGTTGAATATATCGTCCTTCTGTAATAGCAGTGTAATCTTTTAGTTGAGATAATTTGCTCATATTGCTTTTAATAAAGTAATCAAGAGTAAACCAATCCGTTACTTGTTCTTCCTTTTCTCTCATCACAGTTTGTTCTGTTAAAACCAATCGTTCAATATAGTTTCTTAGTTCTCTTGCATTTCCTGGCCACTCTTGATGAAGCATGTATTCAAATTCCTCTGCTTTAAAGCGATAATTAGTACCATAATTATCATTAATATTCTGCAAAAAGTAAGAGAGTAATCCAACTAAATCTGGCTTTCGATGCCGAAGTGGGGGAATATAAATAGGAATGACATTAATTCGATAGTACAAGTCCTCTCTAAATTTATTCTGTTGCACAAGGCCCCATAAATCACAATTAGTAGCAGTAATTACCCTACAGTTGATAGGGATTTGCTTTGTTCCACCAATGCGGCGCAGTTCGTTTTCCTCTAGTACTCTTAATAGTTTTGCTTGCATTTCTAAAGGTATTTCGGAAATTTCATCTAAAAATAAATAGCCATTATTTGCTTCCTCTATCATCCCTTTTTTTTCGTCAAATACACCAGCTAGCACACCTTTTTCATATCCAAATAGCTCATATTCAAATAAAGAATGCGGAATAGCTGCACAATTAATTGTAATAAATGGCCCATCTGCTCGGTCGCTATGTTGATGAATATATTTTGCGATGACTTCTTTTCCAGTACCAGATTCGCCATAGATAAGTATTTTACTATTGTAATGAGAAATCTTTCTACATACTTTCATTATTTGCTTCATAGCTAAACTTTCTACTACTAATTTTTGCTGTTCTCTTTTTTTCTCTTGTTCTTCCATTTTATTAACGGAATCAACTTCAATGAAGGTTTGCTGATTTTCTATTTTGATATTATTGGAAGTGGTTACAACTAATTGCACTTCACCACTTTTATATAAGAGGGGTGTTGCAGTGGATCTAATATTAAACCCTCTATTGGTTTTAATTGTTTTGCATACTTTTTGTTTTGTTTGAATGGCCTCCATTGTAATGGAATGTTTATAATATCCTGCTTTAACTAAGTCCTGTACATTTAGCTGCAATAGCTCTTCTAGTGACATTCCTAATGTTAGAGCAGTAAATTCATTAGAAATTAAAATGTTTCCTGAACCGTCCGTAACAAATAAACTGGAGGGTGAATCAATAAATGGTTGCATTGTTTTTTCAGTCATCAATGATTTCCATCCCCTTTGTATAAAAACTACTTACACCTTCTAATTATAAGGGGCTACATAGTATGTGCTCATTCTAATTATGTCTATTTTAAGGAAAAAAATAGATAGATGAGCAGGAAGGGTTCTTTGAAAATGGAACAAATTAGCAGAATGGAAACAGCCAAATAGTGCTCCGTTCTTGACTGTTTCCCGGTCATTTAATTATTAACGGTTTCTTTAGCGGAGAAAGATAGGTTTGTTAGCTTTCTTTGTACTTCCTCTGCTTCTATGAACAGTGTTGTAATCATTTCTTCTACTGTAGTAAGTTCATTACATAAGCCACAAATTTGACCAGCCATAACAGATCCTCTATCAATATCGCCCTCAAAAACTGCTTTTCTTAACGAGCCTAATGACAATTTTTCTAATTCATCTCTTGAGGCATGCTGCTGTTCTAGTTTTAGGTATTCATCAATCATACTGTTTTTAATACTTCTAACAGGTCCGCCTAAACTTCTGCCTGTTACTGTTGTACTCGTATCTATTGCATCAAGCACTGCTTTTTTTACATTTTCATGAACAGGACATTCATAAGTAGCTAAGAAACGTGTACCGATCTGTATGCCTTGTGCTCCCAATGCAAACGCAGCCACAATTCCTCTTCCGTCAGCGATACCTCCTGCTCCAATAACGGGAATAGAAACAGCGCTTACTACTTGAGGTAATAAAGCCATAGTGGTAGTCTCTCCAACATGACCTCCAGCTTCGGTACCTTCAGCTACAATAGCGTCTGCTCCTAATGCTTCCATTTTTTTTGCGATTTTCACAGAAGGAACAACCGGGATAACTTTTATGCCATTCTCTTTAAAAAGCGACATGTAAGGGGCTGGTGTCCCAGCTCCTGTTGTGACAATTTTTACTCCTTCTTCAATAATAACATCGATTAATTCAGGAATATTATTCATCATCAACATCAAATTTACAGCAAATGGGTTGGTGGTAATTTCTTTTGTTTTTCGAATTTCTTCCCGTAAAGCGTCTGCGGATAGACCACCAGAAGCAATAATTCCTAATCCGCCTGCGTTTGAGACGGCTCCAGCTAATGGTGCAAAAGCAATTTGTGCCATTCCCCCTTGAAAAATTGGATATTTAATATCTAATAATTTTGTAATACTCATTTTTTTCTCCTCCCAAGGTTGTTATATTTATACTATTTTAGTAGAACTTGTAATTGTTTTAGGCTGTTTATTCTCCATTGATTTATATATAAATGTTAATATCAATCCAACTAATGAAATGATTAATGCAATATAAAATGCGTTTGTAAAATCTCCATTATTTAATTCTGCAACAGTATTGGCGATTCTTGGCCCAAAAAAAGCTGCTGCAGAATAGCCAATAAAGGTAACCCCATAATTAACCCCATAAAATTTCATTCCAAATTTTTCGCCGACAATGGAAGGGAAAATCCCCATTGTGCCGCCAAAGCATAATCCGATTCCGATAATAGCAACAGCAAAACCAATTACTGATGTTGATAATGCAATGGTTAAAAGCATGGAGGAGATGACAATATAAATTAACATTAAACAGATAGTACGTCCTAATTTATCAGAGATTGCTCCCCAAAAAATACGTCCAAAACAGTTGCTAAGTGAGTATAAGCTCACGAAAAGGGCGGCACTAGCAGCAGATAGCCCAAACATACTTTGAGCAATAACTGATGCATTGGAGGTTACCATCATTCCTGATAATGCTCCAATCATGAACATACTAGCAATAATATAAAAAATAGGTTTTTTAATCATTTCTCTCCAATTTATTTGAACACTGGCTTTTTTATTTTCGTTTTTATTCCCAGGAATTGTCCATCCATCAGGTAAATAATTATTAGGACAAACTTGAAAGAAGAAGCTGCAGGCCATGATTATTATTAAGAAAGAGATTCCAATGGTTATTAATGCAAATTGAACATCGTAGGTTGTAATGAGGGCATTAGCTATAGGTGCGATAATAATTGTTCCTCCTCCATAACCAGCTGTTACAATCCCTGTTCCTAAACCTCTTTTGTCTGGAAATAGCTTGACTGTGTTTCCAATCGTTGCCGAGTAAACAATTCCTTGACCAATACCAGCCAATAAACCGTAAGTAATATATAGTACCCATGGAGTTGTTGCAAGTCCGGAAAAAACAAATCCAAACCCAAACATTAAGCCTCCGATAATAATGGCTTTTTTAGCCCCGCCTTTGTCTACAAGTTTTCCACCAATGATCATAGGAATAGGAGAAATAGCTGCATTGATGGTGAAAGCAATCATAATAGTAGACATACTAGCATGGAATTTTTCTGTTAATGGTAATGCGAATACACTGAAAGCATAGACGGCACCAACACATATATTGATTAAAGTGGATGCAGTTAAAACACTCCACCTGTTGATATTAGTATGCATAGCTAATCCTCCTATATAGTCCTAACTAGCTGTTTTTGATTTAAAATGGAATGTAATTCCCCCCAATGTTCTAAGAACATTTCCTTATCCATTTCTTTTAAATCTGGAGAAATGACAGGAGTAAATTCCATTTGATGGAGGATATTTCTTTCTAAATCCACTCCTGGAGCAATTTCAATTAACGTCACTTTTCCATCTATTAACTCGAAAACAGCTCGTTCTGTCACATATAAGACAGGTTGATTAGTCTGTGCAGCATACCAACCGCTAAAAGTTACTTGTTGTACTTTCTTTATGAATTTTTTCACCTTGCCTTCTTGAAGAATTTTTAGTTTTCCATCATTAATTGCAATTATTAATCCAGCTGCAGTAAATGTTCCAGCAAAGACAAGTTTTTTTGCTGATTGTGAAATATTGATAAAACCTCCACAGCCTGCTACTCTAGTACCAAATTTACTTACGTTGACATTACCAAATTCATCTGTTTGAGCTAATCCAAGTACAGAAAGGTCAATACCTCCTCCATCATAGAAATCAAATTGAGCATCATGGTCAAGAATTGCTTCAGAATTGTAGGCATGGCCAAAGTCTTTAAGACCAGCTGGAATGCCTCCAATTGAGCCCGCTTCCGTTGTTAATGTCAGTAGTTCACTTACACCTTCTTCGGCTGCAATAGTAGAAACGCAGACAGGAATGCCAACTCCAAGGTTTAAGATAGAGTTTGGCGTTAATTCTTTGGCAGAACGTCTCGCGATGATCTTTCTCTCATCTAATGGAATAGACTCGATATTTTTAACTGGAACTTTAATGTGGCCAGAAAATGCTGGGTTATAGTAAGTATTTTCGGTTTGAAAGTGATTTTCTGGTTTGGATACAACGATATAATCTACTAAAATACCAGGAACTTTAATATCTTTTGGATTTAATGTACCATTTTTGGCGATGGATTCTACTTGAGCAATAACAATCCCCCCAGAGTTGCGGACTGCTTGTGCTATCGGTAATACCTCCATATGAAGTCCTTCTTTTTCTAAGGTAAGATTGCCATTTTCATCAGCTACTGTTCCTCTAATTAAGCCAACTTGTATGGGAAATGCTTTGTAGTACAGCCATTCTTCTCCTTCTAAATCAATTACTTTTACGATTTCTTTTTTTGTTGAAAGAGACATTTTCCCACCTTCTAAACGTGGATCAACAAATGTTCCTAAGCCAACTTTGGTAATAACCCCAGGGCGTTTAGCGGCAATTTCACGATATAATTGTGTAATGACACCTTGAGGCAAATTATATGCTTCACATTTGTCTTCCTCAATTAATTTGGCAAGTCCTGGAGAAGCAGAGGCAATTCCGCCAATCCATCTCTTTATTAGTCCCTGATAGGCTAGATGACTCATCCCTTTATCTTTACGGTTTCCTACAGCACTAGCATGAATTACCGTTAAATCTCTTGGATGACCATTTTGGAGAAAGGCTTCTTCTATTGCAATTCCCATTTCTTCTGCCCAGCATGATAATCCAAACCCGCTGGCTGCGATTGTATCATTATCCTTTATCAATAGAGCTGCATGTTTAGATGAAATTACTTTAGACATGTTAAACACTCCCTTGTGATTTAATTCACATAATCAGCTGAATTTATTTGTGAATATTTTCACTAAGATAATATAACGTTGGATGAAATGAGTCAATAAAGGGAAGGAAAGCGAAAAAGAGAAGAAAAAAGTGTAGCATTTTTGCCGTTTATTTTCCATGATTATGGAGCTAGCTGGATAGAAAAAGGGAATGATAACAAAGTAGAGGGAGGGGGAAGTAGCAAGGTGTGCTGATTTCATCGTCAAGAGAAGTGTTGTCTATAAGCAACAATAGGAGAACTAAAGGATTAGGAAATAAAAGTAATGGGAGTTTCCTAGGTTGTTTTCCAGCATGAGGTTTATGAAATTAGAGAGTTTTATATAAATAAAAAAATTATAAAAAAAGATAAAAATGAAAATGAGCAATAATGCTACACTTAAAGGTACGTATATCGTGCTCCTTTATGAACAAAATAAAACAATAAATAGATAAAATCACATTTTAAAGGATGTGCAAAAAATAGTTACAAGTGAAGTGCTTCAACCTATTCAACAATATAGTAAACCATTTAAGAATATAGAAGATTTACGAGATTTAATTAAAGCTGCAAGTAAAGCAAAATATGTATTATTAGGAGAAGCTACCCATGGATAACAAAAATGGAGGCTAACGATTTAGTGTTAACCTCCATTTCGTATGAATGATTATAGTTTAGCACCTAGCTGAACTTTATTGTTCCATTCTTAAAAGAAGTTGTCATTTGATAAGAACCTTTAGGGAAAATAAATGTCCAAGGCATACTTGTATGGGCTGGGATAACAAAATCCGGAAGGGTGAAAGTTCTTTCAGCAATGATATCTCCGTTAATAGAATAAGCCAATTTAGTATCATGGAATGACAGTGGACTATCTGTGAAATTATGAACCAATACAGACACAAGCAATGCCTCTTTATGATTAATTGCTTCACGGATCGGAGAGAAAAGGATGTTTAAACTTGTTAAATCCTTAGTTTCTCGGAAGATTTTTTCTATATTTATTCGATCCTGAGGTGCTAATTGTTTATCCCAGGAAGCTTCAAATAGTAATTGCTGCATATGCACAAAACCACCTTTTGAAGTGAGTGTAACATAAGTGAATAAAAGAATCTATTAATGCTGACTTACACACTAATTATTTTTTCTAGACAGTAAATTTAAGATGAAATCTAAACCGAAAGCAACTAGCAATCCTGACCAAAAAATGATGGTTGTGCTAAAAGGCTCCTTCTGGAAAAACAGGGAACTAGTATAGTTGACAAATAACAATAATAAATAGACGTAGAACCCGGCTATTGTCCCTTTTCGCCAATTAGCTTCTTCACTGTTAGACATTTTTCTGAAAAACATTTCTTATACACCTACTTTAATTTTCTGGGTTACCATTATTTTACCATGAAGATTAACTAGTTTTTAGATTAATAGTCATTATCTATTTTTTGTAAACGAAATTAAGTCTAAACAGAACAAATGTTTTGGTGTAGAATAGTAATGTTGCAAAATTATTAAATGTTAGAGGGGTAATCAACTTGAATGGAACATCACATGCTGTAATTGGATCAGCGACTGGATTTATTGTTGCTCATACGGTGCAATCCACACCATCGGAGACACTCTTGTTTGTTTCTATAGGAGCAGTGTCTGGATTAATTCCCGATCTTGATATTGATGGAAAACTTAGAGGGAAAATTACTTTGCCTCATCAAATGATTCAGCTATCTGCCCAAGTCATCGGAATAATGATGATTCTATATAGCTTCTTTGATAGAACAGCGTTAGAGAGGTGGATGGGTGTCGGAATCGGTATACTGATTTTATTTATCGCATCTTTGATTAAACAAAAACATATGCTTACAATCACGGGTATTGCTGTACTCATGGGGGGGATATCTTTAGAAGAGCGCTGGATTATTCTGCTAGGAATTTATATCATGATTGCATCTTTTACTTCCCATCGAAGTTATACACACTCCATCTTAGGCGTGATCTTTTTTGGAATTATTGCAGCTGATTTAGAGACTTCGCTCGGTATTAATGGATTGTTTTACACTTGTATAGGCGGATACATAAGTCATCTACTAGCTGATTTGAAAATACTGCCAGTTAATAAGCGCGGTGTTAAACTGTTCTTACCTTTATCATCAAAGGAATTTTAATTAGTTGATAGTTATCTATCTTTATACATAACTAGAAGTTAGATAGGAAGAATCCCCCATTCAGGCGTGAGGAGGATTCTTTCTATTGGAAGCATAAATCATCAACATTGTCTAATCAGGTATAATCGAAGTTTTCGCAGGATTAGGTTATAATATGGAAAAAAAAGAGGGGCGTTAAGAATGGGATATGGTTTTCGCAAGAGTTTTAAAATAGCTCCTGGTGTCCGTGTAAATGTGGGCAAAAAAAGTGTAGGAATAAGCGCTGGTGTAAAAGGACTAAGATACAGTGTGAACTCACGAACAGGCAGTAGAGTAACAGCAAGTATTCCGGGGACAGGATTATCCTATAGTACCTCAGGATCAGGAAGTAGAAGTAGAAAATCGCCTGCCTATCAAAAACAAACTGATATAAAT
Organism: Niallia sp. M35; assembly: GCF_050971705.1. Classification (NCBI taxonomy): domain Bacteria; kingdom Bacillati; phylum Bacillota; class Bacilli; order Caryophanales; family Bacillaceae; genus Niallia; species Niallia sp. M35. The sequence goes on from NZ_JBPCEP010000002.1 coordinate 333,797, forward strand.
AGAAGACAACGAGAGATAGCAAAGCTAAATGAATTAGAGCAAGCAAAGCTTGCGGTGGAGGCATATGAAAATACGATCGAGCGTATCCATAGCATTCATATAGAAGCAGATGATTCTATTAATTGGATTAAAGTGAGAGGTTCAGAGCCACCTTATCAACTTCCAAGTGGAGAAATGGGAGAAAAGGAAAAAGCGGCATTACAGAAGCTGCAAAATTATAAACCAAGCCTTTTTTCTAAACTCTTCAATCGAGAAGCTGCGGAACAGAAGCTGCGAGAAGAAGTGATAGCAGCAAGCGAACAGGATAAACAAGAATATCTTGCCTGGGAGCGAGACGTACAGGTTGCTACAAAGGTGTTAGAAGGGGATATAGATACATATTTTCAAGTTATCGCGGAATTTGCTCCATTAGATGACTTAACGGAATTTGGAAGCGGGTTTGAATTTGGCTGCGAGGACCCGAAAGTAATGGAAATTGAATTTGAAGTAAATACAGAGGATGTTGTTCCGAAAGAACACTTATCTTTAACGAAAACAGGGAAACTTTCTAAAAAACAAATGCCGAAGGGAAGGTACTTTGATATTCAACAAGATTACGTATGCAGCTGTGTAATCCGAATTGCCCGTGATATGTTTGCTTTATTACCCTTACATACGGTCTATATCCATGCAGTCGATAATCGTTTAAATACCGCAACCGGATATGTAGAGAAAATCACCATTCTATCTGTCAAATTAGAAAAAGGCAAACTAAATAGATTAAATTTTGCTAATATCGACTGCTCCGATGCTTTAGAAGCTTTCAAACACAAAATGCATTTCAAAAAGACTAAAGGCTTTGAACCAGTCACTCGATTAGCGATAAATTAAGAGAATCAGAGGAGACAATTCTAATGAGGTCAATTTTAATGCAAGGAACTCAGAAGAACGTTTCCTTGATACCCTTGCATTTTTTTATTAATGAGTTTATTATATAAATCGTAATGATTACGATTTATAAGAAAATAATAACGGGAGTGGAAAAATGAAAAAAATACCAGTTACAGTGTTAAGTGGCTATTTAGGGGCAGGGAAGACGACTTTACTGAATCATATATTACATAATCGAGATGGGTTGAAGGTTGCAGTAATTGTAAATGATATGAGTGAAGTGAATATTGATAGTGAATTAGTGCAAACGGTAGGCGGATTTTCCCGAACAGAAGAAAAGCTTGTGGAAATGTCGAATGGCTGCATTTGCTGTACATTGCGTGAAGATTTGCTTGTTGAAGTAGAAAGGCTGGCGATAGAAGGGGATGTTGATTATATTTTAATTGAATCCTCGGGTATTAGTGAGCCTATCCCGGTTGCCCAGACTTTTTCTTATATTGACAAAGAGATGGGGATTGACCTAACAAAGTTTTGCAAGCTGGATACAATGGTAACGGTCGTAGATGCAAATCGCTTTTGGCAGGATTATGAGTCAGGAGACTCTCTGCTCGATCGAAAAGAGGCAGTTGGAGAAGAGGATGACAGAAATGTCGCTGATTTATTAATCGATCAAATTGAATTTTGCGATGTTCTCATCTTGAATAAATGTGATTTAGTAAAAGCGGAGGATTTGGACAAATTAGAGAAGGTAATTAGAACATTACAGCCAGTTGCTAGAATTATTCGCACAGTGAACTGCGCGATCGATCCGCACGAAATACTAGATACGAATCTATTTGACTTTGACCGGGCTAGTGAATCGGCAGGCTGGCTCAGAGAGTTAAATTTGGGTCCGAGCATGCATACTCCAGAAACAGAGGAATATGGAATTAGCTCGTTTGTTTATTCTAGTAAAAAGCCATTTCATTCAGAACGTTTCAATGATTGGTGCCATTCTATGCCACTCTCTATTGTACGGGCGAAAGGGATAGCATGGTGTGCGACGAGGAATGACTTAGCATTATTATTATCGCAGGCAGGTCCTTCCGTAAGTATTGAGCCAATTTCTTACTGGGTTGCAGCACTTCCAGAAGTTAGGCAAGAGGAAATTTTGAAGGTCAATCCTAGTTTGCGCGGAAATTGGGACCCTCAATTTGGAGACAGACATACAAAACTTGTATTAATCGGAATGGATTTAAATGTAGAGCTTATAAAAAAGGAACTGGATGAATGTTTATTAACAGAAGAAGAGTTTCTTGGAGAGTGGCAGCAGTTGAGAGATCCATTTTATTGGCAGCTATCAGCAAGATGATTTCGCAGAAGCAGAAAACTTGCAAATCGTAATCATTTCGTTTTAATATATAAGAAGAGTATAAAGTAAATAATTTTTGATTAGGTAAATCGTAATGATGACGATTTGTGGAAAAGGAGGAAAAACAGCTTGGCAAAAAAATCAAAGGTAGTAAAAGAAAGAAAAAGAAGAGAAATAGTAGAGAAATACGCTGAAATTCGCAGAGAGTTGAAGGAGAGGGGCGATTTTGAAGCATTAAGAAAACTGCCGAGAGATTCCTCACCTACTAGGTTAAAAAATAGATGTGAAGTTACAGGAAGGCCGAGAGGTTATTTAAGAAAATTCAAAATGTCTAGGATTGCATTTAGAGAGTATGCGCATAAAGGACAAATACCTGGTGTGAAAAAATCTAGCTGGTAATAAGAAAAATTGGAGGAATGATTAGTATGAAAAAAGGAATACATCCAAATTATCAAGAAGTTGTTTTTATGGATGTTAATAGCGGATTCCAATTTTTATCTGGATCCACTAAACAATCAAAAGAAGAAATTGTTTGGAAAGATGGAAAAACCTACCCGCTTCTAAAAGTAGAAATCAGTTCTGATACACATCCTTTTTATACTGGACGTCAAAAATTCTCCGATCGTGGTGGTAGAGTGGAACGCTTTTATGAAAAATATAAACAAAAAAAGTCATAATAAAAGAGGTGTGTTTTTCGTTTTCTTTTCTAATGAAATGTTTTAACTCCCTTGCGAATGTGAATAATTTAAGTAGAACGTGCAATTGAAAAGGAGGATAAAAATATGAACAGCCAATTAGAGAGAATGAAAACGAAAAAAGGGTTCATTGCTGCATTAGACCAAAGTGGTGGCAGTACGCCAAAAGCGCTGCTTCATTACGGAGTGCCAGAAAGTGCTTATACGAATGACGAGGAAATGTTTGATTTGGTACACAAAATGCGGACAAGGATTATTACTTCCCCAGCATTTAATTCTGAATATATTCTTGGAGCAATCTTATTTGAACAAACGATGGATAGCAAGATTGAAGGTATGTATACGGCGGATTATTTAGCACAGAAAAAAGACATCCTTCCCTTTTTAAAAATTGATAAAGGATTAGCAGATCAAGCAAATGGAGTTCAGCTAATGAAGCCAATCCCAGATTTGGATGAAATTTTGCGACGTGCCAATGAACGTAATATTTTTGGAACAAAAATGCGTTCTGTTATTAAGGAAGCTAATCGAGATGGAATTAAAGAAGTTGTGGAACAACAATTTGAAATAGGAAAACAAATAATAGCAGCAGGCTTAGTACCAATTATCGAACCGGAAGTAGATATTTATAGTCAGGATAGAGAACAGTCTGAGGCTATTTTGAAAGAAGAATTGTTAAAGCATCTCGATGAGCTAAACGAAAATGAAAATGTCATGTTAAAGCTATCGATTCCTGCTATTGCGAATACTTATAAAGAATTAACCACCCATCCACGAGTAGTTCGAGTAGTTGCTCTTTCCGGAGGATATAGCAGAGAAGAAGCAAATCAAAAATTAAAAGAAAATGACAATATAATCGCAAGCTTCTCTAGAGCTCTAAGCGAAGAACTAAACGTCAATCAATCAGAAGAAGAATTCAATCAAAGCTTAAAAGAAGCCGTAACCTCTATTTACGAAGCTTCCACCGTCAAGAAATAAGCGAGAAATTTTTAATTGTAATGCCTTTTTAATAAAGAAAAACCGAAGATGAGAAAAAGAAATTTTAAATGGTAAGGCTCTGATGCTGTTTATCAGAGCCTTTATATGATTAATCAAGAATTCTTTTTTCTCCGTCTATCGCTTGGATAGGTTGTATATTCTGCGTGAACTCCAGTGTTCCCATATATTCGCTTTGTTCATTTCTTACAGCAAAGTACCGTATATATACATATTTATCTTTGAATTTAATCCAAAAGTCTTCACTATCTTTTTTTCCTGATTTAAAGTCATTTAATAACTTTTCTACTACATGCACGCTTTTAGGTGGATGACAGTTTTGGACAGTGCGTCCAATGACAGCTTTTGTTCGGGCAAAAATTCTTTCTTTTCCATGAGAAAAATAACGCACCACATCATCTTTATCTATAAAGGTAATATCCACTGGCAAATGATTCAGCATCAGCTCAAGCTGTTTGACAGATAAAATTCCAGTTTCAAAATGAATCAATCCACTTTCGATCTTATCTAAAGCAGAGCTCTCTTGCATAGATACTCGCTTTGGAATCCACTTTTCGACCGGTTTGATCAAACAATAGCCAATTTCCTCGCTTTCCGCTGCAATTTTTATCCATTCATCTTCGGTTAATGTGCTTAGGGCCATTGGAAAGAGAATATTCTCTTCTTTAAAAATCATTTCAGTAGCTTCTTGAATGATAAAGTAAATATTATTCAGAATGTCTTGTTTTTCCCCATGATAGTCTTCCAATTGTTGCTTGGCTAATTTGATAGCTGCACGAATTCGATCATCTACTCCCCACATTACCTGGGTTGGTCCATATATACCGTATTTTTCAAGAAAGGGGAATAGTAAATTTTCTTTGCGGCTATAGTGTTTATCGATTTCTACTAATAATTGTATATCTTCTGAAAGTTTTTGGATATTGTCTGGAGAATCTTCTTTTTCAAATCGTTCATAATGAAGCTGAAGCTTGAAATTCACCAACAAATCAATTTCCTTATTTTCCAGTTTAAAAGTATGGATGGGATGTCCTGCTTCTTCTTCTGCTTTTTGTGAAGTGGAGGCATGAATATCATCAATAGATCCTTTGAATACTGCTGTGTGCACAGAACATAATCGTTGTACCTCTTCAACTGGGATACCTTCCTCTTCCATTAATGCTTGTTCAAGCTGTGATATTTCCGATACCGATATATTACCAACTGCTTTTTCAAATTGAGCTTTTACTTCTTCCACGGACCTGCCAGCATGTAAATCTTTAATAATTTCTTTTAAAAGCTGCTGGCGCTCAGATGCATCTTTTTTTAATTCTGTTCGATTGTTAATTAATTCACTCATATGTGTCCCTTCTCTCTTCTATAATTGTAAATCCATGATCTATGCAAGTTTGCTTTACTGTGTTCATTGATATTTTTCTCATGCGACACCCTTTTGGAATCGTCATTATTCGTCCGGCAGTTTGCATCATCCGAGGATCTGTAATCTTTTTAAAGCCAAGATCTTTTAAAACGCTGACTAATTCTGGATAAGTAGTGGTTAGTTCCAAGATGGTTAGATTTAAATCTAATACTTTAGCCAATCGATAACACCTCTTTTGCTGATAATAATTCTCAATGGAAGTATAACAAAATAACCAAAACAAAAATGTGATGGAAATCACACTTTAAAAATAAGGGATAAACAATAGTACACTTACAGGAGCCATTTTATTTAGGTTCATGATTTGTTTCAGTTGCCAACAAAATAAGAACTCAATGATCGTTGAAGAAGAAAGCGCTACAAACTACAATTTAATTAAAGGTGATCACCTTAAAAAATAAAGACATGGAGGATGTATAGCTTAAAAGAGAGTTAATACAAAAAGGCTGAAAATGAAAAAAGGAAGCTGCTTTAAAGGAGGTAGTGATATTGTTAAGCAATATCTTAGAAGAAGAATTTATCCAATTAAATGTGAGGGTGGATAATTGGGAGGAAGCAATTAGAAAAGGTACACTACCTCTCGTAATGAAAAACAAAATAACAAAAGAATATGTCAATAAAATAATCGAAATTGCTAAAACAATAGGACCATATATTGTCATTACTAAGCATGTAGCTTTACCACATGCTCCTGCAGAATTTGGGGCAAAGGAAACAGCAATTGGGATTACTACTTTAGAATATCCTGTTAGGTTTGGAAATGAAGCAAATGATCCTGTTAAGTACTTGTTCTGCTTAAGTGCTACAGATAGTAATAGTCATTTGGAAGCATTGGCAGAATTGGTAAAACTCTTGGAAAATGAGGAGTTTTTTCAGCTGTTAGATACAAGCAGTAGTCCGAAAGAGATATTTTCATATATTAGTAAAATTTAAAAGGGAGAGATTTCTATGTATAAAGCATTAGTAGCGTGTCGAGCAGGTGTAGGTTCAAGTTTGATGCTAAAGATAAAGGTAAATGAGGTTGTGAAAGAAAATAAACTGCCTATCCAAGTCGAACACTCCTCATTGGATGGAGTGGCTGGGTTTGATGGCGAAATATTAATCACACTTGTCGATGTTGCACAGGAATTGAGTAATAAAGGAATAAAGCAGCATATTATTGGTATTGCAAATATTGTAGATAAAAAAGAAATTCTTGAAAAATTAAATGCATTTTTACAGCAAACGGAAATTTGAATAGAAGGAGCTGTTAGTAAATGATGCAATTCATAATTAGTTTATTTAGTAATCCTGCAATTATTCTAGCGTTAGTTGCATTGATTGGATTGCTGGCACAAAAAAAGGCAATGACAGAAGTAATGACTGGCACCTTTAAAACACTGATTGGGTTTTTGATCTTTGGAATAGGTGCTAGTACGATGACAGCTGCATTGAAAAACTTTAATGTCTTATTCCAAGATGGCTTTGATTTAACTGGAGTTGTCGCATCTCCAGAAGCCGCAACAGCCCTTGCACAATCTGAGTATGGGTTTGTTGTATCCTGCACATTGATTTTAGGGTTTGTAATGAATCTAGTTTTTGCAAGAATAACTCCTATGAAGAATATTTTTTTTACAGGAGGGCATAGTTTATTCTTTGCATGTGTACTGTCGCTCATTATTAAATCGTATGGGTATTCAAATACTATTTCAATCCTTGTTGGCGGGGTTATTTTAGGTTTTTGTTCAGCCGCTTTACCGCAATTATGTCAGCCTTTTATGCGGAAAATTACAGGCAGCAATGCTACTGCTATAGGGCATTTTAATATGTTAGGCTATGCTTTATCAGGCAGTATTGGAATGTTATTCAGCAAACATCAAGAGAAAAGCACGGAATCAATTAAATTTCCTGCTTGGTTATCCTTTTTTAGAGATTTTCTGATGGGAATGGCTGTTATCATGTTGATTCTTTTCTATGTCTCTGCTCTAAAGGCGGGAAAAGATGTTACACAAGAATTAGCTGGTACAACCCACTGGCTAGTCTTCCCTTTAATCCAAGCATTTATGTTTACAGCAGGGATGTCGATTTTAATGACAGGAGTACGTATGTTTTTGGCCGAAATTACAGCAGCTTTTGTGTCTATCTCGGAGAAATTTATCCCAAATTCGCGTCCGGCTCTAGATGTTCCAACTGTCTTCCCATTTGCGCCAACAGCAGTAATTGTTGGTTTCCTGTCTGCGTATGTAGCTGGACTTTTGGCAGTATTTATTATGGTGTTTTTTGATTTCCCAGTTGTTATTATACCTGCTGCTCATATTGCTTTCTTCTCAGGAGGAACGGCTGCGGTTTTTGGTAACTCAACAGGGGGCTGGAGAGGAGCAGTTGCAGGATCATTTGTTGTTGGCTTATTACTAGCCCTCTTACCAACAGTTCTTTATCCGGTATTTGCTGGTATGAACATTGAAGGGTCAACTTTTCCAAATATTGACTACAATATTACTGGTATGCTTCTCAATAAATTCTTAAGCTTTTTCCACTAAGTTTTAGTTAAGTTATGGGGAAAAAGAAATCAAGAGGAAAGGAAAAGAAGAAATGAGTGAGGCGAAGAACTATTTAGAAGCGATACAAGAAGAGATGAATCAATTAATCAATCATATTTCCATAGCTAATCTAGAAGAAGCAAAGTCCTGTATTATTAATGCTGGAAAAAAAGGAAAACGATTACATCTCACTGGTATTGGAAAACCTAGCTATGTTGCCCGTTATAGTGCATCTTTATTATCCTCTACCGGAACTCCAGCCTACTTTTTAGATGGAACAGAAGCAATTCATGGCTCGTCGGGTCAAGTAGTGGAAGGAGATGTCGTAATTGCCATTTCCAATAGTGGAGAGACAGAGGAATTAAAAAAGACGATTCACACTTTAAGAGAAAATGGGGCAATTATCATTTCCCTTACAGGGAATCTGCAGTCCTCGATTGCTCGGCAAAGCGACTTTGCAATTTTTGCAGGTGTATCAAAGGAGGGGGATGGTCTTAATAAGCCTCCTAGAGCTTCTGTTGTTGCTGAACTGCTTGTACTGCAAACCTTATCAGTATTACTTCAAAATGAGATAGGCTTGGATGCACAAACTTATGTAAAGTGGCATCCAGGTGGAACCCTTGGACAATCCATTAAATAATAGGGAATTTTAAAAGGCTATAGAGGAAGAAACTTTTTCTATAGCCAGCAAAATAAATACTTTAACAGAGGTGAAGATAATGAGGCCTAGTGGAATCATCACGGCAATGGTTACTCCTTTCGATCAGGAGCAAAAGATAGATATACAAGCAACACGTAATCTAGTAAATCGCTTAATCCGTTCAAAGGTGGCTGGATTATTTATTTTAGGTACGAATGGAGAATTTCATGTTTTATCAAGAGAGGAAAAAGTCGAATTTGCCTCACTTGTCATTAATGAAACAAATAAACGCGTTCCCATTTTTGTAGGAACTGGGGGGAATAACACAGCAGAAGTCATTTCTCTATCAAAAGAAATGGAGAAGCTGGGAGCAGATGCACTTTCTGTCATTACGCCATATTTTCTGTCGTTAACAGAAGATGAATTATATCATCATTATAAAAAAATTGCTGAATCGGTAAGTACTCCAATATTACTTTATAATATTCCGAAAAATACTGGTATTCACTTAAGCCCGCCATTAGTAGCACGACTGGCTAAGGTGGATAATATAGTAGGAATTAAAGATAGCAGCGGGGACATTGAAAATATTAAAAACTATATTAGCGTGACAAAAGAAGAGGCTTTTTCTGTTTTATCTGGGTCTGATTCTTTAATTTTAAAAGCTTTAGATGAAGGAGCGACAGGAGCAATTGCCGCAACTTCGAACTTATTAACATATATAGATGTTTCTATTTATAACCATTGGCAAAAGGGAGAAAGACAGGAAGCGGAAGAAGCACAGCAAAGTTTAGAGGAGCTGCGTCGAGTATTAAAACTCGGTTCCACCCCTTCTATCTTAAAAAAGGCAATGGAGCTTGCGCAGATTCCAGTTGGGCCAGCTAGGTATCCAATCTTAGAACCAAAAAGTGATGTAATCGAAGAAATTAACTCGGTAATAGCAGCATATCTACAAAAATATCATCAATTATCGTATGAAGGGGCTGCTATTCATGTACAAAAATAACATTCTTAATAGAATCGAAAATACAGCAATTATGGCAATTGTAAGGGTAGAAACATTAGAACGTGCCTATGAAATTGCAGATGGATGCTTAGCTGGAGGAGTAGATGTATTAGAAATTAGCTACACATTACCAAATGCGGGGGAAATTATAAAGGGGTTAAATGAGAAATATGGTGCTCGTTTACTAGTAGGGGCTGGTACAGTCTTAGATACAGAAACAGCAAGATTAGCGATATTAGCTGGAGCGAAATTTATCATTGCACCAAATTACAAAGAAGAAGTTAGTAGAATATGCAATCGATACCAAGTACCTTATGCTCCAGGCTGTACAACCATTTCGGAGATGGTGGATGCGATGGAATCAGGTGCTTCCATGATTAAAGCATTCCCGATTTCTAATTATTACGGATCCCATCTTGGAACAGTTTTTAAAACACCGATTCCTTATATGCCTATAATGGCTTCTGGAGGTGTAACGATTGATAATATCATAGAGTGGTTTGAAAATGGAATTGACTGTGTAGGAATCGGTAGTTTGTTAACAAAAGGAACATCATCACAAATTGAACAAAATGCTAGAGAACTTGTAGAAAAATTAAGGGAATATCGAAACAAGAAGTGAAACATAGAGAATAAAGCAAGAGAAATAGTTAATGAGAAATAAGGCAGCAATCATTAGTCTATTTCTCTTCTATTATTAAATGTATCAATAAATGGAGTGAAGTCATTTGCTAGATGAACGATCATACCTCATTATCCAAAAAATTATGGAACGCCCATTTATAGAAAAGCAAAACTTACAAGAACAAACGAAATTAACGCAAAGACAAATTGATTATAGCCTAGAGAAAATAAATAGCTGGTTAGCATCCCATCATAAAAAACCAATCGAAATAAATAGCTACAACCAAATTTCTGTTGACTATGAAACGAGGGAATTATTAATAAATGAGGTATCAAATACTATTCCAGTTGATGAGTATGTGTTAAGTAGTGAGGAACGGATACAATATATGTTTCTTTATCTTTTCATAAACATAGAGTATCTGTCGATAAACCATTTCATTGATGCTTTAAAGGTTGGCAAAACAACAATAATGGGAGATTTAAAAGCTTTAGCTGCAAAATTACAGCATAGGGGAATTTCTTTGGGATACAATCGGAAACAGGGATATCATTTGGTAGGAACCGAGAGCGAGATACGCTATTTAGGATTAAAGTTAATAGTAAAAGAATTAAATACAAATAATAACACCAAATTATTTGGCTATTTTTTACGAGAAAATCATCTTGAAAGCTACGAGCAAATGAAGCAAATTGTATTATTTTATTCGAATAAACATAAGATTCATTTTATCGAGAACAGGTTAACAGAATTTATTTATTCCTTTTTATTTTTAAAGACAAGATTAAAAACGAAGGAATCTGTTAACTTCATCTATGAATGGAAATCGGTTAAATCTACAAAAGAATATCAGTTTGCAGAAGAGCTATTATCATTTTATCATTTGCAGAAGGAAGATAATATTTGCTACTTAACAGCCTGGGTACTAGGTCTAACATTAGGGGAGGCCGATGAATATCGCGAAGATTTTCCACTTATTATGGACTTGGTTGAACATATCCGCATGCGTTTTGAATCTTTTTCCGGCATTCGCTTTGAACATCCAAGAGAAGTATCTAAGCAAATTTTCCGGCATTTCCGATCTGCCTATTATAGATTGCTTTTTCATTTGCCAATCGTTAATCCACTGTATGAGAAGATTATAGAGGAATACAATCATCTATTTACTATCGTGAATGAAACGATGAAGCCGCTTAGCGTGCTATTTAAACATCCTATTCCCGCCGAAGAAGTAGCCTATTTGACGATTCATTTTGCATCCTTATCCAGGAATGAAAAAGAGGGAAAGGTAAATAAAAAAGTAGGTGTGATTGTTTGTCCAAATGGAGTGGGGAGTTCCTCTATTACGCATACCGTTTTAAAGTCTATTTTTCCCGAGTTCACTTTTTTAGCTCCTATCGAAACACAACAGCTGGATAAAATAGACGTTGATTATGATTTGTTATTTTCTACCGTACCAGATATTCGCTTGTTTTATACGAAAAAACCTGTTTTTATTGTAAGTCCTGTTATGGATATAGCAGAAAAATCTCGGTTAATAAGAGATGTTTATACAGAGCTGGGGAATTCCTTTTTTAAATTGCCCAGTGTAGAATTAATTACGCAAATTGTGGAGAAGTATGCTGTAGTGAAAGAAAAAGAGCAAATGAAGCGAGAATTATACGAGTACTTTGCAGTAAATGAAAAAGTAGAGCTAAAAAAAGAGCAGGGACCAAATTTAAGTGAAATTATCTCCCCAAATCTTATTCAATTACATGTATTGGCAAAGAATTGGCAAGATGCCATTTCTTTATCTGCCTTACCATTATTACAAGAAAGAAGAATAACAGAAAATTATATTCAAAAAATGATCGAAAATGCTAGGAAAGATGGTCCTTATATGGTCATCATGCCAAATGTCGCGCTTCCCCATGCAAGACCAGCAGATGGCGTAAATCAATTATCCATAAGTATAGCTGTATTGAATGAGCCAGTATACTTTGATAAACATACTAATAAACCGGTTCAATTTGTCTTCTGTTTGGCAGCGATTAATCAGGAATTTCATTTGAATGCACTTTCACAGTTAGTACAATTGCTGGAAAAAGAGGAATTTTATCATATCTTAAAAACAAGTAATACTTCTGAAGAGGTTTTTGATTATATATGCTACCAGGAAGAAAATAATATAAAGCTAGTGCCATAATAAGGGATGAGTGCTAGTAAAACAAGGAAGGCAAGGCACCGATGAAGAGAAGGTGCCCTGCCTTATTGAATTTCTGAATGGAACATAAGTACATAGTAGAACGGTATGCCGGATTCTGATTGGGTGATGTGCTCTTATGGCAACAACGATTTCGATGTTGTTTTCTTGGGCATATGAGATTTATCAAGACTTAACCAAAAGTTGATAGTGGAATAGTTAAATACAGTTGATATGAATAACTAATAATTGAGTGTTTTGGGAAATGTATTTGAAAAACTAAAAAATTATATTAATGGAGAATGTGTAGAAAGCAAAACGATTACATATAAAGATGTATATTACCCAGCTACTAAAGACATTATCAAACAAGCTCTACGAAGTCGCACTATCTGCGAACTCATGCACTCGTGGATTTGTTTGCCTATATCGATGTTATACTAACAATGTTTTATCGAGATAAATTCACCTACTATTTATCCATCTTTTTGAGAGTCTAAAGATTTTGAAAATTCAATTACTTCTCTTCAAAATAGTTATTTTGTAAGGAATAACCAATAAAATTAAATATAATTTTGTAATTTTAAAAGGTGACTATCATAAGAATAGAGAATAAATAAGAGTAAAATTTTCAGTAAAGATATTAGTTGGGGATGGTGGCAAGTTTATTTTCAAGTGAATTGAAAACGCTTTAAATAGGAGGGTTAAGGATGACGGAAAAAATAATCGCACTCTATCGTTTAATGGATAAGGTGGAAACTTATGAAGATTTTAGTTACCACTCTCATGATAGGTATGAAATATACTACTTTCATGGGGGAGAATGTAAATATTTAATTGGTGATCGTATTTATCGTTTACAGGAGGATGACTTAATTATTATGAATGGCCTAACATTACATCGAGCCTATCCTGAGCCTGGGGCTTATTATGAGCGCAGTGTGATTGAATTTTCTTCCGAATGGCTGCGGCCACTTTTAAACAATTTAAATGTCCCGGAATTGCTATCGCCCTTTAATCAATTGAGCAATACTTTATTTCATATAAAAGATAAAGAACAGTCTGCTGAAGTAAAAGCCTTAATAAAGAAATTGGCAGAGAAAGTGAAAAGATCCAAGGAAGAAAACGCAGTCGACGATCGCTTCCAAGTGGGAGAGTTAACATCGATGCTGATGCAGCTTTTATTTAAGGTTTATGAGTTAAGTAAGCAGCAGCTTGAACATAATATTCATGCTGAATCTGATAAAAATCTTCATGTCAAAAAAATGATTGAATGGATTGATACGCATTTCTGTGAACCAATCACGTTAGATGATATTGCCCATCATTTAAATATTAGCAAGTATTATATGTCGAGAATTTTTAAAGATGTAACAGGATATACAATTATGCAATATATCATGAGCTGTCGAATAAACCGCGCCAAATATTTACTGGAGATCCATCCAGACAAATCGATTCTTGAAGTATCTCTTGAATCAGGATTTGAAGATTCCTCTCATTTCAGTCGTTTTTTTCGAAAACAAATGAAACTAACTCCTACAGAATACCGTAATAGCAAAGCAATTCGTATGAAAAACACGAATTAAGCTAAATTCTCCCACAATGTCTCTACAGCAACGATTTTTAAATATGATTATTTAAAAGAGCAATAAAAAACAATTTCTTCATCAGATTACACAATTCTATCCACGTTAAAAATAGATAACTTTCATACAATGGAATCAGAAGGGAACATAAACACGTAACCTCGATAAAAGTAATAGTATTGTTTATAGAAATGAGCATGCGAGATATAGTTAGTATCTCGTGATTATTTCTACAAAATTGAAAGCGTTGTCATATTGTGGTAAAAGTAAAATCGATCCATTAAGGAAAGGAGATTTTATGGAAAACAATCATGTTACGGCTACGGAAACCAGTATGTACATGGAGGCTGCGAAGAAGAAAAAGAAAAGAAGAACGACACAATGGACATGGTATATTTTCTTAATTCCTAGTTTTTTAGGGATTTTGCTGTTTATGGTTTATCCAGTTATCGAATCATTTAGATTAAGTTTTTTTAAATCAAATGGGACAATAGAAAGCTTTACTGGTTTAGATAATTTCCGCACAGTCTTAACATCAGGACCATTTTGGAATGCTGTATGGAACACTTTTTTTATCGGAATATTTCAAGTCCTAATCACCATTCCCTTAGGCTTCATTTTTGCTACCTTAATTAACTCTGTTGGAAAGGGAAAGAATTTCTTTAAAGTCATCTACTTCTTGCCCAATGTTACTTCAATTGTTGCTGCGGCCATGATCTTTCAATTTGTTTTACATCCAGAAATGGGAATTGTTAATTTTGCGTTAGACTCTATAGGACTGCCGACTCCAGGGTGGTTTTCTGAACCTAGTACTTCTAAATGGGGCGTTATACTGCTAGCTGTTTGGCATTGGATTGGCTTTGTTATCATTATATGTCTTGCTAATCTTCAAGCAATTCCATCAGAAATGTATGAAGCCGCAAAAATTGATGGAGCAAGTGGGGTGCAGCAGTGGCTATTCATTACGATTCCTAATATGACGGGGACATTTGCATTCTTATTAATAACGGGCTGGATTGGAGCGCTGCAACGTTTTAATGAGGTGTATGTAATCGGTGGACCAAATGGAAGCCCTGCTCGTTCCATTCAAACAATGGGAGCCTTTATTTACGAGCGTGGGTTTACCGGTTTTGAATTCGGGATCGCCTCAGCTGCCACATATATTATGTTCATTATTATTTTAATTTTTACGTTTATCAACTTAAAAATATCGAAAATGAAAATCTAATTTAATGGGGAGGGAGACGATGAAAAATACAATCTCCATGAAAAAGCTGGAAAGAATGACAGCCATTATAAAGTATATTGTTCTGTTCGTGTTTGGCATTGTTTTGATGGCGCCATTTGTTTGGATGATCAGCGTAGGGTTTGATCGAACAGCTAATATTGTTATGCCTTTTCCACCGAGGCTAATACCAGAAGCTATTTCATCCTTCAATTATGGGATCGTTTTTGAGAATGGAAGACTTATCCAGGCATATGTTAATTCCGCTATTGTAACTGTAAGTTCTGTCTTTTTAAGTGTATCTGCTTCTTTATTAGCGGGGTATGCATTCTCGAAAGGGAAATTCAAAGGAAAAAGAGTCTTGTTTATCATTGTCCTTTGTACATTAATGATCCCAATGGAACCACGGTTAATCCCTTTATATACTTTTTTTAATCAACTTGGCTTATTAAATACTTTTTGGCCCTTAATTCTTCCGTCTGTTATTAGTGGAATGCTTATTTTTCTATGTAAACAGTTTTTCGATCAACTGCCAGATACATTAAGGGAAGCGGCACAAATTGACGGGGCGGGAGAATTTAAAATTTTCTTTCGTGTCTACTTGCCGCTGGCAGGTCCGATAGCAGCAACAATGGTCATTTTATCGTTCATTTGGAGCTGGAATGATTTTATGTGGCCATTAGTTGTTATTAATGATTTGAATTTGCAGACGATTCCGCTTTATTTAGCGAGTTTCTCGCTGGAAAATGGGTCTAGTCTCGGCGGGTTAACGATGGCTCTAGCAACAGTAAGTGTATTACCAATTGTCATTGTGTATTTATTTTTACAAAAATATATTATCCAGAGTATTGCCTTAAGTGGTGTCAAAGGGGAATAGAAGATTCAAAAAAATGGGGGTTGGAAAATGAAAAAGAGGTTATTTTCTAAGACGGCAGCATTTGCTTTGGCATGGATGATGGTAATAAGTGCTGTGCTTGCTGGGTGTAGTTCTAAATCAGGAGGTTCCTCAGGCTCCGATAAGGATGGAGAATGGGCGGGACAGCAAATAACTGTTATGATGATTGGTGATTTTGCGATGGAAGACAAGACAGATCCGATTACGGGTGATTCAGTCAAAGGGGTAAAAGTGCTGAAAGAAGAATTTGAAAAGCAACATCCTGGTGCTACTGTGAAATTTGTTCTGATGCCTTGGGAAGGATACACGGAGAAAACCCAAGCAATGATTACGTCGGGGGAAGCAGATGTGTATCAAATGCCAGGTGTTGCTGATTTTGCTCCACAAGGTGTGTTAGAACCATTGCAGCCATGGATTGATAAAGATCCAGAATTTGATTTAGATATTTTTATCGATAATCAAGTAGAAGGTTGGAAAGCTTTAGGTCCAGATAGTAAGGAGTTAGATATTTTCGGGCTTCCATTTTTAGGAGATGCACGTTTTATCAGCTATGATAAACAGTTATTTGATGAATGGGGAGTAGAATATTTGTCTGAGTATCCAACAATGGAGGAAGTCGCGGAAAAGGCGAAACAAATGACTGGGAAAAATCCGAAAACAGGGGAGCAAAACTATGGGATTTGGTTCCGGGGTGACTGGTCATCAGCCTTCACTTTAGTCGATCTGGCGGAAGGACAAAACGGACAGTGGGGAACTGGATTTGCCTGGGATGAGGTTGAATTTACTTTTAATTCAAAAGAAATGCTGAATGGCTTAAATTGGCTACTAGATATGCAAAATTATGCTCCTAAGGGCATTGTGAGTAACCAAGGCAATGAAAAATGGTTAACAAAAGAAAATAATATTGCGATTATGCTAAACCAGGGACCTGGCGATACGGTAAAATCAGTCTATGCCCAAGGACTTGGCGATCGAATTGCCATTTCGCAAGAGTTCAAGAATGATGATGGGCAAGGCGGATTATTTGCAGGAAGTCCAATCACCATTGCCAAAGACAGCAAGAACAAAGAATTAGCTTGGGAGTGGCTTAAATTTGCCACAAGTGATTTTGTTCAAAAATATGTCTATGAAGAACTTGGTTTAGTACCATCTGTGAAATCAGCAACAGAATGGGATAGTGTGAAAGATCAACCTTTGATGCTCCCTGTGTTTGAAGCAATGTCTACTCCAATGACACCAAGATATCCTTGGGGCTCTTCACAGCCACGCTATATTCTAACATCTGAAATTGAAGCCGCTTTAACAGGAAAAAGAAGTGCAGAAGATGCGCTGGAAAAAGCGCAAAAGGAAAGTAAGGAGTGGGTCAAGAACCGCTAGAAGATAGACGCTAATTAGCAGGAATGAGGCAGATGGGATACTAGAAACTAAAAAAAGAAAAAAAGTGTATCCAGTCTGCCTGTTTTTTATAAAAGGAGGAGCATGTCTAATGTTAAAAATAGCTGTGATTGGTCTCGGCGATATATCAAGTATTCACCTCTCTGCTATTCAAGCAAACCCAACAGCTGAGTTAGTAGCAGTAAGTGATATCGATGAAACACGAAGGGAGAGTGTGCAGGGGATAAATTTTTATACAGATTACCAAGAAATGCTGGAGAAGGAAACGTTAGATTGTGTACATATTTGTTTACCACATTATCTTCATTATCCAGTGACAAAAGCTTGTGTGGAAAAAGGTGTTCATGTCTTGCAAGAAAAGCCACTGGCTATACACACAGAAGAAGGTCTTGAACTACTAAAACTAGAAGAGGACAACAAACAAGTGAAAATCGCTATTTGTTTTCAAAATCGCTTGAATGAAACGGTTGAAAAACTGCGGCAGATTATCGCAGAAAATAAGTATGGAAAAATTGTAGGGATCAAAGGGATCGTCACTTGGGCAAGGTCAAAATCCTATTATGACAATAAGCCGTGGCGCGGGAAATTAGACTTAGCAGGTGGGGGAGTCATGATTAATCAAGCGATTCACACTTTAGATTTAATGCAGCTTTTGGGAGGGGAAATAGCGACAATAAGAGGAACTGTTGACCAGCTTCTTGATTATGACATTGAAACAGAAGATACGGCAGCAGCCAGAATAATTTTCAAAAATGGGATTAACGGGTTCTTTTTTGCTACAAACGCGAATGGAAATAACTCAAGTGTGGAGCTTCAAATCGTCTGCGAAAATCAAAAGTTGACCATTAAGGACAATATGTTAACGATTCTAGATAAAAATGGCAAAAAGATAGTGATAGAAGAAGATACTATGCTTTATGGCTCTAAGTTCTATTATGGAGCAAGTCATAAAAAACTGATCGATGGCTTTTATGCTTCTATTTTAGAGAATAGACAGGACTATATACATGTCAAAGATGCCCTGCCTTCCTTACAAATGATTGATGCGATCATCCAATCATCCAAGCTGAGGAGGGAAATCAGAATTGATGAAGTCCTTGTTTCCAATCGAAGTTTAGGAGATATGTAGTTTTTAGGAGATTATATTTACTTAAGAATGATACCTTCTTTATTTTTGTGCACGATTGAGCAAATCGTCTGCGTTAAGACATTGAAAAAGCAATAGGGGTAAAATAATTGCCAATAATGAACAAGATTAGCTGATGCGTTTCTCATTTTAGCGATTAAGATAGAGGTATCGACTTTTTATTTTACAAAAAAAGGAGCGAGTTCGATGCATAATCAGTTTGCTGCCCAATTGTTTACAGTAAGAGAAGAATTAAAGAGAGGAATTACCCCTGTATTTAAAGAGTTAAAAGAGATGGGGTGGGACGGGGTTCAGCTATCTGCATTACCTGCTGGCTATGATCCGCATGAAGTAGCAAAGGCCTTACAGGAAAATAATCTAGGCACAGCTGGAATACATATCCCGCTTGATCGGTTAGAAAACGATTTAGACCAAGTAGTGGAGGAAGTAAAGCTATATAACACAAAAGACATTGTTTGCCCATTTTTACCAGAGGATGTAAGAAATCAAGACGGGTATGAGCGGGTAAAGGCGCTTTTGCATGAAGTGGCGGAAAAGGCACCAGAATTTCGCATCAGCTATCATAATCATGCCTTTGAATTTGATACAGACATGGATGGGAAATCAGCGCTGGAATATTTATTGGAGCCTACTTCCGATAATAAGATCTTTGCAGAAATTGATGTTTTTTGGGTGAAAAAGGCTGGAAAAGATCCGCTGCAATTTCTTAAACCCTATGCAAATAGAATGCCAATCATTCATTTAAAAGATATGACAAATGATGAAAGACAAACTTTTGCAGAGGTTGGTACAGGGCTGATCGACTTTCCCCCTATTTTAAATTGGTGTAAAAAAGCTGGAGTCGAGTGGTATGCAGTCGAACAAGATATTTGTCCAGGAGATCCGCTGGATAGTCTCCGAATAAGTTTAGAAAATCTTAAACGTTTAACAAGACTTTTGCAGTAAAGCTTTAGAAATGAAAAAGCGAGGTTAGGAAGGAGACGGAGAAGATTGGCTAAAGTCAAAATAGGCATTATCGGTATTGGTAATATGGGAAGTTCGCACGCCATGTATTTAAATAATGGTGAAATTGCGGGAGCGGAATTAGTTGCTGTATGTGACAGCAATCCAGAAAGATTGAAATGGGCAAAGGAAACATTAGGAGAGCATATTCAGCAATTCAATCAGGTTGACCGCTTTTTTGAATATGCGGATATGGATGGAGTTATTATTGCAACGCCTCATTATGATCATCCGCCATTGGCAATTCAATCACTAGAACAAGGGTTTCATGTTTTAGTTGAAAAGCCTGTAGGTGTATATACAAAAAAAGTAAGGGAATTAAACGAGGCTGCAAGCAAAAGCGATAAGGTATTTGGGATTATGTTTAATCAGCGAACCAATCCCTTATATCAAAAGCTGAGAGAGCTTGTGCAAAGTGGCGAAGTGGGAGAAATTAAACGAACAAACTGGATTATCACCGATTGGTATCGTTCACAAAGTTATTATGATTCAGGTGGCTGGAGAGCGACATGGGCTGGAGAAGGAGGCGGAGTTCTTCTAAATCAAGATCCGCATCAGCTGGATTTATGGCAATGGACAAGTGGATTAATGCCTAAACGAGTCCGCGCATTTTGTGGATTTGGGAAGTTTCATGATATTGAAGTAGAAGATGATGTGACTGCATATGTGGAATATGAGAATGGAGCAACAGGCGTCTTTGTTACATCTACAGGTGATTCTCCTGGAACGAATCGCTATGAAATATCGGGTGATCGCGGAAAAATAGTGATAGAGGATGGAAAGTTAACCTTCTGGCGACTAAGACAATCGGAAAGAGAATTCAATAAAGAATATAAAGGGGGATTCGGCGAACCGGAATGCTGGAAAATTGATATTCCTATTAAAGGAGAAGCTACACAGCATAAGGGGATCACAGCAAATTGGGTAAATGCTATCCGCAATGGGACAGAGCTGCTTGGACCTGGTGTAGAAGGCATAAAGGGATTGGAAATCTCGAATGCCATGCATTTATCGGCATGGATCGATGATTGGGTTGAACTCCCTATTAACGAAGATCTTTTTTATGCTAAATTACAAGAAAGAATAAAGACATCTACTTTTAAAAAGAACAAGCATGTATCGATTACATTAGATGTGAAAGGTTCTCATTAAAGACAGGGGCAGATTAGTCTGTCCTTTTTTTTAAGAATAAGAAAAATGTGGGAGGTACAGAAGATGAAATTAGCTTTTACTACTCTTGGATGTCCTCATTGGAATTTAGAAACAATTATCCAACATGCAGTGGAAAATGGCTATTCAGGCGTTGATTTTCGTGGGCTGCTAGGAGAACTTGATCTATATAAGCTTCGTGAATTTTCAGCAAATGTAAAAGAAACGGTACGTCTCTTTAAGGAAGCTTCTTTAGAAATTCCGTGTTTTTCCAGTTCAGTCAAATTGGTAACTCAATCGCAAGAAGAATATGAGAAGTATGTAGAGGAATTAAGAGAGTACGCATTGCTCTGTAAGGAATTCAACACTCCATATATTCGTGTATTTGGTGGGGCAATCGGAAAGTGGAAGAGAGAAGAAGCAATGGAAATCGCTGAGAAAAATATCCATGATTATTTGGCGATTGTAGAGGATATCAATGTCAAACTTCTCCTAGAAACACATGATGATTGGACAGATAGCAGATATGTGAAAGAGCTGGTTCAGCGAGTTTCCTCTGACTATTTGCAAGTATTATGGGATATCCATCATCCCTTTCGAACAATTGGCGAAAAGCCTGATGTTACTTGGGAGAATCTTGGGGAATGGGTTGCCTACACCCATTGGAAGGATTCTTATCTAAAAAAGGAAGCAGAAAGAGGCTATCAGCTTTGTTTTTTAGGAGATGGGGATATACCATTACAAGACATATACACTTTATTAAAAAGGAACGGGTATGATGGCTACTATACATTAGAATGGGAAAAAAAGTGGTGTCCTGAATTGGAGGAGCCGGAAATAGCCTTTAAGCAGTTTAGTAAGTATATGAAAAATATTCTTGTGTAGGGGGGAAATCCTATGAGGTTCGGATGCTGCGCTGCTATTGATCAGGCAGAGGCATTGGATAAAGCGGGGTATGATTTTATCGAATGTACGGTTGTTTCCTTAATGCCAGAAGAAAAGGAAGAGGTATTTAAAACAATATTAGAAAAATATCAAGCTTCACCTTTACCTATTGAAGCTTTTAATATTCTTTTGCCAAGTGACTTAAAAATAGTGGGCGATAAGGTAGATAATCAGCGAGTGAAAGATTATTTAAAATCTGCATTAGAACGTGTTTGCCGAATAGGTGCGGACACAATTGTATTCGGTAGTGGTGGTGCAAGAAGTTTTCCGAAAGGACTGTCGAAAGAAAAGGGCAGAGAACAAATGGCAGCCTTTTTATCGACAGTATCGGATATGGCGGACCAATTAAGCTTAACGATTGTAATAGAACCGCTCAACAAAAAAGAATCGAATATTATTAATAGTATTTCAGAAGCTGCTGCATGGTCAAAGGAATTTAATCAAAAATCTTTAAAAATATTGGCTGATTTCTATCATATGGAAGAAGAAAAGGAACCACTTACGAATCTCTATGAATATAAAGATTTTATCCAACATATCCATGTTGCTGATACGAATAGGCTGGCTCCTGGTACAGGAATGTATCCCTATCCTGAGTTTGTGCGAAACATTCATAAAGCAAACTATGATGGCAGAATTTCCATTGAATGTAATTGGAGGAATTTTGCAGAAGAAATTGGACCAGCACTTGATTTCTTAAAAAAGCAGTTTTCTTGTCATTAAATGAGTCTTTAAATTTTTTAGTACCTTCTTATTTTTAGTTACAGATAAAAATGGTTTGTAACAATCCTTCCTAAAATTTCCTAAAATTAGATGTTATTTGCTAACTAACTCGATTGGTTAATACTTCCACCATGTTGTAAATCCCTTTTTTAGTAAGCTATCAACCTAGCAATCTTTCGTTTACCACTTTTTGGACGATGAATCGAAATATTACATCTGCTAGCCTAATAGAAGACATCAGAAACAACGACTACTAGGAGGTAAGAGATTTGAAAAAATTAATAGTAGCCGCTGGATTAGTGCTATCTATTTCAGCATTTATGTTAATCGATAAAGCAGATGCAGCAACGAATCGAACGATTCAATCTGGGGATACTTATTGGAAAGTGGCCAAGGGCTTTGGGATTCCAATCGGTGATTTAATGAAGGCAAATAATAGCAAAGCCTTAATTACAGGTCAAAATATTATTCTACCAAATGCCACTGTTTCACCAGCCGATAAAGATTTAATGGCGAGATTAGTTCGCGCTGAGGCTGTTGGTGAACCATATGCAGGAAAAGTTGCAGTAGCAGTGGTTGTTTTGAATAGAGTAAAAAGTAATCAATTTCCGAATACTATTCGTGATGTCATCTATGAAAAATCGAATGGATATTATGCTTTTACCCCTGTTCAAAATGGGGAAATTAATAAGGCAGCTGATACGGAGTCAAAAAAAGCCGTTAATGAAGCGATCGCATTAGATGGAAAAGGAAATGGTTCTCTGTATATCTTTAATCCAAAAACAGCTACAAGTGACTGGGTTTTCTCACGAGAAGCAACGGTTACTATTGGAAACCATCGTTTTGCTAGATAAATAGTAGATATTTCCTTTTAAAAAACAAAATAACTAAAAGAGCTATCTAAAATCCAAACTCTCGGTTTTTAGACTAGCTCTTTTTTAATTCTAAATTTCTTTATGGTTGATGTATATTAGCTCTTTTTAAGTATTAGTATTTCATTTATACTAAATTATTGTTTTATTGGTTAATGGTACCAGATTCTTTAACTCTACTACCATATCCTGTATTATCCGATTTGTTAATATTGATAGTATAGCTACCTTTACTAACTTTTCCAAATGATTTTGTATAACTGTACCCATCAGCTGGCATACTTACAGAATAGTTTGTTAGCAAACTTTTATATAAACTTACTCTATAATTTGATTTATTTGACTGCACATTACCAGCTGAATTATATGTATTAGCTTTGGCTGTTGTTTTTGTAGTTTTGTTAGATAATGAATATTTTTTAGTTCCTTCAAGACTATAACCGACATGAAAGGAATATGAACTACTGTACGCGCTTGCTACTGCTGGGAAAGATAAAACTAGTATTAAAGCTCCTGTTAAAACTAATTTACTTTTTTTCTTTTCCATTGTAAATTCCTCCAATTAATAATAGTTATTCTATAAATATAGTAAAGAATAAAATTGTGAATTTTAAGATGAGAATTGGTTTTTTTTGCCAATTCATTAGATTTATTGTAGTATATTTATAGAAAATATTGGAGGTGAACTTTATGGTGGAAATTTTAAAAGTAGTTAATATGACAAAGAAATATTCAGATGATAGGGAAATTATCAAAATAAAGAATTTTACTGTAGAAAAGGGAACCATTCATGTCATCGAAGGAAAAAGTGGTTCTGGGAAATCGACTTTTTTAAGTATTATAGGTGGATTGGAATTTCCCACAAATGGAAAGGTTTATTATAATAATGAATCATTTTATGATTTGCCTGAGCAAAGACAAGCTGAAATAAGGGGGCATAAATTTGGCTTTGTATTTCAATCCTTTCATTTAATACCAGAATTGACCGTTCGAGAGAATATTGAACTTCCATTGAAACTATCAAAAAAAAGGGAGAAACAATTGAAATATAGTATTGATGAGCTTTCGCAAGAATTAGGAATTCACTTTTATTTAAACAAGCTTCCAACTTTTCTATCAGGTGGGGAGCAGCAAAGAGTGGCTATTGCCAGGGCTTTAATAACTGAACCAGATATATTATTTGCGGATGAACCAACAGGTAATTTAGATCAAATTACAACTAAAAGTATTACTAGCTTATTAACTAAATTTAATAAGGAAAGAGAACTTTCTTTAATTATAGTCACACATGAGAAGAATTTAATTCAAGTTCCTCACTTTTTATATTCCATGAAAAACGGTGTATTAGAGGAGATGAGTTAAGTGTTTACGTTAGGATTTAAATTTCTATGTTCTAGAAGAAAGTGGACTATATTGATAGTCCTTGCATTGTGTCTCATTATTTCTTCTGTTCTCTCTATATTTACAGCATCTGAGGCTATTAGAGCTGCCCTAATGGAAAAATCTTATTTGCAATACGGGAAAAATAGTGGAGTTCTGGTTGGTATTGAAAAGTCTAAATCTGAAATAAATAAGGAAGTAAAAAATATAGGCGAATTCCAATTGATTGATTGGATTCCTTTAGAGAATTCCAATTCCGCTACAATTGGATGGATGGATAAGGGAGCTGTAGACTTATCGAAAATTAAAGTAATGGAGGGACGTTTGCCAATTGGAAAAAATGAAGTAGCCATTGAATCCGCATACTTAAAATTATTTAATAGTAGCTGGGCTATTGGAGACATGATAACACTAGATGGTGAAGAAAAGCAATGGAAAGTAAAAATTGTTGGGATTATTTCCAATTATTCCTCGAAAAGGTATATACCTTTTCAATTTCAAAAAGAATTAGCTTTCCCCAATATTTTTATTAGCGAGCAATATAAAGACAAGTCTAGTAAAAGGAATTATCTAATTAACTATGAAGACGGCAAAAACACTACTCTCAAAAAAACAGAAAATTTACTAGCTGAGTATGATGATAAGGGTTTTGTAAATGAAAAGCTATTTTTGGAAGGCCTAAGAGATTATGATACTATTCGTAATATTTCAATCTTTTATCAAACGGTTATTCTTTTCATTTCGATATTTTCTATAAGCAGTTTATTTGCTTATTTTAATAAATCGCAACGGAGAAAAATTGGGGTATTAAAGGCACTTGGAATAAAAAGAATGCAGCTGTATTTTTTTTACTTTTCTCAAACATTTATTCTTTTCTTTTCTGGTTTGATTTTAGCAGTCCCCCTAAATTATGTTTTTAAATTCCTAATAATAAATAAGAGTTTTAAAGAAGGTATAAGTACATATCAAAATCAGACTTATACTTTTAGTATATGTTGGATTCTCTTTCTTTTTTTCATGGTTTTATTTCTATCTTTTTGGGAGATATTTCGTTCTAGAAATCTATCTATAAAAATGTTAATTAATGGAGTAGAAAAAATACCGATTGTGAATATACTAATTAATAAAAATATAAAAAGATTTGAGATAAAACAGTTAACAAGACAATTATTTTTGTTTCCTAAACAATTTATTTTAACTGTAGCAATGATAAGTTTGTCTATACTTATTTTATTGTTTTCTGTCATTTTTCAAAAAGAGACGGAAGGTATATGGGATATAGATGAATATTATTATTTAAATTCCCAGGAGGTTTACGGATTTGACACGCAAGATAATCTGCCTATCCTTTTAAGGAAGGGGTTAACTTTTTCAGAACAACAAGTTACGAATCTAAAGATTCTGCCTGGTGTTCAATATGTTGAGAAGAATCCTTTTATGGTAGATGTAATTCCATTAATCACATCACAGCAAAAAACAAAAGATATTACTCAATGGTTGGATAATCAGGGAGAAATAATCACTTATAATCAAAAATGGATTGTGCCAAATGTTAAATATGAAATTATTGATAAAGAGGAATTTTCACACCTTTTC
Organism: Niallia sp. M35; assembly: GCF_050971705.1. Classification (NCBI taxonomy): domain Bacteria; kingdom Bacillati; phylum Bacillota; class Bacilli; order Caryophanales; family Bacillaceae; genus Niallia; species Niallia sp. M35. The sequence goes on from NZ_JBPCEP010000002.1 coordinate 360,019, forward strand.
CCAGAGGATGATTATAAAGCATTTCGAGGCAAAATCATGATCTTTGTTCCTAATAAGGATGGTAGAAAAGATGCAAATTTAAATAATCTGAAAGGAGAAACAATCGAATTCATTAAACAGGAAAAGCATGAAGGGAAATTGCAGAAAATAAAAGAACAGTTCGAAGTATATAGTGTTAACAATGAAACATATGTAAAACAAATTAATAACAAAAACAAAATAAGTTATGATGGTTTTACTATTATTTTTGATAAAGATACAATGCAGAATTCTAAACTCTTCAACGGTTATATGGAACTCGGAATATTTCTTGATACTAATATTACAGAAAATGAATTAAAGAAGATTGATGATTATGTTAATCAGATGATTGCTACTGTACCTGGTAGTTTGTTACAGAACATACCAGAATTTATCCAAAATGATACAAAGATAACTTCGTTGTTAGGTTTCCTTGCAAAATTTTCTTTCATAATTACTTTTCTTCTTACAGTTACTAGTATGTTTATAATCGTATTTAGTAAATACCAACTCCAAAAAAAGGAGTGGGGGATTTATCTGTCTTTAGGAATGTCAAAAAGAAAATTATATTATTTTCTGACATCAGAAATGGTGGTTTATTGTTTAATTGCTGCTTTAATGAGTTTTATTATTATATTTTTGTATTTAATGGGCGCAGTTTTAACCTTAACCTTTCCTCTCTCTTACTATTTATATTATTATCTTCTCGTTATTATATATATGTCGCTTCTATTAATAGTTGGAAGTTTTATTATTTATAAAATAGTCATAAATCAAACAGTGTATAATATGTTAAGGGAAGTAGAATAAGTAAATTTTTAGTTGCTTTTAATCAGTCCATACAATTATAAACAAAAATCTAGTCGTATATGATAATAAGAGAATGTAGACAGAATCTGTATTTTAGTGAAAAGAGGGAGGAAGAGTGAATAAGAGTTTATGGGCTGGATTTATTATAGGGATTGTAGTGACCATTGGCATCGGATTAGCAATTATCTTTATTGGGGATTATTCTGTTCAAAAGGAAACGAAAACAGGATCTCAATCAATTACAGAGGAGGGGAATAGTAAAGAGGAAAAGTCTAGCAAAATAGACGGAAATAACGAGAGTGAAGGAATATCCTACAGTATCGAACCATATGCTTTGCTATTAAAAAAGGAGGATGGATCTATAGAATCATTTAATCATGATAGTGCATCAAGCGAAATGAAGCCTGTTGATTATTCACCTACTCGAAAAAAAGTTTTGTTAACTCCACAATATGGGTGGGAGGCAGGTGGGGCGCTCTATGTTTATTCGAAAGAAGATGGATTAAAAGAAATAATCAATGTGAACGCTACCTCTGGTGAACAAGAATATCCAAGTGGAGCTGTTTGGCTAGATGAGCGATATATACTTTATATGAATAGTAATTTGTATGGAACGATTCCTAGTGGAGAATTAAAAATCTATGATACGGAAACTAAACGGCAGCTGCCACTTGACCTATTTAAAGGTGATGCGGCAACGCACCTTGCTCGATTAACTAGTATGGGAAAAACGTATATAGTTATTGGAGGAATACAGTTCACAGATGATATGTTAAATGATACGAAAGCATATGTGGAGCAGCATGATTTAGAAGAAATTCTTAAATTGGTAGAAAATGATAGATAGTTTGAATTGAAAGACCACAAAGGGGTTATAGAAAATCTATAACCCCAACATATCAACCTTATAAACTAATCAATAAGCCCTTCTTCTTTCAAAAATTCGACCGCAACATCTTCATATTGCTCTTTATCAATATCTACTTTTGCATTTAATTCTTGCATTTTTTCATTATCAATTTTTCCGACAAGCATGCTTAATACTTCTTCTAATTCTGGATATTTCTCTAATGTTTCCGCTCTAATTACTGGTGTTGCATAGTATGGTGGGAAGAAGTTCTGATCATCTTCTAGAACTTGTAAATCAAATGCTGGGATACGGCCGTCTGTTGAAAAGGCGTCAATAACATCGACATCACCGTTTTTAATCGCACTGTACATAATACCAGAGTCCATTGCTTGCGTATTTTTAAATTGTATTCCATAGGTATCGATAAGACCTGGATAGCCATCTTCTCTTTCTAAGAATTCCGGTTCAGATCCTAAGGTTAGGTCCGGTGCGATCTTTTTTAAGTCTGAAATAGTCTTTATTTGGTACTTTTCCGCATCTTCTTTGCGCATGGTTAATGTGTATGTGTTGTTAAATCCAAATGGCTCTAGCCAAACTAAATTATAGTCTTCTTTAAATCTTTTTTTCACTATTTCATAGGCTTCGTCAGGATCACTAACCATATCTTCCTTTAAGATACTTAATAATCCAGTACCTGTATATTCCATATACATATCATAATTTCCGGTATTAACCCCCTCAAAGGCTGGGGCGGTTCCGCCAAGAAAAGATTCATAATTTACTTTTAAGTCTGTGTGCTCTTCAATGAGATGCCCCATGATGTACACCATAATTTCTTGTTCTGTGAAATTTTTTCCAGTAATAGTGATGCTATCCTTTCCGCTTTTTCCATTGCTGAAATTGGCAATCACAGTCGAAAGTGGAAGGAGTACGATTAAACCTGCAACAATCCAGATTCGTATTTTGCTTTTTTTCACTTTTTTATTTTGAAGACCTTGAGGGGTCACATCTGTTTCTAATAGTTTTAATAAGTAATCAAATATAATCGCCAAAAGGGCAGATGGGATGGCTCCAGCAAGGATAAGGCCAGTATTATAGGTTTGTAAACCACGGAAGATCAAATCTCCCAGTCCGCCTGCGCCGATTAATCCAGCGATTGTTGCCACCCCGATTATTAATACTGTTGCAGTCCGAATTCCTCCCATAATAACGCTTAAGGATAGTGGCAATTCAACCATCCATAACACTTGGCGATTGGTCATACCCATCCCTACGCCAGCTTCGATTGCAGATTTTTCTACTCCAACAATTCCTAGATATGTATTGCGCAAAATAGGTAATAGACCATAAACAGTTAAAGCAATAATGGCTGGAAGTTTCCCAGTACCGATGAAGGGTACTAGAAATACTAGTAATGCCAAACTTGGTATGGTTTGAAATACGCCGGCTACTCCAATGATGGAGTCTGCGATTTTCCTGTGGCGAGTTAAATAGATTCCTAGTGGAACGGAAATCACGATTGCAATGGCGATAGAAATAAGAGAAAGATACATATGCTCTAAAATTAAATTCCATATTGTCGGCCAACGGTTGATGAAGACATCTATTGTGTCTGTGATTATATTAGGAATGGCTCATCCCTCCTTTTTATTCTCCAATTTGGTCAGCAATATATTCCACAAGACCTGCACGGTTGACAATACCAATAATTTTAGAATGCTGGTCAATTACTGGAATAAAGCCATATTGGGATTCACTAACAAGTTGAAAAGCTTTTTCCGTTGTTTCTTCAAGATGAAGCATTTTTATATTCGTATCCATGATATCTTTCAAGGTTAATTCTTCTTCTCTATATCGTTTTTGTACCTCCCACACATTCGCTATCCCGAGAAAGGTATTAGATTTGTCGACGACCACTAGACTATCCACACGCTTTCTTCTCATTAATTTCAATGATTCTGCAAGACCGCGAGACTCACCGGCTGTTACAGGAGGAACCATTAATTTTGCTAATTTAGGTAAAGAAATATTTTCTTGCAAACGATCTTCTCCAATAAAATTGCGGACAAACTCATTTGCTGGGTGACGTAATATATTTTCTGGCCGATCTAATTGCACAATTTCTCCGTCTTGCATAATACAAATTCGATCCGCTATTTTAAGGGCTTCATCCATATCATGTGTAACAAAGACAATTGTTTTTTTGATATCCTGCTGCAAGCGGACTAATTCATCTTGCAATTGTTCGCGGCTGAGAGGATCCAAGGCACTAAACGGTTCATCCATCAAAATTATTTTCGGCTCTGCCGCAAGTGCTCTAATAACCCCGATTCTTTGCTGCTGTCCACCGCTTAATTCAGAAGGGTAACGATCACCAAATGTATCAGGATCTAACCCGACCATTTTCATTAAATCATTAATTTTGTCTACATATTGTTCTTTTTTCCATTTTTGGAGTCTAGGAACGAGCGATACGTTTTCTTTAATCGTCATATGGGGTAATAAACCTATTTGCTGAATGACGTAGCCAATAGTTCTGCGGAGTTTTACAGGATCCTCTGTGGAAATATCCTTTCCTTCGATTGTAATGGAACCACTAGATGGTTCTATAAGTCGATTGATCATTCTCATCGTAGTTGTCTTGCCAGAACCACTTGGACCAATTAGAACAAGTAATTCTCCTTCCTTTACCTCGAATGTAATATTCTTCAGCGCTTTAAATCCATCTTGAAACGTTTTGGTTACTTCTTTAAAATGAATCAATTTCTACGAACACCTCCAGACCTTTCTTTAAAACTAATTACCCGTTTTTGCTAACTAACTAACCGCCTTTTTTAAACTATTTATGAAAGACATTTACTATTATATCATTATTTTTAGAAAGATAAGACCAAAAAGGAATATTTAAGGGAATTATAATTAGAATTTTCAATGAAATGATAAAGGAGAATAATAATGTAATTATAATTTGGTGAATCCTAGAACGAATTATCTGACTAGCTATTTGTTAGCAAATATGTATTTATAAGAAATATTTAATATGGACAGGGGTTATCCTAACACAAGTAAATAACTATTGGATAAGCCCTAATTCTATTCTCTATAAAAAATTAACCGTATTTTTTCTAAATTGTTTAGGAGTAATTCCGGTATACTTTTTAAATACTTTCGTGAAATAGCTTTGATCGGTAAAATGTAAAAGGGCATGAATATCAGATAAGGAATGTTCTGCAAAAGTCATCAGTTTTTTTGCTTCCTCAATTTTCATTTGCTGTATGTATTCACTAATAGGAATTCCCACTTCTTTTTTAAATAAATTGGATAGGTATTTGGGGCTGATAGATAAATGCTCTGCAATGGACTGTAAGGTTAATGGTTCATAGATATGCTTGTAAATATAGTTTCTGCATTGAAAAATCGGTCGCGAATAATTTTCCCTATTTGTTTTAGCTACTTTATCTGCAAATTCATACAAGATATTTTCTGTGAAGAAATGAATGTCCTTTAAATCTTGTAATTCCTCTAAGTCTTGAATGTAGCGGTCTCCTAAAGAATAGGCGATTTCAGGATGAAGACCGCCTGTAATGGCCGCACGGGTTGCAAGGGTAATGGTTGCAATAGTTAAATTTTTTTGATTTCTTACTTCATTTTTTTTAGAAAGCATTCCAAAATGAAAGGAAGTATTTTCTTTAAAGGCTTTCCAATATGCAAGCAGATTTTCCTTTTGTCCATCTATAATAAATTGATAGAGTTTTTTCTCAGCGATAGGATCATGGTGAAAGGAGGAATTTTGGTGTGTTTCTAATATGTATTTATTTGCAGTCTTGTCATCGGTTAAATGATTGGGCGATTGCATTTTTGGAATGATAATGTCTTTGTCATAAATCTTGTTATTGTATAAAAAATAGATAAGTTTGCAGATTTGTCCTAATTTCGCATTGCTTATGACGGGAAGAGAATAATAATAGTCGCTTAAGGCTTCTTCCAAACCTTTTTTCCGATAGGCAGTTATCAAGTTATCTATCAGCAGTCTACTTGGTCGTTTAGATAAAACGGGGCCTAAAATAATGGTACCTAAGTTGGTAATTGGAATGATGGATACGTTTTCAAAAAAAGGTGTACCTATTATGGCGGGAGACAGAGAATTCTTTCCATTTCTAGGAATGACCTGTCTGTAAAAGGATTGTTTAGAAGGATAAAGAGGATTAATTAGTTCGTTCGCTGTTTTTTCTGCCATTATAGTTCCTTCATTATTAAGTAAAGTAATAGAGATACTTAATATATCTGTCATTAAATTACATATATACTCCAAATTCTTCATATTTAGACGATTTCCCACTAGATTCTCCTCCATTAAATTGAATGTTGTCAAAATTTAGAGAGTGATAAGGTAGTTGAAATACCAAAATAATAGAAATTATACCATAACCATCTTTGATAACAGTATATACTTGGACTACTCAGGTAAGCGCTTTCTATTCATTTTGTTTCTTTTTAGATTTATAGAAAGCAGAAAAAATCTCTTTTAAAAGGAGTGGAACTTTATGAGGAAAATCTATGGTTTTGTTTTATTATTTCTATTTATGATTGTGTTAGGGGCATGCAGCAATAGCTCCTCAACGAGTACAGAAGATCTAACCATTCCAGATAATCCAGAGGATATAAAAGGGGATGTCACCGTCTGGGCCTGGGCATTAGAAGCAAATTATTTAGAAAAGGATGTACTTCCTGCTTTTAATAAGAAATATCCTAATGTAAACGTGAAGGTTGAGCATATTGGTGTTGATCAAGTATACCAAAAGGTTAGTGCGGGTCTTTCATCAGGGGGAAGCGGATTACCAGATGTAGTACAGGTAGAAAATAATCGTATTCATTCATTTACAGATGATTTTCCTGATGCATTTACGAATTTAAGTTCACTTGGCTTTGATAAACATGAAAATGAATTTTCTAAGTCGAAAATAGATGGGTTAAAGGATAAGGATGGAAATATTATTGCAGCACCAAGAGATTTAGGACCAGTGGGTGTTATCTATCGGACAGATATTTTTGAGGAGGCAGGAGTTGACCCAGCGACTATCAAAACATGGGATGACTATATCAAAGCGGGGAAAAAGGTTGTTGAACATACGGGGAAGGCATTTCTAGGAACAGATGGAGATGGTTTGCTTAGAATTATGCTGCAGCAGCAAGGAAGCTATTATTTTACAGAGGATGATAAATTAGATCTTACTTCAGACGCAGCCAAAAAGGCCATTGATATTTTGCAAAAAATGAAGGATGCAGAATTAATTATCTACACAAATAACTGGGATGGGCAAGTAGCAGCAATGAAAAATGGAGAGGTCGCAACACAGCCTGGTGCTGTCTGGTGGAGTGGAACGATGATTGAACAAATGCCTGAGCTGTCAGGTAAATGGGGCATGTTCCAACTGCCTGCTTTTGAAGAAGGGGGAGGGAGAGCTTCTAATGATGGAGGATCTGCCTTAGCGATTCCAAGTAAATCGGATAATAAAGTAGCAGCATATGTGTTTGCTGAATTTGCATCAACAGATGTAGAATCACAAATTAAGGCACTTACGAATAGAGGATTATTCCCAGCGTTATTAGCAGCATATGAAGAGCCGGTTTTCAGTGAAGAACAAGAATATTTTAATAATCAAACATTCTTTAAAGATTTTGCTGATACAGTAACAGATATTCCCTCTGTTAATCACAGTAGTGCAGAGCTAGAACTCAGATCCATTATGACAAGTCAAATGGAAGCGTTTTTACTTGAGAATAAACCAGCAGCACAAATATTGGAGGATGGAAAGAAACAAGCTGAGCAGCAAACTGGATTGGAATCGAGCAAATAAAAACCATTTTTGCTAAAGGATTAGAGGTTGACTTTGAGAATAGCATTTGAACCTATTTTTGAATGCAGCCTCTAAAAAAGGAGGGAGAGAAGGATGTCGGATAATAAAATGCTAGAAACAGGAACAAATTCATTAACTATAAAAAAGAAAAAACAATTTATCACGCCTAAGACCGTTCCTTATCTATTTGTTGGTCCAGCCTTGCTATTGTTTATTGCTTTTACGGTTTATCCTATAATTGCTTCTTTTCTATTAAGCTTTCAAACAAAGGTGGCAGGTGTTTATACTTTCTCTGGGCTTGCGAACTATACACGGCTTTTCAGTGATCCACTCTTTTACAAAGCGCTTGGCAATACATTTATTATTTTGCTAGTGCAGGTTCCGATTATGTTATTCCTAGCCGTCTTATTAGCGAGTGTATTGAATTCTAGTTTATTAAGAATGAAAGGTTTTTACCGGGTCGCTTTTTTTACTCCTGCTGTTACTTCATTAGTCGCAGCTTCCATCATTTTTGTATTGCTGTTAAATACAGACTACGGTTTAATCAATTATTTATTCACTTCAATCGGTCTTGAGAAGGTCCATTGGCTGACAGATCCTTTCTGGGCGAAGGTCTCCCTTATTCTTGTAACAACTTGGAGATGGACTGGCTATAACATGGTTATCTTATTAGCTGGCTTGCAAAACATCCCGAATAGTTTGTATGAAGCAGCTAGTATAGATGGTGCCAGTACAATCAAGAAATTCTTTTATATCACGATTCCACAGCTTAAGCCCGTTCTGTTATTTACTTTTGTAATGTCAACAATTGGCTCCTTTCAATTATTTGATGAGCCGTACAACTTAACAAATGGCGGTCCAAATAATGCGACCATAACGATTACTTACTATCTTTATAATCAGGGCTTCAGTTTCTTTAATTTTGGTTATGCATCGGCCATTGCTTATGTAATTGTGCTCTTTATCGCGGTTCTATCATGGATTCAATTTAAGGTGGTGAGAAATGACTGATGGCAAAACAGAAACGCATTCAAAAAATATTTATGCATCTATTTTTACTTATTGGTGTGGTCATTTCGATTGGTCCATTTTATTGGATGCTTGTAGGGGCAACAAATCCTTCAGGCGATGTGCTGGCCTTTCCTCCAAAATTGATCCCTGGTGATTATTTGCTGGAGAACCTACGAAATTTAAGCAATTCTATCGATATTGTCAAAGCGGTAACTAATTCATCAATCATTGCGATTGTTTTTGTCATAGTAAGTTTATTCATTTGTTCCGCAGCAGGCTATGCTTTTGCGAAGTTTAAATTTAAGGGCAGCAATCTGATTTTTGCATCCTTTTTATTGGCGATGATGATTCCGTATCAGGCTACGATTATTCCACTATTTCAAATCTTTGGATCGTTAGACTGGATCAATACGTATCAAGCGATTATATTGCCGCAAATATGCTATCCCTTTGCTATCTTTTTAATTAGGCAAAATATGCAGGGAATACCAGATTCCTTAATAGAAGCAGCAAGAATAGATGGAGCTGGAGAATTCTTTATCTTTTTCAAAATTGCTTTGCCAACAATGAAGCCTGCTTTAGCGGCTGTTGGGATTTTCCTTTTTACCCATCAATGGAATAATTTTATGTGGCCATTAATAGTGATGACAACACAGGAAAATTATACTTTGCCAGTGGCTTTGTCCACTTTAGCTGGTCTTAATTCTATTGATTATGGACAATTGATGTTAGGGACAGCTATTTCGGTAATCCCAGTAATGGCCGTCTTTCTTATCCTGCAAAAGCATTTTATTTCCGGTATTTTAGGTGGTTCGATAAAAGAATAAAGAATATAGATAGGAGTGCAAATAATGACGAAAAAATGGACGGAGGAAAAATTAACACTAGGTGTTTGCTATTATCCAGAACACTGGTCAGAGGAGCTGTGGGAAGATGATTTTCAAAGAATGAAGGAGTTAGGATTTACCTATGTTCGCATGGGAGAATTTGCCTGGACGATATTGGAGCCAGAAGAAGGGGTATATTCTTTTGCTTTATTTGATCGAGCGATTGAAAAAGCCCATAAATTCGGCCTGAAGATAGTGCTCGGAACCCCAACAGCTACACCGCCAGCATGGCTGACCCATAAATATCCTGATGTATTGAATGTATCCCAAACAGGCATACCGTTCCAGCATGGCGCTCGAAGACATTATAACTATAATTCGGAAAACTATCGAAGACTAAGTTCCGCTATCGTGACAGAAATGGCAAAACATTATAGCCATAATCCAGGCGTTGTCGGCTGGCAGATTGATAATGAATTAAATTGTGAAATAGATGTTTTTTATTCGGACGCCGATCATCTAGCTTTTAGAAAATGGGCAATGGAAAAATATCAAACGTTAGATCAATTAAATGAGGCATGGGGAACTGTTTTTTGGAATCAGACATATACCAGCTGGGATCAAGTTTATTTAACTCGCACAACGGTTCCCAATTCTCCCAACCCTCATCATATGTTAGATGAAAAGCGGTTCATTTCTGATAGTGCTATTTCTTATGCAAAAATGCAAGCAGACATTATTCGGAAATATACAAGCAATCAGTGGGTTACCACAAATGGGATGTTTAAGCATCTCGATAATCATAAGCTGACAAATGAAGTGCTAGACTTCTATGCTTATGATTCTTATCCTAACTTCGGCAGAGTATTAGAAGATAAGAGCGATAAGCCTTTGCGAGACCGGAAATGGAGCTGGAACTTAAGTGTAGTCCGCAGCATTTCCCCTAATTTTGCTATTTTTGAACAGCAGTCCGGTCCCGGCGGATGGGTGACACGACTAGAACAGCCGTCGCCTAATCCAGGACAGCTTCGCCTATGGACCTATCAATCGATTGCACATGGTGCAGATTTAGTTATGTATTTCCGCTGGCGAACATCAACAAAAGGAACAGAAATTTACTGGCATGGCATTAATGACTATCATAATCTGCCTAACCGCCGTATAAAAGAAGTAGAGCAAGTAAGCAAGGAGATTCAACTAATCGGAGAGAAGATAGCAGGAGCGACTTACCAGGCAGAGATAGCAATCGTCACTAATTATGATAATGAGTGGGATGCGGAATTTGATAAGTGGTCAGGACCTTTTGCTTCCCTTAGCAAAGAGGCATGGTTTAAGGTGCTGCAGTACAATCATATACCTGTAGATGCCTCTAATCTAAATAGTAACTCTAATCTAGATGAGTTGAAAAAATATAAAGTACTGGTGTATCCTCATGCAGCGATTGTATCAGAACAAACAGCGAATTTGCTGAAAAAGTATGTAAAGCAAGGTGGTAAATTGATACTAGGCTGTCGCACTGGATATAAGGATGAAACAGGTCAAGTCTATATGAAGGCATTCCCAGGTTATCTAGCAGACCTTACGGGAATAACGGTAGAGGATTTTACAAGGGAAGCACCGTTTGAAACTACTCCAATCGTAATCTACAAAGAAAAAACAGAGATTAAGACTAGAGGATTTTATGAGACTTTAAAAATCGAATCAAAAGATACGAAAGTAATAGGGAGGTTTTCTGACTGCTATTTTGAAGGAAAGCCCGGCCTGGTTAAGCACCAATATGGAGAGGGAGCTTGTTATTATTTTGGAGGCGTTTTTACTATCGAGCTTGTTGAAAATTTACTTGAAGAAATACAAATAAATAATAATAACAAATTTGATTTACCTGAAAGTGTAGAGTTGTCCATACGCAAGAAAGAAGGGAAGGAATTTGTTTTCTTATTAAATTATTCCTATGAGACGCAGGAACTGGAAGTCAAGGAGGGAATGACCAATATTTTAACAGGAGAGAAGGTACATCAGAAGATACAATTGAAGGGTTATGATGTACTTGTGTTAGAGTAGAATATCAGAGGGATAAAGAGGCTTAAGGAAGGACGTTGTAAATAAAGCAACGTCCTTTTAAATTTACTAATATCTGCAAAATAAAAATTATTATTTTCATATTGTATGATTGTCCTTTATACTAGGGAAGTATGTTAAAAATAGAGTAGCTAGATCCCTCAAAGAAATGATTCTTTTCAAATAAATTAGCTAGTGAATTTTTGTAAGGAGGAAATGTCGTTTGACCACTATTGAAAAAGAAACAATGATTGTTGATATTAAGAATGTTGATGAAAAAGGTGCTGGACAAGCAGTTGTTTGGCGCGAAAATGAATTAGGCAACAAAAAGAAGCTAAAACTAACAATCCCGCAAACTTTACCAGGTGAAAAGGTAAAGGTAACAGTTGATCAGCCGCATAGAAGACATCGAAAAGCGATGCCAGAAGAAATCATAGATGCACATGCGGAAAGAATTGGACCAGCTTGTCCACATTTTGAAAAATGCGGCGGATGTGTATGGCAGCATTGGGATTATAATGGGCAATTACAACAAAAAACCAATCATGTAAAACGGGTGATTGAAGAACAAGGATTTGATCCTAGCTTAGTAAAAGATACAATCGGCATGGATGAGCCTTGGAGATACCGCAATAAAATGGAATTTACCTTTGCTGCGGATGGTTCTCTTGGTCTACATGAGCAAGGGAATTTTAGAAAAATTATTTCCTTAGAAACTTGCCTGATCGCTGGAAAAGAAATGGTGGAAGCGGCACTTGAAATAGCCAATTGGGTAAAGGAACATGCATTAAAAGGTTATAATAAAGATACACATGAAGGACTTCTTCGTCATTTAATGGTGAGACAGTCTTTTGCTACAGGGGAAATGATGTTGGCGCTATTTGCGACAGAAGCTCCAGACGGTTCTTTGAAAGATGCAGTGGATACAGTAGTTGCTCGTATTACCGAAAAGTTCCCACAAGTTAAAAGCTTTATGTGGTTAGAGAATACCGATTGGGCAGATCGTACGCAATCAGAAAAAAGTCATACATTAGCTGGGAGAGATTTCATTTACGATGAAATGGATGGATATCGATTCCGCGTCTGGTTTGATACTTTCTTCCAAACGAATCCGACGCAAGCACAAAAATTAGTCGATTTAGCTGTAGAAATGGCGGAACCAAAGAAATCAGAGAATATGATTGATCTATTCTGTGGTGTCGGTACATTTTCTCTTCCATTCGCGAGCAGGGTTGGCAAGCTTGTCGGGATTGAAATTGTCGAAAGTTCGATTGAATCAGCAAAACGAAATGCAGGAGATAATGGTATTGATAATACTACTTTCCTAGCACAAGATGCCCGAACTGGATTAGCACAAGTATTAGAAACATTTGGCAGACCTGAGTTATTGCTGCTAGATCCTCCTCGCTCTGGTGCAGGTGGAAAGGTAATGAGACGTATCGGACGTTCTCAACCAGAAAGAATTGTATATGTATCATGTAATCCAGATACCTTTGCTACTGATATTAAGCAACTGGAGCCATTTGGATATACATTGAAAGTGGTTCAGCCAGTCGACTTATTCCCGCATACCGTTCACGTTGAATGCTGTGCATTATTAGTAAGAAATAATTAATATTTGATAAGCTGATTTCAGATTTATTCTGCTATCAGCTTTTTTTGTTATAGAAAGAAAATGGAGTTGTATTAGTATTGTAGAATCTCCACTTTTAAAAAAATTATCCCCTATGCAGGGAAAATATGAGCGATTGGAGAAAGAGGAATTGTAAATATCTGGTTATTTCTCCCAAATATCCCGGCGAATCTTACAGTTCTTCCAACAATTATGCAATGAGTTTTGCTTGCAAACCTGTTAGCCTTGTAAATGGGCCTGTTAAAACAGGAGGTATACAAAAAATGAAACAGTTATTATTTATTGCAATTATATTCACTTTTATTAGTGGTTCTTATATATATATACCATCTATTGCAAATGCAGAAACAATTAGTAAGGAAGAAACAACAACTGTAGCAACAAGAAAATTTGCTGTTGATAAAAAGGAAAATGTAAAAGCTTCTGATGAATCAGCAGACATAACGAATAATGAAAAAAAATTACTGGCCCGTCTTGTTCATGCAGAAGCGAAGGGTGAGCCGTTTGCCGGTAAAGTAGCAGTAGCTGATGTAGTACTAAATCGTCTAGATGATAAGCAGTTTCCTGATACAGTAGAGTCTGTCATCTATGAGAAAAATGCTTTTCAGCCTGTTCAGAACGGTTCCATCGATAAAGCAGCGGATAAAGAGTCCATGGAAGCAGTAGAAGAAGCATTAAATAATGGAAAAGAGAATAAAGAGCTTCTTTATTTCTATAATCCAGATACAGCAACAAGTGATTGGATTTTTACAAGACAAGTGATTAAGCATATAGGAAATCATGCATTTTCTATTTAAGAAGCATTAATTAGTTAATTATTTTGCCCTTATTTCATATATTAGTAGTAGTTGAGGAGATTTTCGAATAGAATTTCTCCATTTTTTTATTCTTTATTATTTATTGCTAATACGGGAAAAAGGAAAATATTTGAAACTTTTTCAATGTACTGTTCGTATAGTTTTTATTGAGGAGGCGATGTGTTGAAGAAAAGTAATCATCGTATAATCATAATCGCATTATTTCCTTTTCTTCTTATATTATTAGCTGGATGTACCGAGAAAACAGTTAAAGATACAGATCCATACATACAACCAGTAGAAGCTGTTTTACAAAATGCCTTAAATGGACCCAAGGATGAATTAATAGAAATATGGAACAAGCAAAAGGAAAGCAAAGCAAATGGAGAAGAAAAGCAGGCTGCTCTAGGAGAATATGAAGAAGCAGTCTTTAAAGATTATTTTTCTAATCAAAAATCCTATAATGATTTCATTACAAGATATGGGACGATCTTAATGATGGAGTCGTATAAAAAGGATTATAGTCTTAAGGTTAAAAATATTGAATTCGAAAGAACTGATTCGAAAGGAAAGATTTATAACTTTTCTATATCATTAGCATATCATAAAAAGGGCATGGATGAGCCAAAAGTAAAACAAGTAACTGGGCAAGCGAATGTAAATGCTGATTATAAAATTGAAAGAATGTTTATCCGTGTAAATGATTTATGGGGATCAATTGATAAGAGAAAGTAAAAGCTGCTATGTTAACGAAGAAGTGGATAAAGATAGCGTTTGAAAAAGAGATGTAATTATTCGCGTGCAGTTCAGAATGCCGAAGCTCCACGGAAAGTAACACCCGATTCAAAGTGATTAATAAATATACTTTACTTAAAACTTCTATTTCAAAAAACGGGAGTTTGTCTACAGTCTGAAGAGACAGGCAAAAATGCCTGTCTCTTATTTCATTGTAATTCCATATCGCATTTTTTCCGATAATTCTTTTCCCGTTGTTTTCAATAGCTGTAAATAGTCATTAAGGAGATCATCACTTACGGAAGAAACTAATGTTGAGATACTAAGCGCTGCTAGTATTTGTCCATGTTGATTTAAAATTGGTACCGCGATACAGCGGACACCTAGTTCATTTTCTTGATTATCCACAGCATACTCGTTATAACGCACTTTTTCTAATTCCATAAGGAAATCTTCTTTCTTGGTGATAGTCCGGTTTGTTGCTTGTGTAAACAGATAGTTATCTAGTAGTGAATGAATTATATCTGGAGGTTGATACGATAACAATAATTTTCCGATTGCTGTACAATGGAGGGGAATTCTTCTCCCAATCCGAGAGTACCGTATAACAGAATTAGCCCCTTCTTCCTTGTCAATGTATACACCTGCATTCCCATCAAGAATACCTAGATGGCATGTTTGGCCCGTCTTTAGTGCTAACTCAACGAGATATTTATTAGCTATTTGCCTGATGTTTAAAGTATTGATAACTAAATTCCCTCTTTCAACGAGCTTTAAGCCTAATCGATATTTTCCATTTTCTGAATTTTGATCAATATAGCGAGATTGCTGCAAAGTCTTTAATAAAGAATGTACTGTACTTTTATGAAGCCCCATTTGTTCGCTGATTTCCGTAATCTTTAATTCTACGGTGTGATCGTTAAATAAATCTAATATTTGAAGTGCACGTTCCACAGATTGAATGATTGGCATAATATCTTCTCCATTTTTGTTTTATAATATTTAACTATTTCCTAGGATAACAAACATTATAGTGTACTTTTACATTAATACAGCCATTTCAAAATAGCAATCTATATTTGCAAATTAGAAAATATTCAAAATCAACAAAATGTAAGTGTTTACTTTTAGAAGCTGTATGTTATAATCAATTCACACAGACTAAATAATAGCATTGAGTTTTATAATGTAAAACTAAAAGGAGAGATAAGAAGAAATGACCGAGCTGAATCGCTTTAGAGGTATTATTCCGCCAGTGTCAAGCATTCTTGATAAAGATGGTAATCTGAAAGAAGGCGAAATGGCGTTATTAATTGATAAACTAATTGAGGAAAAAGTAAATGGCTTATTCTTTTTAGGTACTGGTGGAGAATTTTCGCAAATGTTTGTAAAGGAGAGAAAGAGGATTGCTGAATTTGCTGTTAAGTATGTTGCAAAAAGAGTTCCTGTCTTAATTGGAATTGGCAGCACGAATACAAGGGAGGCAATTCTGCTTGGTCAGCATGCGGAACAAATAGGCGCAGATGGAATTGTTGCTATTAATCCCTATTATTGGAATTTAACCAAAGAGAATTTATATACTTACTTTAGTGACATAGCAAAGTCTGTTAAGCTGCCAGTTTTACTCTATAATTTTCCAACTCTTACAGGGCAGGATTTAACACCTGATTTCGTGATAGAGCTTGTTCTAAATCATCAAAATATAGTTGGTATTAAAGAAACGATTGATTCGATCGGACATATTCGTGAAATGAATGATAAGGTAAAAATGATTAACCCTGATTTTTCTGTTTTTTGTGGGTTTGATGACCATTTATTTAATACGCTACTGCTTGGAGGAGATGGCGCAATATCAGCTAGTGCAAATTTTGCACCACAACTATCAGTTGGTCTGTATAACTCCTTCTTAGCAGGAGATATAGAAAAAGCAGTTTCTTTGCAGAAACAATTAGCTATATTGCCACAACTATATAAAATAGATAGTCCGTTTGTAAATGTAGTGAAGGAAGCAACGAAATTATGTGGTTTGAATATTACAACAGAGGTGTTGCCTCCTGCTAAAGTCCTTAATGAAGAGAAGAAGCAGCAAGTTAAGGAAATTTTAAAACAGGCAAATTTATTATAAGAGAAGAAGATATATTCCTTTTTTTGAAATGATTATTTGTTTACTAAACAAACAGATATTGGAGGGTGATAGGATGACATTACCATTTATATTTGAAAACGAGAATAAATCTCTTTATGAAGTAAAAACGAATGCAAAGGGGCCAACTGGAACGCTACCACTTACTGCACAAATGCTGGAGGATTCGCCGAGCGGGGATTTATTCGGACTTAGCCAAAATGTAGGGATGGGATGGAAACCGAAAGATTTATTAGGAACAGAAGTCCTGATTCTAGGTACAAAAGGTGGTATAAGAGATCATAATGGTGAGCCAATCGCGCTAGGGTACCACACAGGACATTGGGAAGTTGATATCCTCATGGCAGAGGCAGCAGAAGAAATTCGAAACCATAAAGGTGTTCCCTTTGCGGGTTTTGTTAGTGATCCTTGTGACGGTCGTTCGCAAGGAACATTAGGAATGTTTGATTCTTTTCCTTATCGAAATGATGCTGCAATTGTTTATCGGCGTTTAATTCGTTCATTGCCTACTAGAGAAGCAGTAATAGGCGTTGCAACATGTGATAAAGGATTACCTGCCATGATGATTGCGCTTAGTTCTATGCATGATTTGCCAACTATTATTGTGCCTGGTGGTGTTACGCTGCCTCCAGCAATTGGGGAGGATGCAGGGAAAATCCAAACAATTGGCGCACGATTTGCCAATAAAGAGATTAGTTTGAAGGAAGCGGCAGAGCTTGGCTGCGTGGCATGTGCTACACCAGGAGGAGGCTGTCAATTCCTTGGTACTGCTGCAACATCGCAAGTAATTGCGGAAGCACTAGGCATAGCAGTCACTCATTCAGCACTTGCTCCTTCTGGACAAAAGATTTGGGCAGAAATGGCAAGGCAGTCAGCAAGAGCTGTTTTAGAAATGGAAAAGAATCAAATTAAAACAAAGGACATTATTACAGATAAAGCTATCGAGAATGCAATGGTTCTTCATGCGGCTTTTGGTGGTTCAACCAATCTTTTATTACATATTCCAGCTCTTGCACATGCTGCCAAATGTAAAATACCCACAGTAGATGATTGGGCAAGAATAAATCGCAAAACTCCACGTCTAGTAAGTGTTTTACCTAACGGACCAGATCATCATCCAACAGTTCGTGTTTTTCTTGCTGGTGGTGTACCAGAAGTAATGCTTCATTTACGAAAATTAGGGCTTTTACATGAAGATGTCCTAACTGTTACTGGTCATACTTTAGGAGAGAACTTAGATTGGTGGGAAAAATCCGAAAGAAGAACGCAATTAAGGAAACGTTTATTAGAAGCAGATGGTGTCAACCCTGAGCAAGTAATTATGGATCCTGCTACAGCAAAAGCAAGAGGGCTTACTTCCACGATCACCTTTCCAAAAGGGAATATTGCACCAGAAGGATCTGTTATTAAATCAACTTCAATTGATCGCACTGTAGTAGGAGAAGATGGAATCTATAGACATACAGGAACAGCGAAGGTATTTACATCGGAGAAAGCGGCTATTACTGCAATAAAAACTGGGGGAATAAAAGCAGGAGATGTAATGGTTGTAATGGGAGGAGGTCCATCTGGAACCGGAATGGAAGAAACCTATCAATTAACGTCTGCTTTGAAATATTTACCTTTTGGCAAATATGTATCCTTAATTACGGACGCACGTTTTTCAGGTGTCTCAACTGGAGCCTGCATCGGTCATATCGGTCCGGAAGCATTGAGCGATGGACCGATTGGAAGGCTGCGAAATGGAGATTTAATCGATATTATGGTTGATTGTGAAAACTTGATAGGAACAGTTGATTTTATTGGCACAGAAGATCAGCGATTGTCAAAAGAAGAGGCAACATCCGTTTTAAAAGCAAGAGAAGCGCATCCAGACCTTAAACCAGATCCTAATTTGCCAGATGATACAAGGCTTTGGGCGGCACTGCAAGCGGTTAGTGGCGGGACATGGAGAGGCAGTGTGTATGATGTTGACCGAATTATTGAAGTATTGGAAGCAGGGAAGAAGGCGTTAGCGAAAGAAGAAGGTTCTTTCATAAGATAGTGACACAGTATCTTAGTAGAAGATAGCTCTGATTGTCGTTGTAAGTTTGAATTAATTGTAAGCGTAAACAAAGTTATGGATGGAGGATTAAGATGTCGACCAATTTACAAAGGGAAGAGGTTACTCCGGCACAAAGTGCACCAGCTGGTGAAAAGATAAGTTTAATGGAAAGATTAGGGTATGGTTCGGGTGACTTAGCTAGTAATTTTATCTGGCAAGCAATGAGCATTTTTATTGTGTATTATTTTACAGATATCATTGGCATTGCAGCAGGGATTATAGGATCCATCATGTTGTTTTCCCGGATTTTTGATGGGATAACAGATATATTGATGGGTTACGTCATAGATAAGACGAAATCAAAGCATGGTAAGGCAAGACCTTGGCTATTATGGCTTGCGATTCCTTTTGCAATCTCAGCTGTATTACTGTTTACCGTTCCGGATGTAAGCACTGTTTGGCAAGTTGTTTATATTACAATTACCTATAATTTAGTTTGTTTGGTCTATACTGGCTTAAATGTACCGTATGGAACCTTAAACTCCTTAATTACACAAAATCAATACCAAAGATCTATTTTAAATGTATTTCGTATGAGTTTTGCGTTAATAGGATCACTTATAGTTAGTAATTTGACCCTTCCACTTGCAAATATCTTTGGAGGAGGCCAATTTGGATGGATTGTAACTTTCCTTATCTTTGGATCGATTGGTAGTAGTCTTTTCTACTTTTGTTTCAAATCAACCACTGAAAGAGTTAAGCCTGCTAGCAAGGAACAACAGCAAAATCCCGTAAAGCTAAAAGATAGTATAAGAACGCTTGGGAAAAATAAGTATTGGGCACTTGTGACGACATTTATCTTTATGACCTATATTTTTAATGCCTTAAATTCTGGAGCAGTCATTTATTTTGCTCAGTATATTTTAGATGACACCCTTCTAGTTGGACTTGTAACAACAGCTTATACAGTATTTATCCTTTTAGGAATGGTAATTGTAGCACCAATTACGAAAAGGTTTGGTAAAAGGAATGCCATTATTGTTGGGGAAGTAATTACGTTAATCGGTTATCTAATTATGTTAATTGACATCACTAATATAGCATTAATTGTAGCCGGTACGATAATTCGAGGGATCGGTAAGGCGCCGATTAATGGAAGTATGTTTGCGATGCTAGGTGACACGATCGAGTATGGGGAGTGGAAAACAGGTATTCGAAATGAAGGTATGGTATATAGCGGCGGAAGCATGGGTATCAAAATCGGTAGTGGATTAGGCACTGCTATTATAGGATGGGTATTATTCATTGGTGGATATGTTGGCGGCGGAGGCACGCAATCGAGTGCAGCATTGCTTTCTATTCAATCCTTGTTTATTTACATTCCAATGGCAATTACTGTTTTCTTAATTATCCTCATGCTATTCTATCGTTTAGATAAAATCTATCCTCGTATTATTAGTGATCTAAAAGCTAGAAGCGCAAACTAATTTCTAACAATTTATGTTATAGCAATAGTTGAAGCTATTGGGAATGTACTAGTTTTGTAGATTCCTTTCCTAAATTACCTTAGAATTTACCAATGTTAAGAAAAGGGGTTATGAAATGAGTAAAATAATCAATCCAGTCTTGCCAGGCTATCATCCTGATCCTTCTATTTTACGAGTTGGAGATGACTATTATATAGCGGTCTCTACTTTTGAATGGTTTCCAGGCATACAAATATATCATTCTAAAGACATGATTAATTGGAGATTGCTAACATATCCATTAACAAGAGAATCTCAATTAAATATGATTGGAAATGTCAATTCAGGAGGGGTTTGGGCGCCCTGTTTAAGTTATTCAGAAGGGATGTTTTTTTTAATCTATACAGATGTAAAAAGTAGAATGGGAGCTTTTAAGGATACACATAACTATTTAGTGACAGCTGAAAATATAGAAGGGCCTTGGTCTGAGCCGATTTATCTTAATAGTAGTGGATTTGATCCTTCCTTGTTTCATGATGAGGATGGGAGAAAATGGTTAGTCAATATGATTTGGGATTTTCGTAAAGGAACTAATTCTTTTGCAGGAATCGCCCTGCAAGAATATTCTGTAGAAGAAAAAAGGCTAGTGGGACCGGTACAAAATATTTTTAAGGGCTCAGAGATAGGGTTAACAGAGGCACCTCATATATATAAGCGGAATGGCTATTATTATTTAGTAACAGCAGAAGGAGGAACTTGGTATACCCATGCGGTTACAGTAGCAAGGTCAACTTCTTTATTTGGTCCATATGAAATAGATCCAACCAATCCAATCTTGACATCAGATGAGAGCAAAAAAGACCAGCTGCAAAAGGCGGGTCATGGAAGCTTGGTGGAAACTCAAAATGGTGAGTGGTATATGGCACATTTATGTGGAAGACCGGTTGTCGATAAAAAATGTATATTAGGGAGAGAAACTGCTATCCAAAAATGCTATTGGACAGAAGATGATTGGCTGCGTGTTGAAGGAGGACCAAATCCATCAACTATTGTAGAGGGACCGGACTTACAATTACATCCATTTGAACAAGAGAGCAACTTTGATGATTTCCAAGGTCATTCCTTAAAAAAATACTGGAACTCATTAAGAAGAATATTCATGGAGGATTGGATTTCACTAACAGAACGACCAGGTTATTTGACATTAAAGGGTGGAGAATCGATGAGCTCCCTTCATCATCAAAGCCTGTTAGCACGCAGACTAGAGAGTTTCACGGTGGAAGTAGAAACAGCAGTTGAATATACACCCGAAAACTTTCAACAAATGGCGGGATTAATTTTTTATTATGATACAGATGATTATGTGTACCTCCGAATTACAACACATGAAACGTTAGGAAAATGTATCGGAATCATTGAATCCAAGCATGGAGTTTATGATGAATTACTCGATCAAGATATACCTTTAAAATCTAAAGGGGAGGTTAAGGTAAAAGCACAAGTTGATCAGCAATGGCTACAATTTGCTTATGCAGAAGAAGATGAATGGAAGAATATTGGCAGTAAAATCGATATTAGTCATTTATCAGACGATGATGCAGATTATATACGCTTCACTGGGACCTTTGTTGGGATATGTACACAAGATTTAAGCGGGCAAAAGAAACCAAGTTATTTTTCATACTTTAAGTATGATGAGTTGTAAAACAGAATATCACAAGATGGGGCTGAGACAAAACTAAAAAGGCTATTCTTAAAGCTGAATAATCATTTGTTGAATTAGACGAATGATAAAAAGAATCTATTTTTGTTTCTCGCCCCATTTTATAAGATTAGTGAAATGGAGCGGAAGACACTCGACTCCTGCGGGAAATAGAGGAAAGGCTGAGACCCCGCAGCGCAGTGAGGAGGCTCAGCTTCCTCCCCGCGGAAAGCGAGTGACTGGAGCGCAATGGAACGAACTTGTTTTTTAGCTATAAAAAGGATAAATCAGCGAAAAGAAAAACCCAAACTATTACGATGTTTTATTGTATTATAGTTTGGCTTTTTCTTTATGTAAAATTCTTTTGTCCCACCCTCATCTTGATGTGATAGGAAAAGGTATAATTAATTATTTTTCCCCATAGATAGTGATATTTATGAACTTAGTTCACAACTTTGCCATAACTTTGTGAACTAAATGTGAAATACATCACAATATACTTTTCGATAGTGGAAATAGTGTTATTATATAAGTGTAGTAAGAAACAAACAAGATCTTGTAGAAGTAAATGTGAATCAATGAACAAACTAATAATTAATCATTTTAAGGAGATGGAGAAAATGTTAGATTTATTAAGAAATAATAAAGTAGTCGCAGGAATATTAGCTTTCATCCGAATTTATCTTGGTTATCAATTTATCCATGCAGGATATGAAAAATTAACAAGTGGTGCCTTTGACGCAAGTGGATTTTTACAAGGGGCGATCGCAAGCAGCACAGGTGAACACCCAGCGGTACAAGGATGGTGGGCAACATTTCTAGAACATGTAGCACTGCCGAATGCAGATATATTCACTTTCTTAGTTCAATGGGGAGAATTATTAGTAGGAATTGCATTAATTCTCGGTTTATTCACAAGCTTTGCAACTTTAATGGGAATGGTCATGAACTTCGCATTCTTGTTTAGTGGAACAGTAAGCACAAACGGACAAATGATCTTACTAGCCATTTTCGTAATCGTGGCAGGGGCTAACGCTGGTAAATTTGGTCTTGACCGCTATGCAATGCCATATATCAAAAATCAAATAAATAATAGAAAAAATAAACATAAAAAAGAAGCAGCCGTTGCTTAAGAAGTTTAAAAAAGGGAAGCCAGTTACAATTAGTAGCTGGCTTCTTTTACATATGCAGTTCTTTTTTCTTCTTCTTGTTTAAAATAAGCTTTTGCTTCTTCGATAAAATAATGGACGATTGGAGAAACCCATCTGCTTTTATGGTAAAAAAGAAAGGAAGCGACTTGCCCATGTTTCTTATCTAAACGCCGTGCAGATAATCGTCCATCCTTTAATTCATTTTGAATGGTAATTTCCGGCACAAGCGCAAGTCCCAACCCACATTGTACACATTGCTTAATTGCCTCAATGCTCCAAAACTCATGAAAAGAAGTTGGTGTAATATTTTCTTCCGCTATAAATTTATCAAAAATGGTCCGATAGGGGCAGTTGCTTTCCGAATAAAGAATAGAATTAGGCTGCATATGACTAGGGGAAGAAATGATACTCATATTTTCGTCTAACATTTTAATGGTTTCTAAGGACGGATTCTTCTTGAATTCTAGATTAAGAAGTAAGGCGATATCTAAATCGCCAATCTCTACTAAATGCTGCAGTTCCTCACATGTCCCCATTCGAACAGATAAATGAACATCCGGAAATTTCTCTTTATATGCCTGAATGATAGTAGGAAGACGGTAAACAGTTAATGATTCTGAAGCCCCAATCGTTATTTTTCCTTTTTTCATACTTGAAGATTGATGTAGTTCTTTTGCTCCCTTATGCAGGCGCAGCATTTCATTTGCATAAGGAAGAAATGATTTGCCCAGCTCTGTTAACGCAATGGATTTGCCGAGACGATCAAAAAGTGGGCCTTCTAGTTCCATCTCTAATGCTTGTATATGGGAAGTAATCGAGGATTGTGCATAGCCAAGCTGAGTAGCCGCCTTAGCAAAACCACCAGCTTCCACAATGGCTTTAAACGTTTGTAAATGGCGTATTTCCATATAGTATCCTCCTGTTATCGGTATAATCGATATTATTTATCGTATATATCTATTTTACTGAATGATAAAAGGCAAATACAATAGGAAAGGAGAAATAATTAAAAAACATCAGGAATGGGGAAAAAAGAATGAATCAAAGAAAAATTGGTTCCTTGACTTTAAGTGGGTTAATTATTGGACCACTCCTAGGATCAGGAATTATTTTATTGCCAACTATTATTTATGAAAATATCGGAAACTATGCGATCTTTGCATGGTTCATTATGTCCATCATTGGCATATGTTTTGCTTATGTCTGCGGAGAGTTAATGATACAGTTTCCAGGGGAAGAAGGGCTTGGTAATGCCATGGAAAAGGCATTTGGAGCAAAAATAAAAAATCTTTCATCTGTTTTTCTTATGATTGCTGCTTTGATGGGACCAGTTGCAGTGATGATGACAGCAGCTGAATATATTCAAACTTGGCTATTTCCAGGCAAGATCAAAGTAGAATGGATTGCGTTTATTTTACTCATCATGAACGGGTTGATACTGTTATTTCGTCTTAATTTTCTTGGGAAATTGTCTTTTATCATCTCCACATTTGCCGTATTGATATTAGTCAGTGGAAGTGTATTTTCTTTAATAAACCATCCTTCTGATACTTGGGATTTTCCTGTATTTCATTTTTCTTCCTTTGGTTATAGTCTCTTATTGCTTTTTTGGACAATAGTCGGCTGGGAGATTGTTGGGAATTATTCTAGTGAGGTGAAAAATCCAAAAACAACCATTCGGAGAGCGATCTTTTTTAGTGCGGCTGTCATTTTGGTTGTTAATTTAGTCCTTTCTGCTGCTGTTCAGTGGACAACATATACAGGCACGTTTACTATTCGTTTAACGGGGATTATGTATCCATTATTTGGACAGCTGTCTATTGGCTTATTGGCAATCGTCGCAACAGGACTTTGTATAACAACACATTTAATGGTTGTTGGTGGAGTAGCAAGACTAATAGCATCGTTATCAAAACCTATTTCCTCTCTCCATTTTCTAACTAAAAAGTTCTCTAATGGAGCACCATATAAAGCAATTGGTTTGCTTGTATTTATCCATCTTTTGTTTGCCTTTTTAGTCTTATTAAAATTAGTGACAGTAGAACAACTTGTTAGCCTTGCAAATGCCTTTTTCATTGCTAATGCTCTAATTGGTCTTTGTGCAGCAATTAAGTTATTGAAAAAACCATTGTTAAAAGGAATGGCTATAATGTTAAGTATCTTGTTTGCCATATTGCTTTTACGGTCATCCATTGTTGCATTAGTCATTATCCTTGTTTTAACTGGATTATTTAGCGGATGGCACAAGAGAGAACTAACCGGCAAGAAAAGAGTGATGTACGATAAAAAAATGACCAAAATGTAGGCAAGATAAGATAAAATGGCTTATATAGTGAGTGATCGTATGCTATTCATTAAATTTAAGCCAAGGAGAAAAAGAAATTGATTGGAACATTATTTAACTGTTTTATGATTTTAGCAGGGTGCATGATAGGCAGTTTTTTGAAAAAGGGAATTAAAGAGGAGTATCAGGATATTTTAATGCAGGCAATGGGACTTGCTGCAACTGCACTGGGAATCCATTCCATTGTTCAATACATGCCAGACAGTAAATATCCTGTTCTGTTTATAGTCAGTCTAGCTATTGGTGGTTTGATTGGCGAAAGGTTAGATATTGAAAATGCTTTTAAACGAGTTGTAGGCAAATTCTCAAAGGGAAATTTGGCAGAGGGATTATCGACTGCGATTTTACTTTTTTGTGCAGGGACTTTATCCATTTTAGGACCAATTGAGAGTGCGTTAAGGGGGAATCATACCTATCTATTTACAAATGCTATTTTAGATGGCGTAACATCGATTGTTCTAGCATCGACCTTTGGATTAGGAATTGCTGTTTCAGCTCTCGTTTTATTTGTGTGGCAAGGCTTTTTTTACGTAACAGCAGGCTTGCTGGCAAACTTTTTAACGCCAGATTTATTAGCAGAAATATCGATTATTGGTGGAATTCTTATCCTAAGTTCAGGACTTAGCATACTAGGAGTTAAAAATTTCAAGACATTAAATCTATTGCCGGCTCTGTTCATACCAGCAATTTGGTTTATAATTCTAAAGCTCTTTTAAACAAGGAACTTATGTCTAATCACTTTTGATTAAAAGTTTTTAATAAGGGTAATATACTTTTAAAACAGTTCAAGAGGTGATTACGATGGATAATACAATGAAACAAGAAGAACTTGAAACGTTAAGAGATCTGATTAAAGATGTCGATACAGCCATGTTGACAACTATTTCAGAAGAAGGGCTAGTCTCCCGTCCAATGAAAACGCAAGAAGTAGAGTTTGATGGTGATTTATGGTTTATAACAAAGAAAGACACCGATAAGTATGAAGAAATTTTACATGAAAATGAAGTGAATATCTCTTATGCAGGTAAATCCTATGTCTCGATAAGAGGTAGAGCGGAAATTGTAGAGGACATCGCCAAGAAAAAAGAATTATGGAGTAAGGCCTACGAAAAAATCATGAAAACGTCTTACGACGATCCGAATGTTGTTTTGATTAAAATAAAGGCAGAAGCAGCAGAATATTGGGATACTAGCTTTACAAAAAACATTGTCTATTTTTATAAAAGACTAGCAGGCAAAGAAGCGGAAAACACAGACATTAACGAAACAATTGAATTATAAGAATTCAAAAAAGCTCAGAGAACTTCTGAGCTTTTTTTATGTGGAGAAAATTAGGGGCCTGTTCTGATGAGAGGTAAATAGAAATCAAGAGTATCTCCAAAGAGTTAATTAGGAGAGAAAATTAAAAAAATATGAAGAGTGTAAAGCGAACTTGAAGTTTGTCAAAGGACTATTAGGTGTTTGTTAATGATTGGTAAATTTGGCTATTTCGTTAAATTTATATGGTTAAATAGGGATGTAATTCAATTGGGGAGGGGTTTGTTAGTGATTGCAGTAGAATTGAAGGACATTTCAAAATCATACGATAGACAAAAATCGGTAATTGATCAGATAAGTCTTTCCATAGAAGAAGGGGAATTTTTTGTGCTAGTTGGTCCATCAGGATCTGGGAAAAGTACATTATTACGAATGATTGCGGGTCTTGAAGAAATTTCTGGGGGCGTCTTGAAGATGAATAATAAGATTGTCAATCACCTGCCTCCAAAGGAACGCAATTTATCTATGGTCTTTCAAAATTATGCCTTATACCCACACTTAACGGTTGAACAAAATATTCTCTTTGGTTTACGTGCCAAAAAAATAGACAAGTTAGAACAGCAAAAAAGACTACAGGAAACAGCTGAGATGATGGGATTAACGGATCTATTAAAACGTAAGCCGAAGGAATTATCTGGCGGTCAAAGGCAGCGGGTAGCTCTTGCTAGATCTGTTGTCAGTGAAGCGCCAATTTGTTTAATGGATGAGCCACTTTCAAATTTAGATGCAAAGCTCCGCGCCCACATGAGAATAGAAATCCGCCGTTTACAAAAGAAGCTCGGCTTAACGATGATTTATGTAACCCATGATCAAGTAGAAGCAATGACAATGGGGGATCGAATCATGGTTTTAAATGATGGGAAAATCCAACAGGTAGGCGAACCGATTACTTTATATAATCAACCAGCCAATTTGTTTGTTGCATCTTTTATTGGTTCTCCGAAGATTAATTTAAGTAAAGGGAATTTAATTGATTATAAATTAGTGTTGGAGAGTGGTTTGCAAATTAGCATGGATAAAGAAGAAATTCTACCACTATTATCCTATCCAAATTTAACGATGGGGATAAGAGCGGAACATATTTTGCCAGCAGCTCCAGAAGAGAAGACGCACACTTTAGAGGTACTCAATGTAGAGCAGCTAGGAAATGAAACACTGTTAACCTTTGAAGTGGGTAATGAGCTTTGGACGGCTAAATGGTTAGGGCAATGGCGGATTCAGGCAGGAGATCATGTACCAGTTCAGTTGTCCTCTAAAAATATTTGCTTTTTTGATCCTGAATCAGGAGCATTGATTAGACCAGCAATTGCAGTCAAAGAACAAGAGGTTGTTGGACTATGAGTGAGGTTGTATATCGGCAGGAAGTGGAACCTTCCATTGATTTTATAAAAGAAAAAAAGAAGCAACATTTACAGTATTGGCTGAAAGGAATGCTATTTCTATTACCTTCTATTCTCTTATTTAGTGTTTTCTTATTTTATCCATTAGGAAGAACTATCTTTTTAAGTTTTTTCTTAACGGATAATCGAGGTGACCCAACAGTCTTTGTAGGGCTGGAAAATTACTTGGAAATTTTCAAATCTGCTATTTTCCTGCAAAGTTTAAAGTCAACCTTGTTTTTTGCTTTATACACAGTTCCAGGAACGATTATCGTCAGCTTATTTCTAGCGATTCTTGCCAATGAAAAGTTACGTGGAATTGGTGTTTTCCGAACCGTGTTTTCCTCTTCCATGGGGATTTCAGTTGCGGCAGCATCTGTATTTTGGATGTTCTTATTTCATCCGACAATTGGGTGGCTGAACCGTATTATAACAACATTTGGAATAGAGCCAATTGGCTGGCTGACCGATCCTAATTGGGCACTTTTTTCTGTATCTGTTTCTACCATTTGGATGAATGTCGGATTTACCTTCTTAATTTTATTAGGAGGACTTCAATCGATTGATTCTTATCTCTATGAAAGTGCTGATATAGACGGAGCCGGCTACTTTTATAAATTAAGACGGATTACGATTCCGATGCTTTCTCCCACTTTATTTTTTGTCCTGACTGTAACATTAATAAATGCCTTTCAAACATTCGGTCAAGTAGATATGTTAACAAGAGGTGGACCGCAAAACGAAACGAATTTAATCGTTTATTCTATCTACCAAGAGGCATTTATGAATTACCAGTATGGAACAGCAAGTGCACAAGCAATTATTCTTTTTGTCATCATTTTGGTTCTCACCATTATTCAATTTAAGCTTGGGGAAAGGAAGGTCCATTATCAGTGACATTGCCAATTCATAAAAAAACTATCTTTTACATTCTCTTAATCGTTTCGGCACTGCTCATTTTTTCGCCAGCTATAATCGCTTTTCTAATGAGCTTTATGTCTTCACAGGATATTATGACGGGAAAAATAATTCCAACCGGATTAACATTGGACAATTATATAAAAGTGTTTGAACGCTTTCCTTTAATGCAATATTTATTAAATAGTTTCATCGTTTCCCTTGTTATCATGCTCGGACAATTAATACTTGCTAGTTTAGCTGCTTATGCATTTGTTTTTTTAGAGTTTAAAGGGAGAGATTTAATCTTCTTTATCTTTATTGCAACCATGATGGTGCCATTTGAAGCATCTATCATCCCAAACTTTCAAACGATAAGAAATCTAAACTGGCTGGATCATTATAATGGTTTAACCATTCCGTTTTTTGCAACAGCCTTTGGTACGTTTCTCTTACGGCAAAATTTTAAACAAATTCCCAAAGAACTTAAGGAAGCAAGTGAAATTGCGGGAATTGGGGATCTTAAATTTTATTTAACGGTTGTTCTGCCAATGGCGAAAACAAGTTTGATTACACTAGGCGTGTATGGGTTTGTTACATCTTGGAATATGTATCTCTGGCCCCTACTGGCGACAACAAATGATAGTGTACGTACTGTTCAAATAGGGTTAAGGCAGCTTCAATCACAGGAACAGTTAAATGAATGGGGCGTTATTATGGCAGGAGCAATAATTGTTGTTCTGCCAACATTAATCCTATTATTTTTAGGGCAGAAAAAGCTTCAGAAGGGATTAACGGAAGGAGCTTTAAAATAATTTTTTCACGGTATTTAACTAACTGATATTTGGGGAGTGAAAGGAAAATGAAGAAAACAAAGCAGTTATTCAGTATATTCATGCTATCAATCGTTTTATTTATGGTAGGCTGCAGCAATAATGCAGAATCATCTACTAGTGGTGAAAAACAGGTGGGGCCAACTACCGTTACATTCTGGCATTCTATGGGCGGAGCAGCTCAAGAAGCATTGAATAGTATTGTAGAGGAATATAACAGTTCACAGGATAAGGTGAAAATCAAGGCAGAATATCAAGGTACATATGATGAAGCATTAACAAAATTCCATACAGTTGCAGGGACAGAAAGTGCGCCAACGATGATGCAGGTTTTTGAAATCGGCACAAAATCGATGATCAATAGTGGTTTTGTGGAACCGATTCAGACACTCATTGATGAAGATGGTTATGATATGAGCGGTTTAGAAGAAAATATCACAAACTACTATAAAATTAATGATACTTTTTATTCGATGCCATTTAACTCTTCTACACCAGTTATGTATTACAACAAGGATGCTTTTAAAGCAGCAGGTTTAGATCCCGAGAAAGCTCCCGCAACATTTGAGGAAGTAGAAGAAGCTGGAAAAGCGATAGCAAAAGCAAATCCAAAAATGAAAGGATTTGCCCTCCAAGCGTATGGTTGGTTATATGAGCAATTATTAGCTAACCAAGGAGCATTATTAATGAATAATGAGAATGGACGAACAGACACACCAACAGAAATTGGCTTTACGGATGAACAAGGAAAGTCGGTTTTTCAATGGGTTAAACGAATGATTGATGACAAAACCTTTGCTAACTATGGCACGAATGGTGACAACATGGTAGCTGGATTCCTTGCAGGAGATGTAGCAATGTTTATGCAATCGTCTGCTAGCGCAAGAGACGTCATTGATAATGCGTCTTTTGATGTAGGTGTGGCTTTTATTCCCCATCCAGAAGCTGTAGAAAGACAAGGTGTAGTTATAGGTGGAGCAAGTCTGTGGATGATGAAAGATAAGAGTGAGGAGGAGAAAAAAGCAGCCTGGGAATTTATGAAGTACTTACAAACAAAAGAAGTTCAGGCAAAATGGCATGTTGGCACAGGATATTTTGCAATTAATCCAGATGCTTATAGTGAACAAGTTGTAACAGAAGCATATGAGAAAATGCCACAATTGAAAGTTACAGTGGAGCAATTGCAATCTACTAAGTCTTCTTATGCTACACAAGGTGCTTTAATGGATATGATTCCAGAAGGACGTCGCATTAGCGAAACAGCACTTGAGACAGTTTATAACGGTGGCGATATCGAGGAGACGTATAGCAATATGGTAAAACAATTTAATGAAGCAATTGAAAAGGCGAATCGGGCTAGAAAATAATAGATCGTTTAGGAAACAGATTAATTTTATACTAGTTAGTCTGTTTCTTTGCCATTAACAAAGGAGAGAGGAAGCATGAATCAAACCAAAGTATACGGACATAGAGGCGCAAAAGGCCGATTTCCTGAAAATACGCTTCTTAGTTTTCAACAAGCGATACTACAAGGAGTAGATGGAATTGAATTAGATATCCACCTGACAAAGGATGGGGAAGTAGTTGTTATTCATGATGAATTTTTAAATCGCACAACCGACGGAACTGGGGTTGTAAAATCCTATACACTAGAAGAGCTTAAACAATTTAGTGCGGGAAGTAAATTTTCCTCCCTTCCTGATTATGAAGAAAGCTGGATCGCAGAAAAAGTGCCTACATTAAAAGAGGTATTACAGTTGCTTGCTCCATACGATATCGAATTAAATATTGAACTTAAAACTTATACATTTGCATATGAAGGAATTGAAGAAAAGGCTCTAGCACTTGTGAACGAATTTGGAAATGGGCGGAAGGTTGTTTATTCTTCTTTTCATTTGCCGACTTTATTAAGAATAAAAGGACTGGATCCATCTGCTTCGATTGCGTGGTTATTAAATCAAGTCATTTCCAACCCTCTCGATTATATAAAAAGCTTGGAATTAGAGGCTTTGCATCTCCATAAAGAAATGGTGATTGATAACTTAAAAGATTGGCAGGAATTAAGAAAGCATGTAAGAGTATGGACTGTAAATAAAAAGGAAGAGTTAACTAATCTTATCGAAGCCGAAGTAGAATCTATTATTACTGATTATCCAGAAGTGGCCATAGCGATTAGACAAGAAAGGGCTGTTTCTGTTGAGTAAATTTTTAAATAGAAGCATCCTTTTGCTGATTTTAATTGTCTTCCTTTCTGCCTGCGGAAATAATCAGTCAGTACAAACGATGGTCAGTCCATCTGTGACAGAACACGAAGAAACTCCAAGGGTGATCGCACATAGAGGGGCAAATGAATGGTACAACGAGAGTACCATTACTGCCTATCAAATAGCAGCTCAATCTGGTGTGGATTCATTAGAAATGGATTTAAGAATGACAAAGGATGGCGAGTTAGTTGCCATGCATGATGACACAATCGATCGGACTACAAATGGCACAGGGAAGGTTTCTGATTACACATTAGAAGAACTAAGAGCGTTTCAAACAATCGAATCGGATACTAGGAAAGAGATAAAGGAAAAAATCCCCACATTAAAGGAAATAATCGAAACTTTTCAAGATACACAAAAGTACTATATTGAGACAAGGCTGGTTGATGGAAAACTAGCAATGGAGGAAAAGCTAATTAACCTATTAAAGGAGTATGGGCTTTTAGACAAAAATTTGGTGACGATTCAATCCTTTTCAGAGGAGAGTTTATTGAAAATCAAAGAAATGGCACCAGATACTGAATTAGCGCTTCTTTTTCGCAAAGGCTCTTTTTCCCTAGAAAAAGCTAGTACGGTTGATTTTCCTATCATCGGCATAGAGTCTACAGATATTACAAAAGAGGTGGTAGACGAATTACATAAAAAGGAAAAAGAGGTACATGTCTATTTTACGAATAAGAAAACGCAAAAAGTGGAACAAGAACGAGTTCACGAATTTGGAGTGGATGGCTATTTCACCGACTTTATTCATTTTACGAAAGAGATTTTAGCAATATAAACAGGGAAAATGGGGGTGAAGAATTAATTCACGCCCATTTTCCCTGTTTATATTGCATAGTTAGCTTAAACAAATGTTTTTATATGTTTCGTTACACAGAGTTTTAAATATAGAGTCAGGCAGCGGTAAATAGCAGTCATAAGCAATTTTTGCATGTTCTCGTGCTTTATCGATATTATTAAGTTCCTTATAACAAAGAGCAATAAATATATCTTTGGTATAATAAATAGCTTGGTCAACAGGATGGTTAATATGTTTAGGTATATAAATTGTTCTTAAAATGTCGAGTGCTTCTTTATATACTTTTACATAGTACATCGCTTTTCCCTTTTGAAGCATATTCCAATTATCACCGCTTCCTTTTTGAGTGTTTTCGTCAAAAGTTAAATATTGATCAATGATAGGCATTGCTTGATGGTATTCTCCCTTTACATGCAGTAAGTATTCCACATAAATTACATCACAGAGTTCTTCAAAAATTTTATCTTCTACAAATTCACCATATTGCTTTAGTTTTTTTAAGTAGTAATGAAATTTTTCTTCATCTCCCACTAGCAAGGCAACCACTGTAGCAAGCTTATAGATATCGTCTATTTTGTAGTAGAGTTTTTCTTTTCTCGAGTATTCCAATGCGCTTTCCACTGCTTCTGAAGTTGCTTTTATGTCTCCGATTGCTGAATATAAGGCAGCGATATGATAATCCATAGTGACTTTAGTCATAGGATCTATCTTTATATGAGTTGTTTCAATATGATGTCGTTCTTCCAAATAACATTGTAAAGCGTCTTGATAGCGGTGTTCCAAATAAAAGTTTATTCCTCTGAAGAATGCAATGTTTGCCCGATTAGCAGTAAGATTAAGCGAATCATAAATTAATGCTGCTTTATCACAATATAATGCCCATTCCTTTTTATTCAGACAAAATAGACTGCGGCTATAAATTTCCAATAAGCGAGCTGATTCATAGCTTTCATTCAAATTAGAGATATAGGGCTCAATTAAGGCGGTCAGTTTGGAGCATTGTTCTATGGTTTCCTCAGAGTGTTTAAAATAAATACGAAATTCTTCATGTATCTTTTCTGCTTCCTCTAATACTTTTCTTAATTCAACAATACTTACCTTTTCTAATAACTCTGATATATCAACGCCTAGTCTTCCCGCAATATATTCCAAACTCTCCATAGAAGGGCGCGCTTTATTATTCTCAATTTGACTAAGCATGCCTTTGGTTAATCTATCGCCAGCTAATGCCTCAAGGGTCATTTTTTTTTGTTTTCGTAATGTGCGAATGCGTTCGCCTAACATAATCGTACAACTCCTTCTTTCGATAGTTTAATTATATTAAACTTTTCCTTGAAAGGAAAGTTTTGGTGTGATATGATTTGTTTAATTTAATTAAACTTTTAAAGGAAGGACGATGTTTTGGTGAAAGAATATTCGTTAGAAAAGAGGGCCACCTACCATTTATGGACATTCGTCAGTAGTAAATTAATTGCCACAGCTGGGTCACAAATTTATACATTTGCAATTAGTTTATATATTTTGCATTTAACTGGCTCGTCGATGAGTTTTGCCGTAAATATGTTATGCAATATTTTGCCGCGGACAGTTGTAGCACCTTTTGCTGGGTCTATTATTGATAGGTATCCTCGTAAACATATTGCGATTACAGCGCAGACAGCCTCTACCGTATCTATTGGTGGATTGCTGCTTTATAGTGTAACGATGGGATTATCTCTACCTGCTATTTATACAACATCTTGTATTTTATCTATAACCTCGATGTTTGCGAGCAATGCTTTTACTTCTTCTTTAACAGGATTAGTGGATGAAAGCCGCATTCAAAAAGCGTCTTCCATGAATCAAATTGCTGTTTCTATTGCGCAAATTGCCAGTCCTGCTATCGGTGGAATATTATTCGGTCTTGTCTCCATGTCTGTTTTTTTAACTATTTTTCTGATTGCCTCGTTGATTGCTGTTGTACTTGATTCCACAATGAATTTTACATTGTTTGAAAAGGAAAAAGAAAAGGCAGAACAACAGGAAACGGTTTGGAGGAGTTTGAAGGCAGGATTAGTTTATGTTAAGAATCAACCGCTATTAGTAGCTATGATTAGTATTAGTCTTATCGTCAATTTTATTTTTACTGCTTTTAATATTGGTTTTCCTTATGTAGTGAATACAAAACTCCATATGCCATCTGTCCAATTTGGAATGGTGGAAGGTGCTTTTGCGGTTGGTACTTTATTGCTTTCTATTTATCTTTCATTAGGAAAGGAATTTAAACAACCCTTCCAAGTAAGTAAATTGGGAATTATAGCGCTAGGAATATTAATGGCAGCTGCAGCTATTCCAATCTTCATTCCGATGTCGGCAGCCTCTATATTTATCTTTTACTTAATGCTAATGTTTTTATTTGGATCTGTTAATATACTGGTTAATATCCCAATAATGGTATTAATGCAAAAGAAGATTGCGAATGAATATAAAGGAAGGGTTTTTACTATATTAGAGACATTTGCAATGGGAATGATGCCGGTAGGAACACTTATCTTTGGTGTGTTATATGATTATGTTCCTGCGCAATGGATTCTCTTAATAGCTGGTGCCTTATTGATTATATCTGTATTCATCCTTGCAAGGCCATCTGTGATGGAAAAGGCAGCAGAATCAGGGGATACAGTTCCGGTAACCAAACATAGAGCAACTTCTGTATAATAATGAAGCAAATTTCTACAGTTTCCGTACTCAAAATATCTGGGATGAACCATGGTTTTCCGGAGCAGATAAAAAAGCTGCATCTAAAAATCAAAATCTTTATTCTAAAGAGACTGGGACATAAGTATTTCAATTAAATTTAATCCCGAACAATTATACGTACACACTAAAAAAAATTCGTATAATTGTTTGGTTTTTTTATTTATTTTAAGAAAGAAGTTTTGTGGTAATCGCACGCAGACTGAATACACTGCGCTTTCCATGGGGCGAGCGCCAAGCCTCCTCGTCACTACGTTCCTGCGGGGTCTTGGACTTTCTCGCAGCTCCCATAGGAGTCTCCGTGTATTCAGTCTGCTCCGTTTTATTTTCTTTTGAAAAAAATGCTGGAACTAAATAATCTTTAAAAACGGAGTGAAATGGAGCGGAGGACACTCAACTCCTGCGGGAAGTAGAGCAAAGCCTAAGACCCCACAGGCTTG